>CP053031.1:3098106-3421728 GCA_021496505.1 Thermoleophilia bacterium SCSIO 60948 | reverse complement strand
AGATCGGGTCCCGGGGTTGTTGCTCGGTCCGTATACTCCCCGCCCGCGCAGGGCCGCTGGATCCTCCGGCGACCGCGCATCTCTTCTCATGAAACGCACCTGGCAGCCAAAGAAGCGCAAGCGCGCCCGCACGCACGGATTCCGTGCCCGGATGCGAACCCGAGGCGGACGCGAGATCCTGCGCCGCCGCCGTCGCAAGGGCCGCAAGCGGCTGACCCCCTGAGCGCCGCGGTGCATTCCGGCGGCCGCCCCCGACCCCGTCCCCTGGCTTGAGCCCCGCCTCGCGAAAGCGCGGGCGTCTGTCTCGCTCCGGCGACTTCGATCGCGTCTACAAGCGCGGCCGCTCGCACGGCAACCGCTTCTACGTCCTCTACTCGTTCCCCCGTGAACGCGCCGAGGAAGGTGCCGAAGGCCCTCGGTTGGGCCTGTCCGTGTCGAAGCGCGTCGGAGACGCGGTGCGGCGAAACGCCGTCAAGCGCTCGATCCGCGAGGCGTTCTGGGCCGATGAATCGATTCTCCCCGCGGGCTACGACTTCGTCGTCGTGGCGCGACCCGACTCCGCCGCCCAGGTCGAGCGGGATGGAACGCCGGCGGTTCGCGAGAGCCTGCGGGAACTGATCGAGAAGGTCGGCTGAACCCGTGGACGCGTTGCACGTGAAACGGGCGCCGAGGTCCGTCCTGCTCGCGCCGATCCGGCTCTATCGCCGCTTCCTCTCCCCGGCGCTGCCGGCTCGCTGCAAGTACTACCCGAGCTGCTCGCGCTATGCCGAGGAGGCGATCAGCGAGCTCGGGGTCGTCCGCGGAAGCATCCTCGCGGCGTGGCGAGTGCTGCGCTGCAACCCGCTCAGCTGGGGCGGAGTGGATGAGCTCTCCGACCGCCGGTTGTTCCGCGGGGCCGAGCTGCGCTCCGAGCGCGGCGAGGCGACGCATCAGCTGACGGAGGCGCGCTCGTGATCGTGCTCGCCAACATCCTCCAGCCGTTCATCGACGCCGCTGAGGCCGTGATCAAGTTCTTCCAGTCCGACGTCGGGCTGTCATGGGGTCTGTCGATCGTCGCGCTGACCTTCGCGGTCAGGCTGCTCGTCCTTCCCCTCTCGCTGCGCGGGATCAAGTCGATGCGCCGGATGCAGGTCATCGGGCCGCAGATGAAGGAGATCCAGGAGCGCTACTCCGATGACAAGGAGCGCCAGCAGCGGGAGATGATGAAGCTCTACCGCGACAACAAGATCAACCCGCTCGCGTCGTGCTTCCCGTTCCTGCTCCAGATCCCGTTCTTCATCGCGATCTACCAGCTGCTTCGCGGCGACGCCTTCATCACAGACGTCCAGGACAGCGGAGCTCCCCAGGGGTTCCTGTTCGTGCAGTCGGTGATCGAGAAGCCCGAGGGCGTCGAGACGATCCTGCTGATCATCCTGTTCATCGTTACGACGGTCCTGAGCTTCCTCTACACGACCGCCACCACCGCCACGGCCCAGGGCGCGCAGAAGTACATCTTCCTCGCGCTGCCGGTGCTGTTCGCGCCGCTCATCGTCTCGCAGCCGGCGGGCCTGGCGGTCTATTGGATCACGACGAACATCTGGAGCCTCGGCCAGCAGGTCGTCGTCCAGAAGCTCATTCCCGCGCCGACACCAGAGCAGACCCAGACTCAGGTGCCCGCGAAGGCGCCACCGCCACCGCCGCGCAAGAAGAAGCGCCGCCGCTAGCGGCGGGTTAGGATCGCCGCCGATGAGCGGGTCCCTGGAGAGCTTGCCCGAGCAACCGGCCGACCGCGTGCGCGCGATCCTCGAGCGAGTCGCCTCCCAGATGGAGATCGAGGGCGCCAGCGTCGAGGTCTCGGAGGACGACGACACGATCGTCGGCACGGTCGACGCCGAGGACGTCGGAATTCTGATCGGACGCCGTGGCGCGACGATCGACGCGGTCCAGCTGCTCTGCTATCGCGCCGCCTTCCGTGGCTCGCCCGACCGCAAGCGCGTCACGGTCGATGCCGGCGGCTACCGCGCGAACCGCCGCGAGTCGGCGCTTCGCCAGGCCGACATGGCCGCCGAGCGCGCGCTCGAGGCCGGTGTGGAGATCGAGCTCGAGCCGATGTCGGCGAGCGAGCGACGGATCGTCCACGACCACCTCAAGGAGCGAGCCGGGGTCGAGACCTTCTCCGAGGGCGAGGGTTCCGAGCGCTGCGTGATCGTCGCGCCCCTGGTCGAACAGAGCTCCTGACCGATCTCGAGCGCCGCACCGACGCGCTGCTCGAGCGGCTCGAGTCCGATCCCCGAGCCCCGACATCGGTGACCGCGCGCGCCGAGGCCCGGCGGACACACATCGACGATTCGCTCAGCGGCCTCGAGATCGATGAGCTGCGGTTCGCGACGCGTATCGGCGACCTGGGCTCGGGCGCCGGTCTGCCCGGGCTCGTCGTCGCGGCGGCGCTTCCACGCACCGAGGTCGACCTGATCGAATCGGTCGGGCGAAAGTGCGAGTTCATGCGCGATGCGATCGCCGCGATGGAGCTCTCGAACGCGCGCGTCGTGCAGGCGCGCGCCGAGGCCTGGGGGCGGCTCGACGGCGAGGGCCGCGAGCGCTACGACGTCGTGACCGTCCGCGCGGTCGCTCGCCTGGCGACCCTCGCGGAGCTCGCCTCGCCGTTGCTGCGCGACGGCGGCGTCCTCGTCGCCTGGAAGGGCGAGCGCGACGCCTCGGAGGAGGCAGAAGCGGTGGCGGCGGCAACGCGCACGGCTGTCCACCCCGATCGCTCACTCAGCGTGGTGCCGTTTCCCGGCGCGCGCAATCGACGTCTCGACGTCCTGGTCAAACGGGGCCCGACGCCGGACGGTCTGCCGCGCCGAGACGGAATGGCCGCAAAGCGCCCATTCGGGTCGGCCACGGTCCGGCGACGGGGCTAGGTTGGGTGACGTGGGCCGGGTCTACGCGATCGCGAATCAGAAGGGCGGCGTCGGCAAGACGACGACCGCGGTGAACCTCGCCGCGGCGGCAGCCGCTGAGGGTCGCCAGGTGCTGCTCGTCGACCTCGACCAGCAGTGCAATGCGACGGTTGCGCTCGGGTGCGACCGCAACGCCGAGCCCTCGGCCTACGACTGCCTCTGCGGCGAGCGCTCGATCGCCGAGGCGGCGCGGCCCGCGGGACCCGACAACCTGTGGCTCGTCCCGGCCAGCGGCGATCTCGCCGGCGCCTCGATCGAGCTCCCGCGCGACGAGCACTACGAGACCCGCCTGCGGGAGGGACTCGGCCCGGTGCGCGAGCGTTTCGCGCTGACGCTGCTCGACTGCCCGCCGTCGCTGGGCCCGGTCGCCGTCAACGCGCTCGTCGCCGCCGACCGGGTGATCGTCCCGGTCCAGGCCGAGTACCTCGCGCTCGAGGGCCTCGTCCAGTTCATGGAGACGCTCGCGCTGATCCGCCGCGAGCTCAACCCGCGCCTCGTGACAAGCGGCGTGCTCGTCACGATGCAGGACGAGCGCACGCGACTCGCCCGTGAGGTCGAGGCCGAGCTCCGCGCCCACTTCCCCGAGCTCGTCTTCGAGACCGTCGTGCCGCGCAGCGTCCGCCTCGCCGAGGCGCCCAGCTTCGGCGTACCGGTGACCGAGCACGCGCCCGCCTCGCGCGGGGCCCACGCCTATCGCCGCCTCGCGCGCGAGATCGCCCGCCGCGACCCCGACAGCGTCGAGCCCTCCCCGACCACGGCCCCTGCGAGGGCGAACAGCTGATGGCCAAGCGTGGAATGGGCCGCGGACTCGCGGCGATCCTGCCGGCCGAGCCGGTCGAGGGCAGCACGGAGCCGGCGCTTCGCAACGTCGCGGTCGAGCTGATCCGGCCCAATCCCGCGCAGCCGCGGCGTCGCTTCGATCCCGAGTCGATCGAGGCGCTGGCCGAATCGATCGCGGCGGCGGGGATCATCCAGCCGCTCGTCGTCCGCCCGCTCGACGACGGCCGCTACGAGTTGATCGCCGGCGAGCGCCGCTGGCGCGCCGCGCAGCGAGCCGGGCTCGAGGAGGTCCCGGCGCTGCTGCGTGTCGAGGAGGAGGTCGACCGGCTGCAGACGGCGCTGATCGAGAACGTCGCCCGCGAGGACCTGAACCCGATCGACGAGGCGCGAGCCTGCAGCATGCTCGTCGACGATCTCGGGATCACCAAGGAGGAGCTCGGCCGCCGGCTCGGCCGAAGCCGCTCCGGTATCTCCAACCTGATCCGCCTGCTCGACCTGCCCGAGGAGGCGCTCGATCTGCTGGCGAGCGGCGAGCTCACCGAGGGTCACGGCCGGGCGATCCTCGCCGCGCCCGACCACGAGCGCCGCCGCGCACTCGCCCGCGCGGCCGCTCGCGAGGACTGGTCTGTGCGCGAGACCGAACGCCGGGCGCGCGAGGAACTGACGCCGGCGCGACCCCCGCGACGGCCGGATCCCGAGCGCGACGCCGTGCTCTCGGAGGCGGAGGATCGGCTCGAGGCCGCACTCGGACGCGGCGTCCGCGTCCGCTCCACCAGTTCCGGGGCGATCCGCGCCGAGCTCTCGTTCAGCGATCTCGACGAGTTGTCGGCGTTCCTCGCCGAGCGCGCCCGCTAGCCGCCCGAGAGCCCGCGGCTCAGGGACCGAGCCGCTCGATCGCCCAGCGCCCGGCTCCCCGGGTGTAGACGAAGCGGTCGTGGAGCCGGCCGACCTGGCCCTGCCAGAACTCGATCGCTCGCGGATCGACGATGTAGCCACCCCAGCGCGGCGGACGCGGGACGTCGTGGCCCTCGAAGCGCTCCTCGATCTCGGCGATCCGCGCCTCGAGTGCGGCGCGATCGGGAAGCGGACGGCTCTGCGGCGAGGCCCAGGCGCCGATCTGGCTCTCGCGCGGCCGCGAGGCGAAGTACTCGTCCGAGTCGGCCTCGGATAGCCGCGAGACGGGTCCGCGAACGCGCACCTGACGGTCGAGTTCGCGCCAGAACAGGATCAGCGCGACCTCGGGGCGGCGCTCCATCTGCTGCGCCTTCACCGAGTCGAGGTTGGTGAAGAAGCGGAACCCGTCGTCGCCGAAGCCCTTCAGCAGGACCATGCGGGCGTCGGGAGCCCCCGTGTCGTCGACCGTCGCGAGCGTCATCGCATCGGTCAACGGCACGTCCTCGGACGCGCGCTCGTACCACTGCGCGAACTGCGCGATCGGATCCGGGTCGAGGTCGGTCTCCGAGAACGGTGGCATGTCGGGTCGCGATGACACTCGGCGACCGAGACTAGACGGCGGTCGCATCCGGCCCGCCACGCCGCGCGGTGGCGTCTAAGATGCGCGGTCGAGCGGGCGATTAGCTCAGTCGGTTAGAGCGCTTCTCTGATAAGGAAGAGGTCCGTGGTTCGAATCCACGATCGCCCATCTCCCCGCACGGCCGCGTCGCCGTCGCACCCTCTACACGGGTACCGCGCGCCGTTTCCCCGACCCACCTCGTTCCTATACTTCGGGTTGCGTCCGGAGCACGCGGCAGGCCGGGCGATCCGAGACCCGAGGAGCGCGTTAGCACCATGCAGCAGATGCAGATCTACGGCGTCTCGTTCGACATGGTCGGCAAGCAGCCGATCGTCCTGCTCAAGACGGTCGACGGCAGTCGCTTCCTGCCGATCTGGATCGGCCACCCGGAGGCGGCCGCGATCCTGATGAAGCTCCAGGGAGCCTCGACCCCGCGGCCGATGACGCACGACCTGCTCAACGAGATGGTCGACCGCCTCGACGCCAAGTGCGAGCGCGTCTCGGTCACCGAGCTCCGGGACAACACGTTCTTCGCCTCGATCACGCTGTCGATCAACGGTTCCGAGGTCGAGATCGATTCGCGCCCGTCCGACGCGATCGCGCTCGCCGTCCGCTGCTCGGCGCCGATCTTCGCCGCCGAGGACGTGATCGAGGAATCGTCGATCGAGTTCGAGCACGAGGTCGAGGACACCGACGAGGTCGTCGAGAAGTTCAAGAGCTTCCTCGATGACGTCACGCCCGAGGACTTCGCCAAGGGCTCCGACGGCTAGCCGGCCGCCCGGCCGGCGTTGAGCCGCGAGACCAGGTCGCGAAGCGTCTCGAGCTCGGCGCGACTCAGCTCGCTCCCGAACCCATCCGGGGGTGTGGACAGCCGCGCCTCGATCGCCTCCCTGACCCGCCGTCCCTCGGGGGTCAGCTCGAGCAGGGTCACCCTGCGGTCTCCCGCGGCCGGAACACGGCGGATCAGCTCGCGCTCCTCGAGCCGGTCGGCGATCCACGTCATCGAGGAGCGATCGCAGCCGATCGTCGTCGCGATCTCGGACATCGGACGCGGCTCGCCGAGCGAGCGCAGCGCGATCACCTGCGGCGGGCGCAGTTCGAATTCGGCGATCAGTGCGAGGAAACGCGGGCGTTGGTGATCGAACAAGGAGCTCAGCTCGGCCCACGCCGACGCGGCCGCCCGGTTTCGCTTGCCCGCCATGCGCTCAGAGTATCGGACTGTACGTCGATCGAATAGTTGGAGAGCCAAATGATCTTCTGGTAGGTTCGCTCGCCGATGTCACTCCGAGACGACAACGGGATCGAGGTCGAGCGCCTCGTGCGCGAGTTCAAGAAGGGTCCGCGAGCGGTCGACGGGATCGACCTCAGGGTGGAACCCGGTGAGATCTACGGATTCCTCGGGCCGAACGGCGCCGGGAAGTCGACGACCGTTCTGATGCTGACGACGCTGCTGCCGCCGACCGCGGGGACCGCCAGGGTCGCGGGCCACGACGTCGTCCGCGAAGGGCCGGCCGTCCGCGAGGCGATCGGCGCGGCGCTCCAGGAGGCCGCGCTCGACCCGTACCTGACGGGCAATGACCACGTTCGCCTACAGGCCGGCCTCCACGGGCTCGGAACGGCGGAGCGCGAACGCCGCGGCGCCGAGCTGCTCGACCGCGTCGGGCTCACCGAGGCCGCGGACCGCCGCGTCGGTGGTTACTCCGGGGGGATGAGGCGCCGGCTCGACCTCGCCCTCGCGCTGATCCACCGGCCCCGGCTGCTGTTTCTCGATGAGCCGACGACCGGCCTCGACATCCAGAGCCGGACGGCGCTGTGGGACGAGGTCGCCCGACTCGCCCGCGAGGACGGGGTCACCGTCTTTCTGACGACGCAATACCTCGAGGAAGCCGACGTTCTCGCCGACCGCGTCGGGATCATCGACCACGGCCGGATCGTCGCCGAGGGCACTCCGGCGGCGCTCAAGTCCGAGGTCGGCGGCCCATCGCTCGAGGCGACTCCGCAGGACCCCGCCGATCTCGAGCGCCTGCGCTCGGAGTTGCGCGCGTTCGGCGAGCCTGTCGAGGCCGCGGAGGGAAGCGCGGCGGTTCGGTTCGAGGGCTCGGGCGAGCTGACCGCCGTCGTCAGGGCGATCGACGCCGCCGGCCTCGCCGTTTCGTCGCTGAGCGTCCGCGAGCCGACCCTCGACGACGTCTTTCTCGACAAGACCGGACGCTCGCTCGAGGGAGCCGGTGAGGAGGCCGAGTCCGGAGAGCACGAGGCGCTCGCCGCTTGAGTGCCTTCGCCCACACGGGTGTGCTCGTCCGCCGTTCGATCCTGCGCACCGCGCGCCAGCCCGCGAACCTCGTCTTCGCTTTCGCCTTTCCGCTGATCCTGTTCGCGGTCAACTCGGCCGGCCTCGACTCCGCCGCGCTGCTGCCCGGGTTCCCGGCGGACTCCTACCTGACCTTCGCGCTCGCCGTCCCGTTCGTTCAGGGCGCGCTGTTCGCCGCCAACAGCGCCGGCGCGAACTTCGCCGAGGACATCGAGTCCGGCTTCCTCTCGCGCCTCGAGCTGACCCCCCTGCGCGGCCCGGCCCTGCTCAGCGGCCAGCTCGCCGGGGTCGTCGTGCTCGGGATATTCCAGTCGATCGTGTTCCTCGCCGTCGGCGAGGCGGCCGGCGCCGGCTTCGCCGCCGGCCTCGCCGGGATCCCGGTCCTGATCGCGCTCTCGATCGTGATCTCGCTCGCATTCGGCAGCCTCGGAGCGCTCGCGGCGCTGCGGACCGGGTCGGGCGAGGCGGTACAGGGTCTGTTCCCCGTCTTCTTCGTCTTCCTGTTCCTGTCGTCGACGAACCTGCCGCGCGACCTGATGCAGACCGAATGGTTCCAGACGGTCGCCACCTACAACCCGGTCTCCTACCTCGTCGAGGCGATCCGCAGCCTGTTGATCACCGGTTGGGACCCCGAGGCTCTCGCGCTCGGTTTCGGATGCGCCGCCGCGATCGCGCTCCTCGGCCTGACCACGGCGAGCTTCGCGCTTCGCTCGCGGATGGAGCGGACGTGAGGGGCGGCGCGAGCATCTGGTCGGTCACCCGCGCCGTAGCGTGGCGATCGACCCACAACTACTTCACGAACCCGGCGCTGCTGCTGCCCTCGCTCGTCTTCCCGCTGTTCTTCTTCGCCGCCTTCGCCGGCGGGCTGTCGGCGGTTGCCGACGTGCCCGGCTTCACGTTTCCCGACGGCTACACGGCGTTCCAGTTCGTGTTCGTGCTGCTCCAGTCCTCGGCGTTCGCCGGGGTGTTCGCCGGGTTCGGGATCGCGCGCGACTTCGAGGTCGGCTTCGCGCGGCGGCTGATGCTCGCCGCGCGGCGTCGCGAGGGCGTCGTGCTCGGCTACGCGCTCGCGGCGATCATCCGCGCCGCCTTCACGATGGTCGTGATCACGGCCGTGGCGCTGCTCGTCGGGATGCAGGTCGGAGGTGACGGGGTCGAGCTCGCCGGCCTCTACGGACTCGCGCTGCTGATCAACCTCGTCGCGATCCTCTGGGCGAGCGGAGTCGCGATGCGGGTCCGCAGCCTCCAGGGTGGGCCGCTGATCCAGATGCCGGTGTTCCTGCTGCTGTTCCTGGCCCCGGTGTACGTGCCCCTGAGCCTGCTCTCGGGGTGGGTCCACGCCGTCGCCACGGTCAATCCGGTGACGCTGCTCCTCGACACGGGGCGTGACCTGATCTCCGGCACCCCGGTCGCCGCCGGACTCGCCTTCGCGGCGCTCGTCGGCCTCGCGGCGGTGTTCGCGTTCTGGGCGCTCACCGGTCTGCGCCGCGCCGAGCGCGCCGGTTCCTGAGCGCCGGCCCTCAGCGCGTGGTTGTCGTGGCGATCGCGACGATCCGCTCGCAGAGCGCCTCGAAGGAGATGCCGCGCGCCTCGGCCGCCATCGGCACGAGCGAGGTGTCGGTAAGGCCCGGGATCGCCTCGATCTCGAGGACCTGTGGACCGTCCTCGCCGAGGATCAGGTCGACGCGCGGGAATCCCTCGACCGCAAGCGCCTCGACGCTCGCGACGGCGACTGAGCGCACCGCTTCGCTCTCCTGCGCGGTCAGCTCGGCCGGGCAGAGATAGTCGGTGCGGCCGATCTCGTAGCGGGCGTCGTAGTTGAACCGGTCCTCGTCGCGGGGCCGGATCTCGACGACCTCGAGCGGCTCGCCGTCGAGGATCGCGACCGCCAGCTCACGCCCCTCGACGTGGCGCTCGATCAGGACACGCTCGTCGTAGGAGAACGCCGAGAGCAGCGCCGCGGGGACCGCCTCGCGCTCGGCCGCGAATCCGACGCCGAGCGCCGAGCCCTGCGAGGCGGGCTTGACGACCAGCGGCAACCCGAGCCTGTCGGTGAGCTCGTCGAGCGCGTCGGCGGCGCCGAGCTCGCGGAACGCCGTGCGGGTGAACGAGACCGAGTCGGGAGTTGCGATGCCGGCGGCGCGGAGCAGGTGCTTCGCGCCGACCTTGTCCATGCAGCGCGCGCAGGCCGCGACCGACGGCCCGGTGTGCGCGACCCCGAGGATCTCGAGCAGCTCCTGGACCGTGCCGTCCTCACCGCCGGGTCCGTGGAGGGCGATGAAGGCGACGTCGGGTTCGAGCGAGCGCAGCGATGCGACGAGACCGGCATCGATGTCGAGGGTCGTCACCTCGTGGCCGAGCGCCTCGAGCGCGTCGACGGCGCGCGCTCCGCTCTGCAGCGAGACCTGACGCTCGAGCGAGCGCCCGCCCGCGAGGACCGCGACCCTCATCTCGACCCACGGCGAAACGGGACGACGCTGCCGCCGCCCGGCTCGCCGGACCCCTCGCCGCGCACGATCCCGTGCTCGCTCGTGATCGTCTCGAAGAGCTCGATCTGCTCGCCGACCACGCGTCCGATCCGGCGGATGCCCTCACGGATCTCATCCGGGGCCGAGGCCGAGAAGTTGAGTCGCATCGAGCTCGAGCCGCCACCGTCGACGTAGGCGCCGGCGCCGGGGACGAAGGCGACGTTCTCGGCCAGTGCGCGCGCCAGCAGGTCGGTCGTGTCGATGAACTCCGGCAGAGTCGCCCAGACGAACAGGCCACCGGCCGGCTGGGTCCAGGTCGCTGTGGCCGGGAAGTAGCGCTCGAGCGCCTCGAGCATCGCGTCGCGGCGCTCGCGGTAGATCCCGCGGAGCGTGTCGACGTAGCCGCTCCAATCGCCACTGGCGAAGAACTCGGCGACGAAGTGCTGGCTGAGCGTCGGCGTGCAGAGGTCGGTCGCGGCCTTGCCGAGCGCGAGCTTCGCCTGCACCGGCGGCGGCGCGACGACCCACCCGATCCGGATCCCGGGCGAGAGGATCTTCGAGAACGTCCCGACGTAGAGGACGTAATCGCCACCGTCGATCGCGAGCAGCGGCTCGGGCTGGGAGCCCTCGAAGCGGACGAGCCCGTAGGGGTTGTCCTCGACGATCAGGATCTCGCGCTCGCGGGCGATCTCGACGAGGCGATGGCGGCGCTCGCCCGACAGCGTCACGCCGGCCGGGTTCTGGAAGGTTGGCGCCGTGTAGACGAACTTCGGCCTCCGTCCCTCGGCGGCGAGCTCGTCGAGGACCCGCTCGAGCTCGTCGATCCGCATCCCGTCCTCGTCGACCGCGACCTGGCGCGTGTCGGCCTCGTAGGAGGTGAACACCGGCACCGCGCCGGGATACGTCGGCCCCTCACAGATGACGACGTCGCCCGGGTCGATCAGCGCCTTGGCGATCAGGTCGATCGCCTGCTGGCCGCCGGTCGTGACGAGGATGTCCTCGGGGTCGGGACGCAGACCCTCGGCCGCCATCACCTCGGCGATCGCCTCGCGCGTCGCGGCGAACCCCTCCGTCGGGCCGTACTGGAGCGCCGCGGCTGAGTTCTCCTGCGCGATCCGGGTCAGCATCGCGGCGAAGCTCTCGGGCGGAAACGTCGAGGTGTCGGGCAGCCCGCCGGCGAGTGAGATCACCTCGGGGCGCGCGGTGATCTCCATCAGGTCGCGCATCGCGCTCGAGCGCATGTTCCGCGTCCGGGTCGCGAACAGATCCGCGTAGCGGCGCAGGTCGGCGCTCGACGTGTGCGCCCGGCGCCGCCGTGGTGCCGGGCTGTCCGGCCGCGGTGTGTTCTCCGGATCGCTCATGCGCTGGTGTGGGAGTCTCGCGCACGAACCCCCGGAATCGCGCCGGAGACCGATGGTTCGAACCCGCGTGCGACCGTGCGTTCGACGCGGCACCCCGCAACGTCGAGTCGTCTGACGGATCGACCCGGGGCGTCGAATGCGGGCAACGCGGTGGCTCAGATGGTGTCGGATGCTGCGATGCGCGATTCCGCTCAAGACCGGACGGCGGCCGTCGTCTTCCCCGGCCAGGGCAGCCACGCGGACGGCATGGAGGCCGAGCTGCGCGGTCGTGACGACCTCTCCTCGGCGCTCGAGCGACTGGGCTTCGACCCGTTCGAGCGCCTGGGCGAGGGCACCCGCTTCCAGCAGCCCGCCGTCTTCCTGTGCTCGGTGTGCGACTGGCGCCGCACCGGACCCGAGGAGCCGATCGCCGCGGCCGGGCACTCGCTCGGTGAGTACTCGGCGCTCGTGGCGGCGGGCGCGCTGTCGCTCGCCGACGGCGTCGAGCTCGTCGCCGAGCGCGGTGCCGCGATGGCCGACGCCGGTGAGGCCGCGGCGGGTTCGATGGTCGCGATGCTCGGCGGCGATGCGGACGCGGTCGAGGCGCTCGCCACCGAGCTCGGCCTGACGCTCGCCAACGACAACGCTCCGGGTCAGCTCGTGCTCTCCGGGCCGCTCGAGGCGATCGACGCCGCCGTCGAGCAGGCGCGTGAGCGCACCGGCGCGAAGGCGCGCAAGCTCGACGTCTCCGGGGCGTTTCACTCGCCGCTGATGGAGCCCGCCGCCGAGCGCCTGGCCGCGGCGCTCGAGAACGTGCGCTTCGATGAGCCGAGGTTCCCCGTCGTCTCGTGCGCGACGGCGCGTCCGTTCGAGGACCCGGCGCGCGAGCTGGTCGAGAACCTCCTGCGCCCGGTCCGCTGGCAGGACACCGTGCGTGCGCTGCGCGAGCTCGGCGCGGAGAGCTTTCACGAGCCCGCCCCGGGGCGTGTGCTGACCGGGACGATCAAGCGGATCCTGCCGCGCGAGAGGTCGAGCGCTTGACCGCCGTCTCGCAGCGTGAGCGCCCGCTGGCCGCGGGCGCCCGTCCGACGCGGCTCGACCCGCGGCTGTCGGCGACGCTCGTCGGCTGCGGATCCGCCGTGCCGGGCCGGCCGATCACCAACGACGAGCTCGCCGAGCGGCTCGACACGAGCGACGAGTGGATCGTCAAGCGGACCGGGATCCGGACGCGCCACTGGCTCTCACCCGGTGAGACTCTCGCCGACCTCTGCGTCGAGGCCGCACGCGAGGCGATCGCCGACGCGGGCGTCGAGCCGCGCGAGATCGACCGGATCCTCGTCGCGACCGTGACGGCGGACCGCGTGACGCCCGGTCTGGCTCCCGACGTAGCGCGCCTGCTCGGCTGCGGCGCGATCGCCACCGCCGACGTGGGCGCCGCGTGCGTCGGATTCCTGACCGCACTCGACCTCGGCGCCGCGGCGATCGAGTCCGGTCGCGCCGAGCGCGTGCTCGTGATCGGCGCCGACGCCCTGTCTCGGATCACCGATCACGACGACCGCTCGACCGCGATCCTGTTCGGCGACGGAGCGGGCGCCGTCGTGCTCGGCGCGCGTCCCGCCGAGCTCGGCGTCTCGGCGTTCGAGCTCGGCTGCGACGCCGAGCGCGTCGAGCTGCTCTACGCCGACACCGAGGAACGGGTCCTGCGGATGCGTGGCCGCGAGGTCTACCGCCACGCCGTGCGCAGGATGAGCGAGGCATCCGCGGCCGTGCTCGCGCGCGCCGGCCTCGAGGCCTCCGACGTCGACCTCTTCGTCGCCCACCAGGCGAATGCCCGGATCATCGAGGCGACGGCGCTCGAGCTCGGCGTCCCGCGCGAGCGGCTCTCGCTCAATGTCGAGAACGTCGCCAACACCTCGTCGGCCTCGATTCCCCTGGCCCTCGCCGCGCTCGACGCCGATGGCCGGCTGCGACCGGGGATGACTATCGCGATGGCCGCCTTCGGCGCCGGCTTCGTATGGGGCGCCGGCCTGACCTCGTGGAAGGACCCGATCGATGCCGGCCGCTAGCCCACGTCCGGAGGGCATCGCCGTCGTCACCGGCGGGACGCGGGGCATCGGCGCCGCGACCGCGGAGGCGCTCGAGACCGATGGCTGGAGCGTGGTGCGCCTCGCGCGCAGCGGTGGCGACGTCCGCGCCGACGTCGCCGATCCCGCGGCCGTCGAGCGGGCCTTCGCGGAGATCGCCGAGAAGCACGGCCCCGTCATCGCGCTCGTCAACAACGCCGGGATCCGCGACGACGGGCTGGCGCTGCGGATGGCCCCCGAGCAGTGGAAGCGGGTCGTCGACGCGAACCTCTCAGGAGCCTTCCACTGCACGCAGGCGGCGCTCGGCTCGATGCTCCGGGCGCGCTGGGGGCGGATCGTGAACGTCTCGTCGATCGTCGCCACGCGCGCCAACGCCGGCCAGGTCAACTACGCCGCCTCGAAGGCGGGGCTGCTCGGCATGACCCGGACGATCGCCCGCGAGATGGGCAAGCGCCGGATCACCGCCAACGCGGTGCTGCCGGGCCTGATCGAGACCGACATGACCGAGGACGTCTCGAAGGACGTGCTCGGAGCGATCCCCGCGGGGCGCGTCGGCGACCCCGCCGACGTCGCGGCGGCGATCGCCTTCCTGTGCTCCGACGCCGCCGCCTACGTCAACGGAGCCGAGCTCGCCGTCGACGGTGGTCTCGGGGCCTGAGCGGCGATCGCATCCATCCAATTTCCGACCGAACGAACGAAAGGACGACGCAGATGACTGAGACAGCCGGAGGGACGCCGACCTACGACGAGGTCGTCGAGCGGATCCGCAAGACGCTCGCCGAGATGGAGATCGCCGAAGCCGACGAGGCGCGCCTCGACGCGACCTGGGACGACCTCGACGTCGACTCGCTCGACCTCGTCGAGATGGTCCGCGCTCTCGAGGACGCCTACGGGCTCGAGATCCCGGACTCGGAGCTGGAGAACGTCGAGACCGTCGCCGACGCGGCCAACCTCGTCGTGCGGCTGACCGAGGAGAAGGGCGCGGCTTGACCCCCGCCGCCGCCAACGCAGGCAACGGGGCGACTCCACGTCCCGAGGTCGTGATCACGGGTCGCGGCGTCGTCGCGCCGATCGGCGAGGGCGTCGGCGAGTTCGCCGAGGCGCTGTTCGCCGGCCGGTCGGGGATCGAGGACGCCGCGGGCAGCTGCGCGGACTTCGACCCGCAGCCGTGGACGACCCGCAAGCAGGCGCGGCGCACCGACCGCTTCACCCAGATGGCGGTCTCGGCGGCCGGGCAGGCGCTCGCCGAGGCCGGCCTCGCGCCGGACGACCGGATCGCCGAAGAGGACCGAAACGGCGGCCCGAGCGAGCAGCTCGAGGGCGCCGATCCGGCCCGGGTCGGCGTCGTCATCGGCAGCGGGATCGGTGGCTTCGAGACCCTGCAGCGCGAGACCTTCGCCTATAAGGACGGCGGCGCCCGCGCGGTCTCGCCGCACTTCGTGCCGATGCTGATGCCGAACGCTGCCGCCGCGGCGATCGCGATGCGTACCGGGGCCCACGGGCCTGGTTTCTGCGTCTCATCCGCGTGCGCGACGGGCAACCACGCGCTCGGCGAGGCCAAGCGGATGATCGAGCGCGGCGAGGCGGACGTCGTCATCGCCGGCGGTAGCGAGGCTCCGCTCGTCGAGGTCGCGATCGCGGCCTTCAAACAGATGGGCGCGCTCTCCAAGCAGGGCGTCTCGCGTCCGTTCGACAAGCGCCGCGACGGGTTCGTCATGGGCGAGGGCGCCGGCGTGCTCGTACTCGAATCCGCCGAGCACGCGGCCGGACGGGGCGCGAAGGTCGTCGGCCGGCTCGCCGGCTACGGCGCGTCCAACGACGCCTTCCACATCACCCAGCCCGATCCCGAGGGAGCGGGAGCGCAGCGCGCGATCCGCGCGGCGCTCGCCGACGCCGGAGCCGATCCGGGTGACGTCGGCTACGTCAACGCCCACGGGACGTCGACGCCGTTCAACGACCGGATCGAGTCGAAGGCGATCCGCTCCGTTTTCGGCGATGAGGCTCCGCCCGCCTCGTCGACGAAGTCGCAGATCGGCCACCTGCTCGGCGCCGCCGGCGCCGTCGAGGCGGTCGCGACGTTGCTCGCGCTCGAGACCGGCAGCCTGCCGGCGACGATCAACTACGGCGAGGAGGACCCGGACTGCGAGCTCGACTGCATTCCGGATGGGCCCCGCGAGGCGCCGGGACTCGAGCTCGCGCTCTCCAACTCCTTCGGCTTCGGGGGCCAGAACGCATGTCTCGTACTCGCGAAGGGATGAGCCCGACATGAGCATCACCTCACCGCAGGACACGCGCCGATCGGAGGCACCGACCCCGCTCGAGCGGATCGAAGCCCTCGCCGACCGTGGCAGCTTCCACGAATGGCGAAGCGGCGTCGACGACGGCGTCGTCGCCGGTCAGCTGCGGATCTCCGGGCGCCCGGCGATGGTCTGGTCCCAGGACGGCCGGCGCCGCGGCGGAGCTCTCGGCGCCGCGGCGGGCGAGACGATCGCGCGGACGATCGATCGCGCCGATCGCGCCGGCGTTCCGGTCGTCGGGTTCGCCGCATCGGGCGGCGCGCGGATCCAGGAGGGCGTCGCCGCGCTGTCGGCCTACGCCGCGATCTTCCGCGCGCAGTCGCTCGCCCGCGTGCCGCAGGTGACCGTCGTCTGCGGCGCCTGCGCCGGCGGAGCGGCCTACGCGACGGCGCTCGGCGACATCACGATCACAGCGGGCGATGACGCGAAGCTGTTCCTGACGGGCTCGCAGGTCGTCGAGCGGGTCACGGGCCACTGGATCGATCCCGTCGAGCTGGGCGGTCCCCAGGTCCATGCCCGAAACGGCGTCGCCCAGCTCCACGCACACGATCCGATCGCGGCCGCCGGACTCGCCCGCGACGTGATCTCGCACCTGCCGCAGAAGGTCGGCGGCGACGCTCGCCTGTGGCCGCCGCGCGAGCCGCTCGAGGGCGACCCCTCCGAGCACGTCCCGTCGGAGCGCCGACGGGTGTACGACGTCCGCGATGTCGCCCGCAGGCTGATCGACGGCGGCGAGCTGATCGAGCTCGCGCCGCGATGGGCGCGCAACATCGTCGTCGGCTTCGCCCGGATCGACGGGCGGCCGGTCGGTGTGATCGCCAACCAGCCGCGCCATCTCGGAGGCACGATCGATTCGGCGGCCTCGGAGAAGGGGTCTTGGTTCGTCCGCCTCTGCGAGCGCTTCGGCCTGCCGCTCTGCGTCCTCGTCGACACGCCCGGATTCCTTCCCGGTCAGCGCCAGGAGTCGGCCGGCGTGATTCGCCACGGCGCCGGATTGCTCGAGGCGTTCGCGACCGCGACGGTCCCGCGGATCACGGTGACACTGCGCCAGGCCTATGGCGGTGCCCACATCGTCATGAACTCGCGCGATCTCGGCGCCGACCTCGTGCTCGCCTGGCCCGACGCGTCGATCGGGATCATGGGCGCGCGCCAGGCCGTCGAGCTGATCGAGCGGCGGACGATCGCCGCCGGCGCCGACCCGGTCGCGCTCGCCGATCGCTACGAGGCCGAGCACCTGCCGGTTGGCCTCGCCGCGGGCGCGGGGTTCGTCGACGAGGTGGTCGAACCCGCCGACACGCGACGCCGCATCGCCGAGGCGATCAGCCTCGCCTCGTAGGCACGGAAGTTGTCGCGCCGAGTGCCTGACGCCGGATCTGCGCCCGGGCGGCGTATCGTGAGCGCGATGAATCCGCCGGCTCGCAGGGAGCACGCGCGTTGAACTCGGCGCAGGTCGCGAAGGCGCTTCGGCCGCGAAACGCGACCGAGGAGCAGATCCTGCAGACGACGCGGGAGATGCTGACCGAGGAATCGCTCGACGAGATCTCGATCGACAAGATCGCTCGCCGGGCGTTCGTCTCGCGCACCAACGTCTACTTCTACTTCCCCAACAAGCGCGCGATCGTCGACCGGCTGATCAAGCAGACGTTCGCCGACATCTACGCCGCCGCGGCGATCTACCTCGAGGGCTCGGGCGAGCCGCGCGGCGAGCTCCAGAAGGCCTTCGCCCGAGTCGTGACGGTGGTCAACCGCGACGCCACGGTGCTGCTGCTCGCGGCGCGCCTCTCCGATCAGGGCGACGACCTGCCGCACGAGTGGCGCCCCTACATCAATCGTCTCGTCCAGTCGGTCGAGGCGCGGATCCGCGGCGATCAGGAGCGCGACGCGGCGCCCGCGGACATCCCGCCGCGGCTCGCGGCCCTGGCGCTCTGCGCGATGGTCGAGCGCCACATCACCTACGAGGTCTTCCGCGACGACCGCGTTCACGCCGACTCGATCTGGATCCTTGCCGAGCTCTGGTGGCGCGCCGTCTATTCGCGGCCGGACGTCCCAGCGATGGCGCCTCCGGCGCCCGTGAGCGCGGCCCCCGCGGCCGACGCGAGCGCCGCACCGACGGGCTTCGAGCTCAGCTAGGCGCTATGACCGGGCCGCCGGCCGGGATCGGAATCGACGGCGTGCGGCTCGGCCACTGGACCGATCCCGAAGCCGAGACGGGTTGCACCGTCCTGCTGCTGCCGGACGGCGTCGTCGCATCGGGCGAGATCCGCGGTGGCGCGCCCGCCAGTCGCGAGCTGGATGCGCTCGCCGCCGACAAGTCCGTCCAGGAGATCCACGCCGTAGTGCTGACGGGTGGCTCGGCGTTCGGACTGGCCGCCGCCGACGGGGTGATGCGCCGGCTCGAGGAGCTCGGCCGCGGGATCGAGACGCCGGGCGGTCGTGTGCCGCTGGTCCCGACGCTCGCTCTGTTCGATCTCGCGGTCGGCGACGCCTCGGTGCGACCCGGGCCCGAGCAGGGCTACGAGGCCGCCCTCGCCGCCCAGGATGAGCAGGTGGTGAGCGGACGGGTCGGCGCCGGGGCCGGCGCCTATGTCTCGCACTGGCGCGGAGAGGACGGTCGCAGGCCTGGTGGCCTCGGCTACGCCGAGCACCGGTTCGGCGATCTCGTCGTCGGCACGCTCTGCGCGGTCAACGCGCTCGGCGACGTCGACGATGGAACCGGCCCCGTGCCGACGGAGGCTCTCGCGGCGATCTCGGACCCGTTCCGGTTCGCCGGCGGCGATCGCGCGCACACCACGATCGGGGTCGTGCTGACCAACGCCCGGCTCGACAAGGTCGGCTGCCTGATCGCCGCCCAGGGCGCCCACGACGGCCTCGGCCGCGCGCTCAACCCGCCTCACACGCGCTTCGACGGCGACGGGTTCGTCGCCGTGGCGACGGGGCGGGTGGACGCGCACGTCGACGCGGTCCGCGCGCTGGCGCTCGCCTCCGCGGCCGAGGCGATCCGCTCCGTCGCTCCTTAGGCAGCGTCCGATCGGTAGCGGAGAATCCACCGGTGGAGTTCCTGGGCGCAAAACGCAGCCTTCTCGACTTCCTCATGGAAGTGATCGATGGAGCGGAGGTGCCCCCAGGAGCCCGCGCAGCCGACCCCTTCTGTGGGACAGCTGCGCTCTCTTCGATCTTCCGTCGACGTGGGTGGTCGGTTACCGCCAACGACAGCCTTGCCCTTTGCGCCACCTGCGCAGAGGCCGCCTTGCTCTTCAATCCAAGTGAAAGTACCGAAGCCGCTCTCTACACGAAGCTCGTTGACGAACTGAATGCGGTCTCACCTGTCAGCGGTTTCATCCATGCGAACTACTCACCGGCCGGCGGTCGCGGCTACTTAACGGAAGCAAATGCAAGGCGGGTGGATGCGATCCGACTTCAGATCGAAGAATGGGCAGGTTGGTTAAGCCGCGGCCTTCGCGCGCAGTTGCTTGTAGATCTGGTTAGCGCAGTGGCCCTGGTAAGCAATACAGCTGGAACCTTCGGCTGCTACCTCAAGAACTGGAAAAAGCGCGCTTTCGATCCGCTGATCCTCCGGCCAGCAAATAGCTCTCGCGGCGCGCTAGGTCCCGGCCCGCATCAGGTCCACTGTGACGACGCCCAAGCGGTCGTGTCCGCGACTGAAACAGAGCTGCTTTACATCGATCCGCCGTACACAAAGCGGCAGTACGCGGCGTACTACCATCTACTCGAAACCATCGTCCTTTACGACTCGCCCGTTCTGGTTGGATCGACCGGACTCCGGCCCTGGAAGGAGAAGGCGTCTGCGTGGTGCTACAAGGCGCGGGCCCCGGCGGCTCTCGACAGCCTCGTTGCTTCGGCGAGATGTCGTCATCTCTTCTTCTCGTACAACGAGGACGGACAGATTCCACATGGGACCGTCATGGAGATTCTGCAGCCATACGGCGAACTGTCGGTGCACGAAACCGAGTACCGGCGCTACCGGAGTAGCGCACGCCCTCATAAGGGGCGCCACCTCACCGAGCGGCTCTACCACCTTCAGATGGACTAGCGAGTCACGCTGCCGCGACTTCACGAGCGACGCTTGCAAGCCGGCACCTCGTGACCGACCCACCGATATGGATCGACTCGATCCCGACCTGCCGCTTCCCTTCTAGCACCGCCTTGATCCTTGGCATCGCAAAGTCTCGAACCGTCGCTTCGCTTAGCTCGCATCCGATCCAAGGCCGTCCAAGCTTTTGTGCCACCGCGGCTGTCGTGCCAGATCCCAGGAATGGGTCAAGCACCCTGTCCCCCGGGTCGGTCGCGATGGAGATGATCCTCTGTATTAGCCGCTCGGGCTTCGGCGTATCGAAAGTGCGCTGATCTGGAAACAACGAGCGCAGCTCTCTCCGAGCCTCCTCGTTGTGCCCCACTTCCGAGTGGGGCCACCAACTCCATGGGACTAGTCCCTTGGCCTCCGAGAGGTAGACCTTCCGTCGCGGGACGTTGCTGCCGTTCTTTCCAAACCAGATCTGCCCCGATGCATAGAGATCCGCGAGACGCGCTTGCGTCACGCGCCAGCACGAGCCAATTGGCGGACTGACCTCTCGTCCGGACGGTGTCGTGACTGTGTAGAGCTGCTCCGGCGTGCCGTGTCCACCCTGCGCGGTGAGCGCGACCGTGCTCCACGGCCCCTTGGGGTCATTGTCCGGGTTCTGCCAGGTCCCCGTCTTGTCATTGCGGGGTAGTCGATTACGGAAATCCCTCCAACGTGCGCCCATCGGGGCATACACATGGAGGTAGTCGTGAACCGACCCAAGGGCGCGCCGGTTTTCCCTCGAGTACCGACGCTGCCAAACGATCGTCCCGACGAAAGCCTCCTCCCCGAGGAGATCGTCCAAGAGGACTCGCAAGTAGGCCTGCTCACGATCGTTGCAGTGCACCCATATAGAGCCATCCTCCCTAAGAAGATCCCACACCGCTAGAGACCGCTCACGCATAAAGGCAAGCCACGAGCGCCGATCCAGTGAGTCGCGATAGTCGCGGAAGCGCTCGTGCGTGTTGAAAGGCGGATCCAGATAAGCCAGACGCACCTGACTGTCGCGCGGCAAGCTTCGGAGGACTGGAAGCGAGTCCCCCGTAACGAGCGTCCCTTCGGGGCCGTCGCCAGGCGCGTCGATTCGTTCGACAACTTCGATCTCTCGAGCGTTCAGTCGAGCGTCGGTAGGAGCGGCCGAATAGGCACTGCCCTGGTCATCGAATCCGATGCTCGCCGCCTCGCGCAGATTTCCAATCTGGCGCATCGCTACGGGACAGCCGAGATAATGGTCGCGCTATGGCTACGCCGAGAATCCTGTGGCGTGTGGCAATGAAAGCGACCCTCGACTCGCTTCGAGGTCTCTCGCCGGGCCAGTACCACATCGCTCTGGCTAGACCGCCGGGAATCGACGAGTTCTTCGCTGGCCTCCCGCAGAGCCCGAAAGATCTCGCTGGCTACTCCGTCGAGGTCCCGCTGGAGCCGGCGGGGGACATTCCCGCCCAGACGATCCTCGTCTACTTCAACGGTTGGGAAGCCTCGCGAAAAGAGTGGCGCATTGCGAGTCAACGACCGGAGGAGGCGTACCCCCTTTGGCGCCCGGGCGTTGGGCCGACAGCGGAGACTAGACCCGGCGATGACGCTTTGGTCCTGATCCGAGACTCCAACAAGCGGTTCCATGCACGGTGGTTGAACCTGTCGGAGCTCGGGGAGCTGCCCGAGGGACTCAGGACCGCGATGAAATCGGGGACTGGAACTCGAGTACTTGAACCGGAGGAGTTCGGTGCGATCGCCGCGCTTACAGCGATCGAGGCTCCGCCGCCTGGCGGCAGCACGCTGGACCTGGAACCTCCCGCCAAGACCACATCCCCGGGAAAGCCCTACAACCACGTCTCGCCCGAGAAGGTCCAGGGGGCGACCGCGAAGCCGTTCGAGGTCGACCCTGACATCGTCGATCGCGGGACACAAGCGCACGCGGCGACGCAGGAAGCTTTGGCTGAACACGTCATCGCGTCGGACCTTTCCCCCCTCTCGCCTACTGAAGAAACGCCGCCCTACGATCTCGCTTGGGAAAGGGATGGCGTGCTCTTCGTAGCTGAGGTCAAGTCCCTGACCCATGCGAACGAGGAGAAGCAGCTGCGACTCGCGCTCGGGCAGGTCTTGCGCTACTGCCACGCCCTTCGCAGTAACGGTCTTGGGCCAGTCCAGCCTGTGATTTGCTCTGAAAGGGCGCCGAGCGATGGGACTTGGGTACCGACCTGCGCCGAGCTCGGAGTCTTGTTGACTTGGCCGGAGAAGTTTGTCGAAAGCCTGGGATCCTGACCCCGAGCTCGAAGCGTCGCGCGCCGCAATCCGCATGGCTGCATCGTATATGCCAAGAACGACGCATTTGCGCGCAGACTGTGCCTACTCCGGCATAGAATAGGCCGATAGACGCCACACGTGACATCGCTGGCGATGCAGCTCTGCTCGTCTACCTATCGGCCCGCCTTCGCGGTGAACGAAACGAAGCCTCCTTGGAGGCGGCGGCTCAAGCCGTCGGCTTACACCTGTCGGGCCGCAGTCTTCGCGCGGCGCCGTCCCGATCTCGTCGACTCCTCGAGGCGTCCAAAGCTCCGGGACCACTCTTCCGCGACTCGATTGACCTCTCGATCGCCACGCTTGGTTACTTCGAAGCCCTGGTTCGTCTCTCAACGCCGGATGCTCATGCCTTGCTCGTTGAGAATGTGGGGCGCGTGGTCGGCGTCACGGAAGTAGCTGCCTTCGAGCGCGGAAACGATCTGCTTCTGTCGGTGATCTACGAGACGAGGCCGGAGAGAGACCGAATCTGTGCCGAGCTCGCGGAACATGGCGAGATCCAAGAGTGGGCCTTGGTACGTGAACGGAACCGATCACCGGCTTCAGCGACGTGCATTGGGCTGGCGCGACAGAAGCTCCGAAGGCCTGGCTGCTCCGGCGCGAGCGCCTAGCTACTCGCCCCCTCGCTCCTAATCGGCGCTCCCATCGCGTGGAAGCCACCGTCGACGTGGAGGATCTCGCCGCTGATCGCGCGCGAGGCATCGGAGAGCAGGAACGCGGTCGCGTCGGCGACCGGTCCCGAGTCCTTCGGGTCCCAGCCGAGCGGCGCCCCCGTCTGCCAGATCTCCGAGAGCTGCGAGAAGCCCGAGATCCCTCGCGCGGCCGTCGTCGAGAGCGGGCCCGCAGAGACGAGGTTGCAGCGGATCCCGCGCGGCCCGAGATCGCGGGCCACGTAGCGCGAGACGGACTCGAGCGCCGCCTTCGCGACCCCCATCCAGTCGTAGACCGGCCAGGCGACGGTGGCGTCGAAGTCGAGACCGACGACCGAGCCCGAGCCCGAGCGCTCGAGCAGGTCCGCGAGCCCGCCGGCGAGCGCTTTGAGCGAGAAGGCGCTGGTCTGGAAGGCGACGGTCGCCTCCTCGGGCGTCGTGTGCATGAAGTTGCCACCGAGCGCCTCCGGCGGCGCGAAGGCGATCGCATGCAGGACCCCGTCGAGGCTGCCCCAGCGCTCGTCGAGCGCCGCGCGTACCGCCTCGATCTGCTCGGCGTCGTTGACGTCGAGCTCGAGGACGTCGGGCTCACCCGGCAGCCGCTTCGCCACTCGCTGCGTGATCCGCAGTCCACGCCCGAAGCCGCTCAGCACGACCTCGGCGCCGGAGTCGATCGCACGCTCGGCGACGGCGTAGCCGATCGACGCCGGCGTCAGGACGCCCGTGATCAGGAGCTTCTTGCCGGCGAGCATGCGGTCAGCCTGACATCCCCCGGGGTCTTCCGGCTCGAGGTTCGACGGCGAAGCCCCCGCCGTCAGGTGGAAGCGTCTCCGAGCCTCTAGCCTGCCGGGGTCCATGGACCTACTCTTCGCCGGCTTTCAGGGACTCGGCCTCGCGCTCGCCGCGGGGATGGCGCTCGGCGCTCCGGGTCGTCGCGGCACCGCCGGAACCGTGCTGCTCGTGATCGCGATCGTCGCCGGCGCCGCCCTCGACGGCTTGATGCTGACGACCGAGGACCATCCCGCCTGGCCCGGCTGGCCGATCGGAGCGCTCGCCGCCGCACTCGGCTTCTACGTCGGGCGCGAGGTCGCCGCCGGCGCCGGCTCGCGTTCGGGGGCGGACGCCGGGGTCGTCTCGGCGATGATCGCCGGCGCGGCCCTGCTCGTCGGTGCGCTCTCCTATTTCGTACCCCCGTTCGCGCTCGTCGCGCTGATCGCGCTGGTGTGGCTCGCGATCGCCCGCCGCCGCCGCGGTCAGCGCAAGTACGAAGGCCTGCGGACGCTGCGGTGAGTCCCGGCCGGGCGAGCGGCACCGGCCCCGAGACCCGCGCGGCGACAGGTGCAGGTGAAGGCTCGCTGACCCGACGCGTCGCGGCGGCACTCGGGGTTCGTGCCAATCAGGCGCAGATCGTCCGGTTCATGGCGGTCGGCGGGTCGGGCTACGTGGTCAACCTCGCGGTGTTCAGCCTCGCTTTCGGCCTCGGCGGCCTGAACCACTTCGTCGCCTCGGTGATCGCCTTCCTGGTGGCCGTGAGCAACAACTTCACCTGGAACCGGCTCTGGACCTTTCGCGCCGCCGCCGCCACCGGCCGTCCCGGCGAGCAGGCGCCGCGATTCCTCGCGGTCAGCCTCGCCGGGCTGGCGGTCAACCTCGCCGCGCTCGGCCTGATGGTCGATCTCGCGGGGTTGCCGGAGATCCCGTCGCAGGCGGCGGCCGTCGCACTGGCGCTGCCGGTCAACTTCCTCGGCAACCGCCTGTGGACTTTCGCGCCGAAGCACGGCTAGCCCGGCGTCGACCGATGGCTAGCGTCCGCCCGATGCTCCCGCGGCTCGAAGCTGCACGCCGGCTGGCGACGATGCTCGTCGTCCTCGCCGCCGCGGTCCTCGCCTCGCCCGCCGCGGCACTCGCTCAGACCGACGCGCCGGCGCCGCCGTCGGTCCCCTCGGCCGACATCCCGCAGACGCCCGAGACCTACCAGGTATCGGGTCGGCGGGCCGTGCGGATCGCCGACAGCGTCGACGTCGTCCGCGAGCAGGCGGCCGAGCGCGGAGAGCTCGTCGCGCAACCCCGGGTCGCGGCCAACATCGCCTGGGAGGTCGGTTTCTTCGACGGCGACGAGGAGGTCGCCCAGGTGACGCTCGACGCGGTTTCGGGCGAGGTCCGGGAAGCATGGGACGGTTATCAGGTCGCCTGGCGCATGGCCCGCGGCTACGACGAGCAGTTCGGCCACAAGCTGAACGCGCCCTACGTCTGGATCCCGCTCGCGCTCGCCTTCTTCTTCGCCCTCTTCGACCCACGGCGCCCGTTTCGGATCGCCCACCTCGACCTGCTCGTCCTGCTCTCCTTCGGGGTCTCGAACTTCTTCTTCAACGAGGGCCGGATCGACCTCAGCGTCCCGCTCGCCTATCCCCCGCTGCTCTATCTGCTGGCGCGGATGCTGTGGATCGGTTTCCGCGGCCGGACGACCGGCCTGAGGCCATGGGTGTCGACGACCGCGCTCGCGATCGCGATCCTGTTCCTCGTCGGCTTCCGGCTGGCCTTCAACGTCGTCGACTCGGGCGTGATCGATGTCGGCTACGCGGGCACGATCGGCGCCGACAAGATCACCCACGGCGAACGGATCTGGGGCGAGGGGAGCTACCCGGACGAGAACGGGTTCGGCGACACCTACGGTCCCGCCAACTACCTCTTCTACGTCCCATTCGAGCTCGCGCTGCCGTGGAGCGGCGAGTGGGACTCACTGCCCTCGGCGCACGCGGCCGCGATCGGGTTCGACCTGCTCGCGCTGCTCGGCCTGTTCTTCGCCGGCAGGGCGCTGGGGGCGCGCCGCCGGGGCCCGCCGGGCGTGAGGCGCAGCGCCGAGGAGCACGAGGCAGACCGAGCTCGCGGCACGCGGATCGGCGTGATCATGGCCTTCGCCTGGGCGGCCTACCCGTACTCGATGTACGCGTTGCAGTCGAACTCCAACGACGCTCTCGTCGCCGCGGCGCTCGCCTGGACGCTCGCCGCATTCGCCTCTCCGGCCGGTCGCGGCGCGTTCCTCGGCCTCGCGACGATGGTCAAGTTCGCACCGCTGCCCCTGGCGCCGCTGTTCGCGGTCGGCGAGCGTGGGCTCCTCGACCGGCTGCGGCCGCTTCGCCCGCTGCGCCGCGGCGGCTGGCCGGAGCCCGTGATGTTCAGCGTCGCGTTCGGCGCCGTCGTCGGTGGGCTGCTCCTCATCCCGGCGATCGGCGAGGGTCTCGGGACTTTCTACGAGCGCGCGATCGCGACGCAGCTCGATCGCGAGAGCCCGTTCAGCATCTGGGGCCTGACGCCGTCGCTGGCTCCGGTCCAGCACGTCGTCCAGGCCGCCGCCGTCGCGATCGCTGTCCTCGTCGCGTTCGTACCGCGCCGCCGCTCGGCCCGCCGTGTCGCCGCGTTGTCGGCAGCGGTCCTGATCACGAGCCAGGTGGCCCTCGATCACTGGTTCTACCTCTACATCCCGTGGTTCCTCGTCGGCATCTTCGCCGCGATCTCCCACGATGAGCCCGAGCCCGAGGCGTCCGCCGACCCTGCCGGTCAGATCGCCGGTTCCGACGAGCCGCCCGCCGACCCCGTGCCAGCCCCGCGCTCAGCCGGCATCGCGGGGTAGGTGGATCCAGCCCTCGACCTCGGCCGCAGCGGCCAGTTCGTCCGGTGGCCCCACGGTCCGGCCCTCGGCGACCATCCCGGCGAGCAGCGCGCAGATCACGGCATCGAGTCGGTCCGAGCGGTCGGCCGCGACCACCTCTTCGCGTCCGGCCGCGCCGACCACGAGTCCCTCGCGGCGTTCGAGCGCCCCGAGGATAAGTTCGCGGCGTTCGCGACGCGCACCGGCGGCGACGGCGTGGCCGTAGCCGCCCGGGTGCTCGCCCGACAGATGGAGGAGGCCGGCCGGGTAGGTCTCGCAGACGAGCCCGCGCATGCCCGAGCGATCGATGTCTCGGCCGGTCTCCTCGCCGAGTCGCCGGCACAGGGCGGCCGCCCGGAACGCGACGAGGGCGATCCAGTCCGCGCCGACCATCAGCGGCTTCCTGCCCGTCCGGCGCTGCACCTCGAAGTCCGTGTTGCGCATCGCCAGGCGGTTGCGATCGGCCCGGGTCGACGTCGGCCGGCTCCAGGCCCGTCCCGCCGCGTGGTCGGCCAGCGCCTCGTGGAGCTCGAGCGGCCAGCCGAGCGGCGCGTCGATGCCGACCTTCCGCCGACCGCGCGCGAGCGCGACGAGCTCCGCGTCGTTGCAGCCGACGATCAGGTGTTCGACGGCCGGACGGCCGCCGCGCCACGACATGACGCAGGCCGCCGTCCCTGCGGGCTCGGCCGCGAGGTCGATCCCGAGCGTCGAGGGATCGTTCAGGAGGTCGCCGCCGGCTCGGCTTCGAGCGCGTCGACGACCAGGGCGAGCTCATCGGTCAGCGGCCCGGGCCGCCGCCGCGCGAACACGTCGGCGAGGCTGCGGTAGTACCAGAGCACCGAGTCGCGGTCGGCGTTGAAGCGATCCCAGACGGCTTCGCCGTCGCGCCGCCGGTCGAGCTCGATCGCACGGGCGTTGTAGAGCTTGTCGGCCAGCGACACGAGCAGCGAATCCTCACCGACGGCATCGGGGTCCTCGAGGTGCTCGAGGTAGCGCTTCTTGCGCTCGAGCCAGGCCGGCTTCTCGCCGTCGCCGAGCCAGTCCGAGCAATCGCGGACGATGCCCTCCACCGTGGGTCCGAAGCGCTCCTCGATCCGCTTCAGGACCGATTCACCGCCCTGGTCCTCTGCGGCGTCGTGGAGCAGCGCGGCGATCGCCTGGTCCTCGCTGCCGCCCGCGTCGATCACGATCGAGGTCACGCCGAGCAGGTGACCCAGGTAGGAGACGCCCGGTCCCTCGCCCCGAGCCGTCTTGCGCGCCTGACCGCGGTGGAGCTCGGAGGTCAGGGCGAGCGCATCGGCGAATCGGTCGCCGAGCCGCGGGTCGGGTCCGTCGTCGGCCATCGTCCGGCGAATCTACCCGCGGCCGCTCGTTTTCACCGGCCGCGAATCCGGGAACCGGGAGCACTCGATGCGCATCCTCGTCACAGGCGCGACCGGCTTCGTCGGGCGCAATCTCGTCCCGGCGTTGCTGTCCGATGGCCACGAGGTCCGTTGTCTCGTCCGCGATCCGGATTCCGATCGCGCCCGTGCCCTCGCCTCGCAGGGTGCCGAGCTGACCCGCGGCGATCTGACGGGAGGCGGCGATCTCGGGCCCGCGCTCGGGGACATCGAGGTCGCCTATTTCCTCGTCCACCTGATGGGCTCCTCGGGCGGCGCCGGGGCCGACGGATACGAGCATGCCGAGGTCGCCGCCGCGCGGCGCTTCGCCGAGGCGGCGAAGAAGGCCGGCGTCGAGCGTGTGATCTACCTCGGTGGCCTCGGATCGGATCCCTCCTCGCCGCATCTGTCGAGCCGCCATGCGACGGCGCTCGCGCTCGAGGAGAGCGGACCACCGCTCGTCTACATGCGCGCCGGGATGGCGATCGGCTCGGGCAGCGACTCATACGTGCTCGTGCGGAGCGCGATCGAGCGCCTCGTCGCCGTCCCGGACGCGGGCTGGCTGCACACGGAGAGTCAGCCGATCGGGATCCGCGACCTCGTCGCCTACCTCAGGCTCGCCGTCGACCCCGAGATCGGTGTCGCCGGTGAGGTCGAGCTCGGCGGGCCGGATGTGATCGAGCACCTCGACATGCTCGACGCCACGGCGCGGGCGCTCGGCCGTCGCCCCCCGCGCCGGGTGCCGGCGCCGCTCGTGACCCCGGAGGTGATGAGCGCCGCCGCCCGTTCGCTCACCAAGGGCGACCCGGCCGTCGCCGCCGAGCTGATCCTCAGCCTCCCGATTCGCACCGTCGTCGAGGACCCGGCGCCGGCACGGCGCTACCCCGTCAGGCCGGAGCCGCTCGCCGTCGCGCTCCAACGCGCGATCGAAGCCGACGAGCGCGGCTGAGTAGCGTCCCGGCGATGGGAACCGTTCGCGAATCGATCGAGATCGACGCCTCGCCGCAGGCCGTGTGGGACGTCGTCATGGACCCGTCGAGGCTCGGTGACTGGGTCAGCGCCCACGAGGACCTCATCGATCCGCCCTCGAGCGAGGTCGGGCCGGGCGACGAGTTCACCCAGCGCCTCAAGGTCGCGGGACAGAAGTTCAAGATCACCTGGCACCTCGAGTCGGCCGACGAGCCGAACCTCGCCGATTGGACCGCGAAGGGCCCGGCGCGCTCGACTGCGAAGGTGACCTATCGCTTCGAGGAGTCGGGCGACGGGACCCGCTTCGACTACATCAACGAGTTCCACCCGCCCGGCGGCAAGCTGAACGTCGCGGCGAGCCTCGTCGGCGGCCCGCCGGCCGGCCGCGCGGCGCGCAAGTCGCTCAAGAACCTGAAGGCGCTGCTCGAGGGCTGAGCTCAGCCGGCGGCCGGCTCGAGCACCTGCTCGAAGCGCACCGCCAGCCCGTCGGCGCCCAGTTCGACCAGGGCGCCGTTGATCCAGACGTCCTCGTCGGCGGTCTCGAAGCGGACCGGCATCCCGGTGCGAAAGCGCTCGATCGGCCCGTCCGGCTTCACGCCGAGCACGCTGGTCCGCGCCGCTGTCATGCCGACGTCGGAGATGAACGCGGTGCCGCCCGGCAGGATCCGGCCGTCGGCGGTCGGGACGTGGGTGTGGGTGCCGAGAACGGCGCCGACCCGCCCGTCGAGGTACCAGCCCATCGCGACCTTCTCGCTCGTCACCTCGGCGTGGAAGTCGACGATCACCGCCTCGGCGCCCTCGCGCTCGAGCCGGTCGAGCCGTGAGTCCGCCTCGAGGAACGGTGGCCGCGCGGCGTCGAGGCCGACGTCGCCGATCAGGTTGAGCACGCCCACCCGCACGCCACGGGCCTCGACCACGCAGTGTCCGCGGCCGGGGTTGGAGGTGCGGAAGTTGGCCGGGCGGATGACGCGGTCGTGGTCGTCGAGGTAGGCGTAGACCTCGCGGTGGCGATACGTGTGGTTGCCGTTCGTGATCACGTCGGCGCCGGCGTCGAACAGGTCCTCCGCGGTGGCTCGGGTGATCCCGATCCCGCCGGCCGAGTTCTCGCCGTTGACGATCACCAGGTCCGGCTCGAGGCGCGCGCGCAGGCGCGGCATCGCGGCGGCGAAGCCGTCCCGGCCCGGACGGCCGACGACGTCGCCGATGAACAGGACCTTCACGGCGCCGAGGCTACTCGCGGGGGCGGGAGCCGGCATGCCGGGGTTGTGGGGCTCGCAGGCGCAACCCGAGAAGAGAAGAGGACCCATGGACCCACGGAGCACCCCGAGGCGGGCACGCGCGGCGATCGGCGGCCTCGCGATTGCCGCCGCGATCGCGGGCGCGGGCACCGCGCTCGCGGCCGGTGAGCGCGGTGAGGCCACGCGCGGCACACCGGCCCCGCCCTACACGAAGCGCTGCGCGGTCGAGTTCCGCGCCTACTCGGATGGCTCGGCGAACATCTTCTGCGCCGAGCGCGCGAAGCCGTTCGCCTCGGTCGACGCCGAGAGCGGGCGGATCCGCTTCTACCGCTGAGCGCCGGACCGGCGGGGCGCGGCCCCTCACGGGTCGCGCTCGCCGGTCCCCCGCCGCGCGCCCGGAGTCTCTAGCGTGCCCGCGGATGACCGAGCCCGCCGAGCAGAGGCCGCAGCGGACCGCGGGCGAGGTCGTGATCGAGGCTCGCGAGCTGCGAAAGAGCTTCGGCTCGCACGAGGCGCTACGCGGCGTCTCCTTCGAGGCTCGCGCGGGTGAGCTGCTGGCGATCATCGGGCCGAACGGCGCCGGCAAGACGACGCTGCTGTCGATCCTCGCCGGGATCCGCCGCCCGGACTCGGGCTCGCTCTCTCGCACCCGCCAGGAGATCGGTTGGGTGCCGCAGCAGGCCGCGCTCTACCGTCGGCTGACCGTCGCCGAGAACCTGCGCCTGTTCGCCCGCCTCGAGGGCATCGAGGACGTCGACGCGACGGTCGCCGAGATGCTCGAGCAGACCGCGCTCCAGGGTCGCCGCGACGATCAGGTCGGAACGCTCTCGGGCGGCAACCAGCAGCGCGTCAACATCGCGATCGGCCTGCTCGCGAGGCCCGCGGTGCTGCTGCTCGACGAGCCGTCCTCGGGCCTCGACCCGCGCCAGCGCGAGCGCCTGTGGCAGTTCGTGCTCGCCCTGAGCGAGGGCGGGACGAGCGTCATCTTCTCGACGCACTACATCCAGGAGGCCGAGCGCTACGGCGACCGCCTGCTGGTCATCGCCGACGGCGAGCGAGTCTTCGACGGCTCCCAGGCCGAGCTGCGCGCGGCGGTTCCCGACAGCCACGGGTCGGACTTCGAAGCGGCGTTCGTCGCCTTCCTCCACGAGCGGGGCCACTGAGGATGGGCGGGCTGAGGGGCGGGGCCCGGGCGGCCGGCTGGGTCCTCGGCAAGGACCTGCGGCTGTTGCGGCGCTCGCCGCTGACGACGGCGCTGCTCGTGATCTATCCGATCCTGATCGCAGTGCTGATCGGCTTCGCGCTCTCGCGCGGGCCGGACAAGCCGCGCGTCGCGTTCGTCAACGAGATCCCGGCTTCGCAGGAGGCGAGCGTCGGCGGCACCGAGTTCGACAAGGAGTCGACCCGGGCCGAGCTCTGCTCGCGGATCGAGTGCGTCGATGCCGCCTCGACCGACGAGGCTCGCCGGCTCGTCGCCGACGGCGAGGTCATCGCGGCGCTGATCCTTCCCGAGGACTTCGTCGATCAGCTGCGATCGCTCGGCGGGCTCAACCCGACCCAGCCGACGGTCGAGGTGCTCGTCAACGAAGAGGATCCGATCAAGGCCCAACTCGTCAACGACCGCATACGCGGCCTCGTCACCGAGGCGAACCTGATCCTCTCGCAGGCGATCTCCGAGCAGGCGGGCAACTACCTCGACCTGATCGTCAGCGGCGGGCAGTTCAGCCTTCCGCTGCTCGGCGGGGAGGTCGACATCCTCGGGCTCGACAACGCCGCCGAGATCCTGAACGAGGTCCGGGCCGACCTGCCGCCCTCGAGCGAAGAGGGCGAGGCGCTCGACCGCGTGATCAGGTTCGCCGAGCTCGCGGCCGAGAACCTCGACTTCGCGCTGCCGCTGCTCGGCGCGATCGCCGAGCCGATCACCGTCGACACCGAGGTCGTCAACGGCGGGGCGACGAGCCTCGACTCGTTCGCGATCGGCGTCGCGGCGACGATCACGCTGATGTTCGTGACCGTGCTCCTCGTCGCCGGCTCGCTGGCGCTCGAACGCGAGGAGAACGCCTACGCCCGGCTGGCTCGCGGACTGCTTCCGCCCGGGCTGCTGTTGGCCGAGAAGATCGCACTGGGCGTCGTCGCCTCCGTGCTCGTGACCGGGCTGATGCTGGGGGGGCTGTCGGCCTTCGTCGCGATCGAGCTCGCGAACCTGCCCGCGATCGTCGCCGCGGTCCTGCTCGGCGGCGCCGCGTTCGCCGCCTTCGGGGCCGCACTGGGCGCGCTCGCCCGGGACGTGCGCGCCTCCTCGCTGCTCGCGTTCATGGTCTCGCTGCCGATCGCGTTCCTGTCGCTCGTTCCATCGGGCACCGTCGGCGCCGGGGTCTACAAGGCGATCGAGATCGTCCGCGCCGGCTTTCCGTTCGACGCGACCCTCGACGCCGTCTCCGTCGCGCTCGACGGGTCGGGGAGCCTCGCCGGCCCAGTCGTCAATCTGGCCGCGCTGATCGTCGTATACGGAGCTCTCGCGCGCGTCGGACTGCGGCGCTTCGGCTAGCGAGGATTGGATAGCCGACGCGGTGCGGGGTATCGACCAGGTCATGTCCGAGACCAGCTCGTCACAAGACCCGCACCGCTGCGAGCCCGAGGAGCTGCCGCCGCTCGAGCTCCACAACCTCCGCGACCTGACCGTCGATCGTCCCGAGGACTCCGAGCGCCCGCCGCACATGGCCTCGGCGTCGGGCATCGTCCGCCGCGGCGACTTCGCCTACGTGATCGGCGACGACGAGCTCGACCTCGGGATCTTCCGGCTGTCCGGGGACGAGCCCGGCAAGCTCGAGCGCGCGCTACCGGGCGACATCGACCCGGACGCCCCCTGGAAGGACAAGCCCGACCTCGAGGCGCTGACCGCGCTGCCGCCGTTCGACGGCGGCGCCTACGGCGGCCTCCTCGGCGTCGGCTCGGGTTCCAACGACGACCGCAAGCGCGACCGTGGGTTCTTCTGGCCGTTCGCGGCCGACGGCTCGCTCGAGGGCGAGTCGACCGTGATCGACCTCAACCCGATGTACGAGCTGCTGCGCAAGGAGCTCGGCGCGATCAACATCGAGGGCGCCGCCGTGTTCGGCGACCACCTCTGGCTGTTCAACCGCGGCAACGACGAGGGCGGCAAGAACGCCGTCGCGGAGCTGCGGATGTCCGACCTCGCCCACTCGCTGCGCGGTGACGAGGAGATCGACGCCGACGAGCTCGACGCGCTTCGCACCTACGAGCTGGGCGAGCTCGGCGGGGTCGAGCTGTCGTTCTCCGACGCTACGCCGCTGTTCGACCAGCTCGTCGTCTTCACCGCCTCCGCGGAGGGCGAGGACGACATCCTGGGGTCGGTCGTCGGGACGATCGACGGCTCCGGCGAGGTCCGGCGGATGCGGACGATCGACAAGAGGTGGAAGGTCGAGGGCGTCCACGCCGCGGTCGACACCGGGGTGATCGAGTTCACCTTCGTCTGCGACCAGGACGAGCCCGAGACCCCCTCGCCGCTGCTCATCGCGACGATGCCGATCGACTCGCGCTACGAGAAGGGCTGAGCCCCGCCGCGTATCGCCCGGGCCTCACGGGACCGCCCGGGACGGGCCGCCGCCTAGACTGAAGCGCGTGACTTTTCCCGCCACGCGCATGCGGCGTATGCGGCGGACCTCAGCGATTCGCGAGATGGTCAGAGAGACGGACCTCTCGCCGCGCCAGCTGGTCCAGCCGCTGTTCGTCATGCCCGGAGAGGGGGTCCGCGAGCCGGTCGAATCGATGCCGGGGGTCGAGCGGCTGTCGATCAACGAGCTCGTCGACGAGGCCGGTGAGCTGCAGGCCGCCGGCGTGCCCGGGGTGATCCTCTTCGGGCTGCCGAGCGCGAAGGACGAGTACGGCTCGGGCGCCTACGACGACGAGGGCATCGTCCAGATGGCCGTCCGCGCGCTGCGCGAGGCCCACCCGGAGCTCGTGATCTTCACCGACGTCTGTCTGTGCGAGTACACCTCGCACGGCCACTGCGGCTTCGTCCGCGACGGCGAGGTCGACAACGACATCACCGTCGAGCTGATCGCGAAGACCGCGATCTCGCACGCCGAGGCCGGCGCCGACGTCGTCGCCCCGAGCGACATGATGGACGGCCGGATCGGACAGGTCCGCCACCAGCTCGACGAGGAGGGCCATCCGCAGACCGCGATCATGGCCTACTCGGCGAAGTTCGCCTCCGGCTTCTACGGCCCGTTCCGCGAGGCCGCCGACGCGGCGCCCGGGTTCGGCGATCGCCGCGGCTACCAGATGGACCCCGCCAACTCGCGCGAGGCGATGCGCGAGATCGCGCTCGACGTCGAGGAGGGCGCCGACATGGTGATGGTCAAGCCGGCCGTCGCCTACCTCGATCTGATCGCGGCCGCCCGCGAGCGCTTCGACCTCCCGATCACCGCCTACCACGTCTCCGGCGAGTACTCGATGCTCAAGGCCGCGGCGCAGAACGGCTGGCTCGACGAGCGCACCGTCGCGCTCGAGACGCTGACGTCGATCCGTCGCGCCGGCGCCGATCTGATCTTCACCTACTACGCGAAGGAGGCCGCCGGATGGCTCGGATGACGCCGACCTCGGAGACCGAGACCGCCGCGCCCGAGGCGCCCGCGGCCCCGACCCACGCCGACACGCCGCGCGCCAAGCTCGCGCAGCCGAAGCTGCGCTCGCGAAAGGGTGGCTCGGCGATCCCGATGGACGAGCACGACAAGCGGCTCGCCAACCTCCTGCAGTCCGAGTTCCCGCTCGCCGAGCGGCCCTACGACGCGATCGCCGAGAAGGCGGGGCTCGAGCTCGACGACGTCCTCACCCGCACCCAGCGCCTGCTCGACGGCCGGATCATCCGCGAGATCACCCCGATCTTCGACACCCGCGCGCTCGGCTACTCGTCGATGCTCGTCGCCGCGAAGGTCGATCCCGACAACCCGCACCCCGCGGCGCGGCTGATCAACTCCCACCCCGGCGTCTCGCACAACTACCTGCGCTCGCACGAGTTCAACCTCTGGTTCACGCTCGCGACGCCGCCGGACTCCGAGCTCGGTCTCCAGGGCACGATCGACGCGATCCAGGCGCTGACCGGCGCCGAGTCGATCCGCCAGCTGCCGACGCTACGGCTGTTCAAGATCAACATGAACCTCGAGATGGAGGGCGGCACCGACGAGCTCGCCAAGCGCGTCGAGGCGATCCCCGCGCGCGAGATCGAGCCCGTCCCCTACGACAGCTTCGACATCGCCGTGATCCGCGCCCTCCAGGGCCCGATGGCGGCGGTCGAGCGCCCCTACGACGAGGCGGCCGCGGAGGTCGGGCTCTCGACGCCCGAGCTTCTCGCCCATCTCGAGGGCATGGTCGACCGCAAGCTGCTGCGCCGCGTGGCGGCGATCCTCTTCCACCGCCGCGCCGGCTTCTCGGCCAACGGGATGGGCGTCTGGCGCGTGCCGCCGGATCGCGTCCCCGACGTCGGAGCTCGGATGTCGGTCGTCCGCGGGATCTCGCATTGCTACGAGCGCCCGACGTATGCGGACTGGCCCTACTCGGTGTTCACGATGGCCCACGGGCGCTCGAAGGAGGAGTGCGACGCGATCCTCGACTCGATCGCCGACGAGCACGGCCTGCACGGGGCCGACCGCGCCGTCCTCTACAGCTCGACCGAGTTCAAGAAGATCCGCCTGCGCTATTTCACGCCGGACTACGCCGAGTGGGAGCGCGAGCACGGCCACCTGGCCGGGCGCTGAGAGGGTCCTCGCGATGAGCGACACCGCCTCCGAGCCGGACACGCGCCGGTCCGAGTCGATCTACCACCGCGCCGCCGGCCTGATGCCCGGCGGCGTCTCCTCGCCGGTCCGCGCGATGCGGTCGATCGGCCGCTCGCACCCGATCTTCGTCGAGCGCGGCATGGGCTTCGAGCTGATCGACGTCGACGGCCATCGCTACATCGACTGGGTCTGCTCGTGGGGCCCGCTGATCCTCGGCCACGCCCATCCCTCGGTGATCGGCGCGGTCACCGACGCCGCCGCCGACGGGACCAGCTTCGGGGCCCCGACGGAGGCGGAGGTCGAGCTTGCGGCCGAGATCGCCGACCGCCTGCCGTCGGTCGAGATGGTGCGGCTCGTGAACTCGGGCACCGAGGCGGCGATGAGCGCCGTGCGCCTCGCGCGGGCGGCCACCGGCCGCGACCCGGTGCTGAAGTTCGCCGGCGCCTACCACGGCCATGTCGACGGCCTGCTGGCCGAAGCCGGGTCCGGGCTCGCCACGCAGGGGATCCCCGCCTCGCCGGGGGTCACGGCGAGCGCCGCCGAGGACACGATCGTGGTGCCGTGGAACGACCCCGCCGCGCTCACCGAGGCGCTCGAGGCGACGCCGGTCGCGGCGATCCTCGCCGAGCCGATCGCCGCGAACATGGGACTCGTCCCGCCCGCGGACGGCTTCCTCGAGCACTTGCGCGCCGAGGCCGACCGGACCGGCGCCCTGCTCGTCTTCGACGAGGTGATCACGGGCTTCCGGGTCGGACGCGGCGGTGCCCAGGAGATGTACGGCGTCATGCCCGACCTGACCGTCATGGGCAAGGTCGTCGGCGGCGGCCTGCCGCTCGCCGCCTACGGTGCTTCGCGCGAGCTGATGGGCCGGGTCTCGCCCTCCGGCGACGTCTACCAGGCGGGCACGCTGTCGGGTAACCCGCTCGCCACCGCCGCCGGTCTCGCGACGCTCGCCGAGCTCGACGCCGACGCCTACCGGCGGATCTCCGAGCTGACGTGGATGCTCGCCGGCGGGCTGCGTGACGCGGCGGGCGACCGCGACGTCTCGGTCGTCTCGGTGCCGGGCCTCGTGACTCCGTTCTTCAACCCGTCGGCGCCGAACGACTTCGCGACCGCCGCCGCCTCGGACCTCGACGCCTACGGTCGCTTCGCCCGCGCGCTGCTCGCCCGGGGCATCTATCCGCCGCCGTCGCAGTTCGAGGCCTGGTTCGTCTCGCTCGCCCACGACGAGGCCGCGATCGAGCGCACCGTCGACGCCGCCTCCGAGGCGTTCGCCGAGGCGCTCGGTTAGAGGACCGATCCGGTGGACGCCCGGCCCGCCCGCGAAACCTCGCTCGGCGCGGCGGCCCTCGCCGAGCTCGGCGACCTCATCGCCGGCGAGGAGAGCCTGCTCGCACCGCACCTGCTGCCCAGTGGGGCCGACTCGCCGCTCGGCGCGCTCGCGGCCGCCGGTGAGCGCGCGGCGGCCGATCCCGCCGGTTATGCGTTCGTCATCGAGGCGGTGCGCGAGGGCTATCTGCTCCATTACGGCCGGCCGCGGATCTTCGCGGGGGTCGACCCCGACCTCGCGCTGCTCGCCGGCGACTACCTCTACGCGCTCGGCCTCGGACGGCTGGCGGCGATCGGCGATCCGCTGGCGGTCGCCGAGCTCGCCGATCTGATCAGCATCTCCGCCATGCTCGAGGCCGAGGTGGCCGGACGCCCGGCGATCGACGCCTTCTGGATCGCCTCGGCGCTCGCGATGGGTTCGGGCGGCTCGGATTCCCACGCCGAGGCCAAGCGGGCGATCCGCTCGGCGGCCTCGGGCGACGGCGTCCGAGCGCTCGCGGAGGGCGCGGCGAGGAGGTTCGCCGAGGACCTCGCGTTGCGCTTGCCTTTAGCCGAGGTCGCTGAGGCAATACACTTCGACGAGCAAAGCGACGAAGGCGGCGTCCACGCCTAGGGCCCACCTCCTCGCAGCACCTGAACTTCACCCACACCCTTGGCAGAGGCAGACAAGAACACCCCAGCCGACGGCGCGGACACGCTTCCGCCCGCCAACCCGCCCGGCTACTTCGAGGGCGAGTCGATGACCCGTCGCAAGGTCTTCGCGCTCGGCGGCCAGGCGCTCGGCGGACTCGCGATCGCGATTCCCGGACTCGCCGTCCTCGGTTTCTCCGCGGCGCCGATCTTCGAGACCCCCGAGGAGCGCTGGCAGTCGGTCGGCCCGCTCGAGGACTACGGCCCCGACACCTACACCCAGACCGTGATCACCGAGGTCGACGGGATCGGCGAGGCTGGCAAGCAGACCGTCTACGTCCGCCAGGGGAACCCGGAGATCTTCGACGGCGAGAGCGCCGACGAGTACGTCGCGGTCTCCAACCGCTGCGCCCACCTCGGCTGCCCGGTCCGCTTCGTCAAGGCCGCGGGCAACTTCATCTGCCCGTGCCACGGCGGGGTCTACGACTTCGAGGGCAAGGTCGTCGGCGGCCCGCCCGTCCGTCCCCTCGACCGCTTCCAGACGCGCGTCAACGGCGATCAGCTCGAGGTCGGCCCGCGCTTCAGCGTCACCTCGGACCTCGAGCCCGTGCGCTCGCGCGATCCTGGTGAGTTCACGGGTGGGATCTGGGAGTATCTGTATCCGCCGCGTCCCTCGACCCCGCCGGCGCCGTGAAGTTTCCCGAGTCACTGATCCCCGCTCCGCTGCGCAAGCCCGCCAAACCGGGCGAGCGCACCGCGCCGCTTCCGCGCCCCGACGAGAACGGGCACGGTCAGAACGGCAAGAACGGTCATGCGAACGGGAACGGCAACGGCGCCGTCAAGACGCCGCTGCCGGCGGTCGAGAAGCTCAAGGAGGCCCCGATCGACGTCGTCGGCTGGGTCGACGAGCGCACTGGCGCCTCGCCGTTTCTCACCGGCGTCCTGTTCCGCAAGGTCCCGAAGGGGACCAACTGGTTCTACACGCTCGGCTCGGCGACGATGTTCGCGTTCATCGTCCAGGCGATCACCGGCGTGTTCCTGGCGATGTACTACACGCCCTCGCCGGTCGAGGCCTACGCGTCGATCACCTACCTGACCAACGACGTCTTCCTCGGCGAGTTCGTCCGCGGGATGCACAAGTGGGGCGCGTCGGTCATGACGATCCTGATCTTCCTCCACATGGCGCGAACGTTCTTCTTCGGCGCCTACAAGTACCCGCGCGAGCTCAACTGGGTGATCGGCGTCGTCCTGCTGATCCTGACCATGGTCATGGGCTTCACGGGCTACCTGCTGCCGTTCGACCAGCGCTCCTACTGGGCGACGATCGTCGGCGTCAACATCAACGGCACCGGCCCGATCGTCGGCCCGTACCTCTCGGACTTCCTCCGGGCCGGCGCGGAGATCGGCCCGACGACGCTGTCGCGCTTCTACGCGATCCACATGCTGCTCGTCCCCGGAGCGATCATCGCTCTGATCGGTGCCCACCTGTACCTCGTCGTCAAGCTCGGCACGACGGCGCCACCGTGGGTGCGCGCCGAGACGAAGCCGAAGTCGCTGCGCGAAGAGCGGGTCTAGTCGATGAAGCCCGCTGACAAGGAGGCCTACCTCCGCGAGTACGAGGTCTTGAAGAAGAAGGGCAAGGGCTTCTTCCCGTACGCGATCATGAAGGACTCGGTGATGGCGCTCGTCGTCGTCCTGGTGATCGCGGTCATGTCGATCGTCCTCGGTGCCGAGCAGGGCCCGAAGGCAGATCCGACGACCACCACCTACTCGCCGCGACCCGAGTGGTACTTCTTCTTCCTCTTCGAGCTGCTGCGCGTCATCAAGCCGCCGGAGCTCGTCCCGATCGCGACGATCGGCATCCCGACGATCTGCATGGTGCTGCTGCTCCTGCTGCCGTTCTACGACCGCAACCCGGAGCGTCGCCCGGACCGGCGTCCGATCGCGACCACGGCCGGAGTCCTCGTGATCATCGCGATGGCCTACCTGACGGTCCTGGGAGCGACGGCGGGCTCGCCGACCGAGATCGACATCCCGGTGCCCGAGGAGTACCAGGAGGGCGCCGAGGTCGTCGCATCCCAGGGCTGTCTGGGCTGCCACAAGATCGGCGAGAACGGCAACCTGATCGGCCCCGAGTTGACCGAGATCGGCGCGAAGCTCCCGGCCGCGGGTATCGCGCGAACGCTCGAGAACCCGTCGGGGATCATGCCCTCGTACGCCGACCTGCCGCCCGAGAAGTTCAACGCGGCGGTCGACTTCCTCGCATCGTTGCGCTGACGGCGCGGCCCGGTGAGACGTCATGAGCTCGAGCGCTGAGGGTCTCGGGGCTCGCCCCTCCCGCGAATCGGAGCGCTTCGACGGCGAGGTGCGCTCGATGTTCGATCGCATCGCCGGCGTCTACGACCTGATGAACGGCGCGATGACCGCCGGCCTCCACCACGCGTGGCGCGCCAAGGCGGTCGATCGCGCCGAGGTCGGTCCAGGCGACTCGGTGCTCGACGTGTGCTGCGGCACGGGCGACCTGGCGTTCGAGCTCGCCGAGCGTGTCGGGCCGTCCGGCTCGGTGATCGGGTCGGACTTCTCCGAGCGGATGCTCGACGTCGCGCGCGAGAAGGCGGCCTCGCGCTCGCCCGGGGTGCGCTTCGAGTGGGCCGACGCGCTCGCGCTGCCCTACGACGACGCGAGCTTCGACGCCGTCACGGTCGGCTTCGGGGTCCGCAACCTCGCCGACCTCGGCGCCGGGGTGGCCGAGATGCGCCGCGTCGTGAAGCCCGGCCGCCGTGTCGTGATCCTCGAGATAACGACACCGACCCGGCCGCCGCTCTCCTCGTTCTTCTCGCTGTGGTTCGACCGGCTCGTGCCGCTGATCGGCACGCTGGCGGGCGATCGCGACGCCTACTCCTACCTGCCCGACTCGGTGCGCCGCTTTCCGCCGCCGCACGATCTCGCGGCGCTGATGTCGGACCGAGGGCTGGACGACATCCGCTACACGGTCCTCGCCGGGGGGATCATCGCGATCCACTCCGGTCGCCGCGCGTGACGGGCCGCTCCTCCCAGGTCCCACCTCCCGTCACCCAGGTGCTCGACGCCGCGAGCTCCTGGTTGCCCCGCCGACTCGGCGACGTCGAGCGCCGGCTGGCCACCCTCGCCACCGAGCACGGCGAGGCGCTCGGGACCGCCGCGGCGGCCACGCTCAGCGCCGGCGGCAAGCGGCTGCGGCCGATGCTCGTCCTGCTCTGCGCGGGACCGGAGGCCGGCGAGGGCGCGATCCGCGCCGCGAGCGCCGTCGAGCTCGTCCACACCGCGACCCTCGTCCACGACGACGTCCTCGACGACGCGCCGCTTCGCCGCGGCTCGCCGACCGTCTACGCGACCGCCGGGCGCGAGCGGGCGACGGCGGTCGGGGACCTGCTGCTCTCGCGGGCCTTCGCGGAGCTCTGCCCGCCCGGCGCGGGCGGCGATGACATGACGCGGGTGAGGCTGCTGAGCGCGGCATCGGTCGAGCTCGCCCAGGGCGAGCTCGCGCAACGCCGCGATGCCTTCGACCCGGGGGTGACGCGGCAGCGCTACCTCGAGCGCTGCCGGCTCAAGACCGCGAGCCTGTTCGCCTGCTCGTGTGCGATCGGCGACCCCTCGCTCGGCGCCGCGGCCGACGTCCTCGCGGCCTTCGGCGCGGAGATCGGGCTCGCGTTCCAGATGCTCGACGACGTCCTCGACGTCGCCGGCCCCGAGGAGCGAACCGGCAAGGCGCGCGGCACGGACCTGCTCGACGGCACGGTGACCCTGCCGCTGATCGCCGCTCGTGAGCGCGATCCGGGACTCGGCGACGTCGACCTGCGCGCCCTCGACGCCGGCAGCGCGCTCGCGGTCTGCGAGCGGATCGAGCGAACCGGGGTCCTCGCCGACGTCCGGGCCGAGGCGAGCGAGCGTGTCGCGGCGGCGAAGCGCTCGCTGGAGCCGATCGCGCTCGACCCGCAGCGCGCCGAGCTGCTCGGGCTCGTCGCCGACGGCGTCGTCGAGCGCTACGCCTAGAAGTCCTCGGGCAGGATGCGGTCGGCGTAGAGCGCCTCGATGAAGCCGTTCATCCGCTCGAGCATGTTCGCCCGGACGGTCAGGCGCAGGTCCATCACGAGACGCTCAGTGCCCGCGTCGAGGACATCGTCGTAGTGATCGACGACGTCCTGGTCGTAGACCCCGACTCCGCTCCACTCGCACTCCGGGCAGTGGCGCTCGACGCGCCAGCGTCCGTCCTCGACCGGCGCCCAGTCGAGCGGCTGGACGAAGCGCGAGCGACAGCACGGGCACTCGTCGAGCTCGAGGTCGAGCGTGCCCTGGCCGAGGGCGTCGAGCGCCATGCCGGCCTCGGTGGGGATGTCGCCGAAGGCGTCGCGGGCTTCCATGCCCTCCCTATCGCGGCGCGCCCCGGATCGCTTGAGCCACCCTGGACGTCTGGCCAGGCGGGGCGTCCGGCGCCGCGAAATAGACTGCGGCGATGGTCCTGAGCGACGCGACGATCCGCCGCGAGGTCGATGCCGGGAGGATCGTCTTCGACCCCTACGACCCGGGCCTCGTCCAGCCCTCGTCGGTCGACATGCGGGTCGACGGGCGCTTCCGTGTCTTCAACAACGCCCGCTACCCCTACATCGACGTCCGCCAGCCGATGGAGGACCTGACCGAGCTCGTCGAGGTCGAGGGCGACCAGCCGTTCATCCTCCACCCGGGCGAGTTCGTCCTCGGTCAGACGCTCGAGCGCGTCCGACTGCCCGACGACATCGTCGCCCGGCTCGAGGGCAAGTCCTCGCTCGGCCGGCTCGGGCTGCTGATCCACTCGACCGCCGGCTTCGTCGACGCTGGGTTCGAGGGCAACCTGACGCTCGAGCTCTCGAACGTCGCCAACCTCCCGATCACGATCTACACCGGGATGCCGATCGGCCAGATCTCGTTCATGCGCATGGACGCTCCGGTCGAACGGCCGTACGGCAGCGGCGAGGTGGGCTCGAAGTACCAGGGGCAGGCCGAGCCCACGCCGTCGCGGTTCTACCTGAACTTCGGCCGCGATCCGGACTCGACGCCCTAGCCGCGCCTGCCGCCGGGACCCGCGAGGCGGCGCCCTTCGGGTCGGAGAGCCCGGCGTTCTTTACATCTTGTTGTGATCGGGCCCGCCTGGCGCGGCGTATGATCGGTGTATGCCCAATATCGGACCACTCGAATTGGCGATCGTGCTCATCATCGCCCTCGTGATCTTCGGTCCGAAGCGGCTCCCCGATCTCGGTCGCTCGCTCGGCAACGGGATGCGGGAGTTCAAGGACTCGATCACGGGCAACTCGAACGATGACGAGGACGACGACCGTCCTGAGATCAGGCGCACCCGCAGCGACGAGGCCACGGCGGAGCCGGTCGACGGCGAGGTAGTCGAGAACCGCAACTAGCGCATGGCCCGCTATCAGGCGGCCCAGTACGACGATCAGCTGACGCTCGTCGAGCATCTCGACGAGCTGCGCACGCGGATCATCATCTCGATCGTCGCGGTCGTGGTGCTCACGGCGATCTGCTTCTGGCAGGACGACCTGCTCCTCGACCTCGCCAACCGCCCGCTGCCGGCCGACCTCCAGGCGGCCGGCCCGACGACGCTCAGCCCGACCGAGCCGTTCTTCACCACGGTCAAGCTCTCGGCCTACTCGGGGATCCTGCTCGCGCTGCCGGTCCTGCTCTATCAGGCCTACGCGTTCCTGCTTCCGGCCTTCAGCCCGCGCGAGAAGCGCGTCGTCCTCCCGTTCCTGGTCAGCGTCCCGTTCCTGTTCATCGCCGGGGTCGTCTTCGCCTACCTCGTCGTGATCCCCGCGGCCGCGAACTTCCTCTTCAACTTCAACGCCGGCGAGTTCAACATCGAGGTCCGCGCGAGCGACTACTACGGGTTCGTCATCACCACCCTCGCCGCGGTCGGCATCCTGTTCCAGATCCCGATCGGCGTCCTTTCGGTGACCCGGCTCGGGATCGTCTCGCCCGAGACGCTGCGAAAGAACCGCCGCTACGCCTTCCTCGTGATGGCCGTCCTGGCGATGCTGCTGCCGGGCACCGATCCGGTGACGATGCTGATCTCGATGCTCCCGCTCGTCGTGCTCTGGGAGCTGTCCGTCCAGATGGCACTGCGGTTCGGCAAGCCGCGCGGCTACTTCGACGACGAGGACGAGGACGAGGGCGAGGGCGACGACGGCCCCGACGACGATCTCCCCCGGGGCCCGGGTGACGGGGGCGAGCTGCCCGAACCCGAGCGCGGTGAGCGGCCCGTGACGGCCTGAGTTCACCTTGAGGCTTCGTTACGCGGCCGTGGCTAGGCTGCCCTGATGCTCTTCGACATCCGCAGCGGCAAGCGCCGTCGCGTCGTCCAGGTCGTCTTCGGATTCCTCGCCGTCCTGTTCGCCGTCAGCTTCATCGGCTTCGGCATCGGCGGCGACGTCAACATCGACCCGTCGAGCCTGTTCGGTGGTGACGGCGGCGATGCGTCGACGGAGGCCTACGAGGGAGACATCGAGGACGCGGAAGCCGCGCTGGCGAAGAACCCCCGTGACGAGCAGGCGCTCGTCAAGCTCGCGACGGCTCACTACCTGATCGGTCAGCAGGGCCTCGGGCCCGTCGATCCGCAGACGCAGAGAGCAAGCGTGACCGACGAAGCTCGGGCCCAGTTCGACCAGGCGTTCGCGGCCTGGGACCGCTACCTCAAGCTGAAGCCGAAGCGGATCGACGAGGCCGCGGCGAGCCAGATCCTGGGCGCCTACGTGACCGTCGACGATTTCGAGGGCGCGGCCAAGACCCAGCAGGCGATCGCCGAGGCGCGCCCCACGACCGAGAGCTACATCGCGCTCGCCAACTATCGCGGTCAGGACAACGACATCGACGGGGTCATCGCGGCCGCGAGCGAGGCGACGAAGCTCGCCGACGGGTCGATGAAGCAGCAGCTCCAGAAGCAGCTCGCGCAGCTGAAGCGGCGGGCGCCGAAGATCAAGCGGCAGATCGAGCAACGACAGGGCACTCCCCAGCAGGCCGAGGACGCGATCGAGAATCCGTTCGGCAGCCTCGGGGGCTCGTCCGCCGCTCCCTGAGCGATCGCTAGCATGGCCTGCCCGGGCCGTTAGCTCAACTGGCAGAGCAGGAGACTCTTAATCTCAAGGTTGAAGGTTCGAGTCCTTCACGGCCCATGACCCCGCGCGCAGGGGTACCTCCGGGGGCGTCGAAACGAGTCGCCGAGTCGGCGATGACGGAGAGGACAGTGCGATGGAGATGAGAAGCGGCGGCGGGGCCGGATTCCCCGATGGGATCGAGACCCGGGGCGCGGCATCCGTCCAGTCGGTCCAGCTCGCCCAGCAGGCGTTCATCACCCGCGTCTTCGGCTGGATGTTCCTCGGCCTCGCGCTGACGGCGGGAGTCGCCGTCTATTTCGCCTCGCAGCAGGACATGCTGCGCTTCTTCAGCGACAACCCGATCGTCTACTTCGCGGCGTTCGGCGTCCAGATCCTGCTCGTGATCGCGCTGTCGGCCGGTCTCAACCGAATGCCGGCGCAGCTCGCCGTGTTCGCCTTCGCAGCCTTCGCGGCGCTCAACGGCTTCACGATCTCGGTGATCATCGAGGTCTACACCGACGCGTCGATCGCCGGTGCGTTCGGGGTCTCCGCGGGGATGTTCGCCGCGATGGCGACCTACGGCTACGTCACCAAGCGCGACCTCACGAAGCTCGGCGCCCTGATGTTCATGGGGCTGATCGGGTTCCTGCTCGCCTCGATCGTGAACCTCTTCCTCGCCAGCTCGACCCTCTACTGGGTCCTGACCTACGCCGGCGTCGTGATCTTCCTCGGCCTGACCGCCTACGACATGCAGCGGATCAAGGCGATGGGAGCCTCGGGGATCTCCGGAGACGAGGGTCGCAAGGGCGCGATCCTCGGCGCGCTCTCGCTCTACCTCAACTTCATCAACCTCTTCCTGCTGATGCTGCGGATCATGGGCAGCGCGCGCGGCTAGCGCGTCAGTTGGCCGCCGACAGGGCGGCAGCGACGGCGAATCCGAGCGCGACCAAGAGGCCGACCTTGCGGTTCTCCTCTCCCTGCGCCTCGGGGATCATCGAGTCGCTGAGCATGACCAGCAGGGCGCCGGCCGCGAACCCGTTGATCGCCGACAGCAGCCCGGGGCCGGAGGCGTCGGCGACCAGATAGCCGATGCCCGTCGCCAGCGTGCAGATCACGGCGACGCCGACCCACACGACGAGCGTCCCGCGCCGGCCGCGGGAGCGCCTCATCCGCGCCGCCGAGCCGACGCCCTCGGGCAGGTTCGATACGAAGATCGCGACGAGCAGGCTGATGCCGACGCCCTGGCCGGCCGCGAGTCCGATGCCGAGGACGAGTTGCTCCGGGATCCCGTCGAGGAACGCGCCGAGGGCGAGCGAGTTGCCGTCGTCGTCGGCCTTCGCACGCTGGCTCGGCGAGGTCGCGTCCTCGACCGGCGAGACGCGGTTGTTCGCCAGGTAGAAGGTGAGTGCGCCGATCGCGAGCCCGACCGCGGTCCAGCCCAGGCCGCCGAGATCGATCCCCTCCCCGAACAGCTCGAACGAGACGGCGCTGATCAGCGCACCCGCCCCGAAGCCGAGGATCGGCGCCAGACGACGGTCGTCGAGCCGCTTCCAGACGACGCCGATCAGCGCCCCGATGACGAGCGACGAGGCCGCGAGCGCTCCGTATCCGAGGGCCGCTCCCACCCCCCGAACCTACTCGCGGCCGGGGCGGTGGCTCGGGCGATCGCCCGCCGCGCCGTCGTGTACGCGGGCGGCGATCTTTGGACACCGGTACAACGACGATCCCGACGCACGGCCGGACAATCCGTGACCGATGGAGGATCAGCGCCAGATCGTCACCTTCGGCGGCGGCGGCTTCTCGATGGAGCCGGGCAACCGCCTGCTCGACGAGTTCGTGCTCGACCTGACCGGCAAGGCGCGCCCGCGCGTCTGCTTCCTGCCGCACGCCTCCGGCGACGCCGACCACTACATCGTCCGCTTCTACCGCGCCTTCTCGGGCGAGCGCGCCGAGGCCTCGCACCTGTCGCTGTTCCGGCGCGAGCGCTGCCCGGCCGAGCCGCGTGAGCACCTGCTCTCCCAGGACCTGATCTACGTCGGCGGCGGCAGCGTCGCGAGCCTGCTCGGCGTCTGGAAGGCGCACGGGATCGACGAGATCCTGCGCGAGGCATGGGAGCGCGGCATCCTCATCTGTGGTCTCTCGGCCGGCTCGCTGTGTTGGTTCGAGGAGGGGGTCTCGAACTTCCACGGCCCGATCGAGCGGATCCGTGGGCTCGGATTCCTGCCGTACTCGAACACGGTCCACTACTCGAGCGAGCCGACGCGCCGCGAGGCCTACCACCGCTGGCTCGTCGAGGGCATGCCCCCGGGCTACGCCGTCGACGACGGCGCCGCATTGCATTGGACCGGGACCGAGGTCGCGCAGGTCGTCGCCTCGCGACCGCAGGCGCGGGCGTATCGTCTCGACTGCATGAAGGGCAAGGTCCGCACGACCCGCCTCGCGACGCGGTTCCTCGGCGATCCGCTCGCGACCCCGCTGCTCCCGCCGCTCGTCACCGAGGGCGAGGCGAGCGCGAGCCTCCCGGCGGCCGAGTTGCCGGGCAGGCTCTCGGCCGCCTAGGTGGCGTCCGGGGGCGGCGATGCGGAGACGGTCGCCGAGAACGAACGCACGATTCTCGCGATGGGAGGGCACGAGTTCTCGCGCAAGCGCGGCAACGAGGCGCTTCGCGACTACATGCTCGCCCAGCTCGAATCCGAGCGACCGCGGATCTGCCTGCTCCCGACCGCCAGCGGCGATCCCGACGAGCAGATCCGTGCCTTCCACTCGGCGCTCGGCGCCTCGGGCTGCGAGCTCTCGCACCTGTCGCTGTTCCGGCTCGAATCCGAACCGGTCGAGCTCGCCGAGCATCTGCTCGCGCAGGACCTGATCTACGTCGGCGGCGGCAGCCTCGTCAACCTGATCGCGATCTGGCGAGCCCACGGACTCGACGAGATCCTGACCCGGGCCTGGCGGCGCGGGGTCGTCCTCGCGGGGCTCAGCGCCGGCGCGATGTGCTGGTTCGAGGGCGGGATCACGCGCTCGCGCGGCGACGCCGGGCCGGCGCCTGGCCTCGGGCTGCTGCCGGGCAGCGCCTGCGTTCACCTCGGACGCGACCCGGATCGTCGCCCGGCCTACCTGAGCGCGGTCGGCGAAGGCGACCTCGGGCCTGGCTACGCGCTCTCCGACCAGGCCGGGATCCTGTTCAGGGGCCGCGAGCCGGCGGAGGTGGTCCAGGCCGTCGACGGCGCCGACGTCTTCAGGGTCGAGCCCGACGGAGAAGGCGGCGCCACCGAGCGCCGCCTCGACGCCAGGCGCCTCGACGACCCGCGACCGGCGATCGACGATCCGGGCGACGACGTCCGCGAGCTCCGAGCGCTGCGCGGCCGGATGAGCGGCGCCCGCAGGGGTTGACGAGGAGCCCCCGCTCGCATCAACCGATCGGTTGATGCGCCGGTCGGCGGTTCGGGCGCCACATCCGCCCGCCCCGCCGATGGCGGACCGGGCGGCCGGCGGCAGCCTCTGGGCATGCCAGTCATCGAAGCAAGCGGACTACGCAAGCGCTACGGCGAGAAGACAGCGGTGGCCGACGTCTCGTTCGAGGTCGAGCGCGGCGAGATCTTCGGCATCCTCGGACCCAACGGCGCCGGCAAGACGACCACCGTCGAATGCCTCGTCGGCCTGCGAAGGCGCGACGGCGGCACCGCGACCGTGCTCGGAACGGATCCGGCCGCCGCGACCCAGGCGTTCCGCAGCCGGGTCGGGATCCAGCTCCAGGACTCCGCCCTGCCGGGGCGGCTCAAGCTCGAGGAGGCCATCGACCTCTACGCGTCCTTCTATCCGGACCCGCTCGCGACCATGGATCTCGTCGACCGGCTCGGTCTCGGTGAGGTCCGCCGCACGCGCTTCAGCGCCCTATCGGGCGGCCAGCGCCAGCGGCTCTCGATCGCTCTCGCGCTCGTCGGCAGGCCCGAGGTGGCGATCCTCGACGAGCTCTCGACGGGACTCGACCCGCGGGCGCGCCGCGACGTCTGGGCGCTGATCGAGGAGACGCGCGAGGCGGGGACGACGATCGTCCTCGTCAGTCATGGGATGGAAGAGGTCGAGCGGCTGTGCGATCGCGTCGCCGTGATCGTCGATGGTCGCGTCGCCGCGGCGGGTCCGCCGTCCGAGCTCGGCGGCGGTGGGCGCACACAGACGATGCGTCTGCGACCGAGCGTCGCGGTCGACCCGGCGTCGCTCGAGCGCGTCGACGGCGTGGAAGCGGTCAGCGCGGAGGCCGGCGAGCTCGCGATCGAGCTCGAGCCCGACAGCGTGGCGACCGTCATCTCCGCCCTCGCCGAGCAGGGCGCCGAGGCCCGCGAGCTGCGGATCGATCGTCGCTCGATGGAGGACGCCTACCTCGAACTCACCGACACCCGAGAGGAGTCCACACGATGACCAGACTGCTGAGAACCGAGGCGACGCTGCTGCGCCGCGACCCGACGACGTCGCTGCTCGGGGTACTCGCGCCGGTCGTGATCCTGATCGGCATCTCGTTCATGCCCGAGGCCCGGGACGTCTCCGACGACCTCGGAGGACTCTCCGCCGTCGACGTTTTCGTCCCGACGCTGAGCGTGTTCGCGATCGCCTCGATGGCGCTGATCGTGATGCCGGGCTACCTCGCGAGCTATCGCGAGCTCGGGATCCTGCGCAGGCTCCGGACCACCCCGCTCAGCCCGTCGGCCCTCGTCGTCTCGCAGATCGCGCTCAACGCCGTCGTCGCCCTGACGGCCGTGGTCGCGGTGACCGTCGTGGGCAATCTCGCCCTCGGCGTGGCGCTGCCCGGCTCGGCGGCGGGTTGGGTCGCGGCGGTCGCACTCGCCACGGCCAGTCTGCTCGCGGTCGGGATGCTGGTCGCGGCGCTGGCGCCGACGGCGAAGCTCGCCGGGGCGATCGGTCCGCTGCTGTGGTTCCCGTTCATGTTCCTCGGCGGTCTCTGGATCCCGCGCGAGGAGATGGGCGCCACCCTCGTCCAGATCAGCGACCTGACTCCGGTCGGCGCCGCCGTCGGCGCGATCGGCCAGGCGTCCTCGGGCTCGTTCCCCGACGCCGGACTGCTCGCGGTGATGGCCGTCTGGGCCGTCGGAGCCACGATCGTCGCCGCCGTCAACTTCCGCTGGGAGTAGCGTGATGGGCATCGGCGTACGGCGTTCCATGACCGAGATCCGGCCGTTCGGCGCCACGAACCTCGACCGCTGGCTCGCGCCGTGCCTGCTCGCGGTCGCCACGATCCTGGCGCTCGCGGTGCCGAGCGCACGTGACGTCTCGGCGACCTGGGTCGCTGGCATGGCCGCGGCGATCGCGCTGTGGCTGGCGGTCGGGTTCGTGGTCCTGCCGCGCTGCCGACCGGTCAGGCTCGCACCGGTGCCCGTCGCCTGGTTCGCGGTCTACACCACGCTGCTGTGGATCGCCTGCCTCGGCGCACCGCTCTACGGCTTTCTCGCCTGGTCGGGGTTCGTCCTGGCGCTGCGGGCGTTTCCCGGCACGTGGATCCTCGCGGGGGTGGGCCTGACCGCGCTGCCGCTGGCGCTCAGTCAGATCGGCGGCGATCTCGGGGGCGGCGCGGGCCAGATCGTCCTCTACGTGGGGCTGGTCCTCGTGAACACGACCGTCGCCGGCTTCTTCCTCTGGGCCGGGGCGCTCGAGGAGGAGCGGCGAGAGGAGCGCGAGCAGACGCTCGCGCAGCTCCGCGAGGCCAACGAGCGGCTCGAGCTCACGCTGGCCGAGAACGCCGCGCTGCAACACCAGCTCGTGCTCGGGGCTCGAGAGGCCGGCGTCGCCGACGAGCGCGCGAGGCTCGCAGGCGAGATCCACGACACGATCGCTCAGGGACTGTCGGGGATCATCACCCAGCTCGAGGCTGCTCGGACCGCCGGTCCCGATGAGGCGGGCGCCCATCACGACGCCGCGATCGGCCTCGCGCGGGGCAGCCTCGCCGAGGCGCGACGCTCGATCCAGGCGCTGCGCCCGCAGCCGCTCGAGGACGGGCGCCTGACCGAGGCGCTGGAGAAGCTGGCGGGAGAGTGGTCCGAGCGCCACGGCGTGGCGGCGGCGGTCAGGCGCACCGGGGAGGTCCGCTCGATGCATCCCGATGTCGAGGTGGCGCTGCTGCGCACGGGTCAGGAGGCGCTCGCGAACGTCGCGCGGCACGCCGACGCGGAGCGGGTCGTATTGACGCTCTCATACATGGACGCGAGCGTCAGCCTGGACGTACGCGACGACGGGGTCGGCTTCGACCCGGTGTCGAGGCGAGCGCCGGAGGCGAACGGGAACGCGGGCGGGTTCGGTCTCGTCGCGATGCGAGACCGCGTCGAGTCGCTCGACGGAACGCTGTCGGTCGAATCGAGCACCGGAACCGGGACCGCGGTCTCGGCATCGCTGCCGACGCGGAGCAGCGCATGAGCGAGCCGGTGTCCGTCCTCGTCGTCGACGACCACGCCGTCGTCCGCGATGGGCTGACCGGGATGCTGCGCTCGGACGACCGCTTTCGCGTCGCCGGCGAGGCCGCCGACGGCGAGGAGGCGATCCGGATGGTCGAGCGTCGCCGCCCGGACGTCGTCGTGATGGACCTGCGGATGCCCGTCCTCGACGGCGTCGGCGCGATCCGGCGGCTAGCCGAGGCGGGCGACGAGACGCCGGTCCTCGTGCTGACGACGTTCGACACCGATACCGACGTCCTGCCGGCGATCGAGGCCGGCGCGACCGGGTATCTGCTCAAGGACGCGCCGCGCGACGAGCTCTTCAGGGGCGTGCTGGCGGCGGCGCGCGGCGAGTCGGTGCTCGCTGCGAGCGTCGCCTCGCGCGTCATCGGCCGCGTTCGCGAGCCGGCCGGCGAGCGGCTGAGCGATCGCGAGATCGAAGTGCTGCGCCTGGTCGCCCGCGGGACGACGAACGCGGCGGCTGCGAGCGAGCTGTTCGTGAGCGAGGCGACGATCAAGACCCACCTGCTCCACATCTACGCGAAGCTCGGCGCCTCCGACCGCGCCAGCGCTGTAGCCCGCGGCTACGAGCTCGGGCTGCTCCGGCCCGGCGACGCCGCGGACTGAGTCGCTCAGCGGAGCACGCGGTAGCGGTGGAACAGGTCGCCGTCGTGCTCGCAGAGCCACGCGAGCTCGAGTCGCCGGTTGCGCTCCGAGATCCCCGAGACGAGGCCCGGGCCGGAGCCGCCGCCGAGCACGGGGCCCGTCGTCACGAACAGCTCGTCGATCAGTCCGCCCTCGATCAAGCCGCCGTGGGTCCCGGCGCCGCCCTCGCAGAGCAGCGACCGGACGTCGTGCTCGCGGCGCAGATGCTCGAGCACGGCGCTCAGTTCGACTCCGGCCGGCGTGCGAACGACTTCGACCGGCGCCGTGGTGCCGGGCACCTGCTCGTCGCTCGAGGTGAAGATCACGACTCCACCCCCGTCGCTCTCGGTGAACGCCGGCGCGTCCCACGGCAGCTCGAGCCCGCCGCTGACGATCGCGAGCATCGGCACCGGGGAGCGCCCGGCGCGCTGTCGGAGCTCGCGCTTGGCCGGGTCGCCCATCAGGTTGCCGTAGCGCTCGGCCCGCATCGTCCCGGCGCCGATCAGGATCGCGTCGGCCGCCGTGCGCAGCGCGACGAGCATCTGCGTGTCGACCTCGGAGCCGATCGTCGCCGAGGTCCCGCCGAGCGTCGAGCGGCCGTCGACGGTGAGCGCGAAGTTCGAGATCACGTACGGCCGCGTGTCAGTCGCGCCGGCCGCGAGGTCGAGCCCGGCCACCAGGTCGAGCGGAGTCGTGTCGGCAGGGTCGGGGAGCAGGCGTCGCATCGGCCGCAAGCCTTGCAGACGACCCCTGGCGATCAGGCGCCGCGCTCGATCTCCCCGAGGTGCTCGACGTTCGCGGCGTCGCCCGGCTCGGCGCTCGGCTCGCCGGCGAACCAGGCGTCGAGGATCTCGCCGAGCAGCGCCTCGCTCGTCGTCCTCAGCGAGAGCGCGAGCGCGTTGGCGTCGTTCCAGCGCCGCGCGCCGCCGGCCGTCTCCGCGTCGCCGCACAGGGCCGCCCGCACGCCATCGACCTTGTTGGCGGCGATCGAGGCGCCGGTGCCGGTCCAGCAGAGGACGATCGCCTGGTCGGCGCGGCCGTCGGCGACGTCGCGGGCCGCGCGCTCGGACGCCCAGGCCCAGTCGTCACGCTCGGAGTCGGCGAGCGCGCCGTGCGGGATCGGCTGGTGGCCGCGCTCGCGGATCGCCTCGACGACGGCCTCGGCGACGCCGATGCGCTCGTCTGCGGCGACGGCGATCCTCACGCCGCGCCCCCCGCGCCGGTGTCGAAATCGCGCCAGCCGAAGCGGCGGCCGGCGATCCGCTCGAGCCGCTCGACCTCGCCGCCGAGTTCGGCGACGAGGCGGGCCCGGGTCTGAGGCGCGAGCTCCGGCTTCGGCGCCGCGGGAGCCTCGGGCGAGTGGACGAGCCGCTCGACCCGCCAGCGAAGCCCCTCGGGAAGGCGATCGAAGTTGCGATCGAAGGCGCGGAGCCCCGGTAGCCGCACGGCCCGGTCCATGAACTGGAAGCGACCGCCCGACTTGGCCGTCCCGCGCTCCCACTCGCGGTCGAACTGCTCCGAGCTGAAGTCCGGATCGACGCCGAGAAAGCCGAACGCGCCGCGCATCGTCTCGGCGCGCCGGTCGCGGAGCTCGTCCTGGGTGATCACCCTGACGCGCTCGGATCCGAAGCGCTCGAGGTAAGGGTCGAGCTGCGTCGCATAGCGGCTGCGCTCGACGTAGGAGCAGCCCGGCGCCGCGAGCGCCTGCTCGATCGGGCGGCTCTCGTACCCGCCGCCGACGTTGTGGACGTAATGGGAGAGGATCCGGTCGATCGGGTCTCGGACCATGTAGATCAGCCGGACGTCGTCGCCGAGCGCCGAGGCCATCCGGCCGGCGACCCCGTCGAAGCGCGGCAGGTTCGTGTAGTGCGGCGAGGTCTCGCCCCGGACGGCAGCCGCGGGATCGAAGTGCTCCCGGTACCAGTCGATCCCGAGGTCCCCGTTCAGCTCCTCGACGAAGAAGTTGAGCTCCTTCGGCCGCGACATAGCGATCTCGGGGTGCAGGTTCAGGTAGTGGTGGACGCTCGTCGTCCCGCACTTGAGACCGCCGATCACGATCAGGTTCGGCAGCGCCCCGGCTCCGGGCGCCGCCCGCCCGGAGCGCGAGCGAGCGCCGTCGAAGCGCTCGCGGGCGCGATCGGTCATCGCGCGGTCGGCGGGATCGACGCCCGCGGCGGCGCCGCCCGCGGCGCCCGAGGTGTGCTCCGGCTCAGCGGGCGAGCTAGGAGCCCCCACCGAGCTTCTTCGCCGCGTCGCGGAAGGTCTTGACCTCCGCCGTCGGCTTCTTGCGGCCCGCGAGCTTCTCGCCGTGGCGATTGACCCAGATCACCGGGACGTTCATCTTCAGCAGCGGCTCGACGTCGGAGGTGTAGCCGGAGCAGATGTGCACCCAGCCCTTCTTGCCTCCGATGCGGCGCGCCGCCTCCTTGAAGTGCGCCGGATCCGGCTTGTAGGAGCGGACCTGCTGGGCGGTGACGACGAGGTCGAGCTCGGTCCGCAGATGGCGGCGCGAGATGCCGAGCAGCTTGTCGTCGATGTTCGAGACGATCCCGAGGTCGTAGCGCTTGCCGAGCCGGTCCATCGCGGCGTTCGACTCGCGGAACGGCAGCCAGCGGGCGACCGAGTCGGGGACGAACTGGGCTCGCGAGGGCTCGAGCTCCCAGCCGATCTCACGCGCGACGCGCACGGCGGTGCGGCGCAGCACCTCGGCGTAGAGCTCGTACGAGCCGCCCATGACCTCCGCCTGGACCTCGAGGAAGCGCGAGACGAGCTGCTCGTCGTCGAACGAGAATCCGTCCTTGGAGGCCTCCTTGTTGAAGGCCTCGGCGATCCCCTTCTCCCAGTCGATCAGGGTCCCGTAGCAGTCGACGGTGACCCACTTGATGTCTTTGAGCTTCGGTAGCGGCACGAGCAGCGCGGGATTATGGCAGCGGATCGCCGCTCGGCACCGCCGCATGCGTCACACCCGCACCGGCGCGCACCCCGGAGGACCTCCGACGGCCGACCGCGGTGGCTCCGATAGGCTCGCCGCCGCCATGGACCTGCTCGAGCATCAAGGCAAGAAGCTGTTCGCCGGCCACGGGGTGGCCGTGCCCGACGGCCGCCACGCGACCTCCGTCGACCAAGCGACCGCCGCGGCGGAGGAGATCGGCTTCCCGGCCGTCATCAAGGCCCAGGTCCGCACCGGCAAGCGCGGCAAGGCCGGCGGGATCAAGATCGCCAAGAGCTCCGAGGAGGCGACGCAGCACGCGACGGCGATCCTCGGGATGACGATCGGCGACTTCACCGTCGAGGAGCTGTGGGTCGAGGAGGCCTCGGACATCGCCGCCGAGTACTACGCCTCGGTCATCCTCGATCGCTCCGAGAAGAAGCTGCTCGTGCTGCTCACCGCGATGGGTGGGATGGACGTCGAGGAGGTCACCGAGCAGGACCCCGACGCGCTGATCCGCCGCCACGTCGATCCCGAGCGCGATTTCTCTCTCGAGGACGGCAAGCAGATGGCCGCCGACGCGAACATCGCCGAGGACGTCCGCGACGACGTCGCCCAGATGCTGCTCGACCTGATCGCGGTCGCCCGCGCCGAGGACGCGACGCTGATCGAGGTCAACCCGCTGATCGTCACCGCCGACCGCAAGATCGTCGCGCTCGACTCGAAGACGACGATCGACGGCAACGCGCTCTTCCGCCACCCGGAGATCGCCGAGCTCGCCGAGAGCTCCGACGACGACCCGCAGGAGGCGATGGCCCGCGAGAAGGGCCTCACCTACGTCAAGCTCGGCGGCGAGATCGGGATCCTCGGCAACGGCGCCGGGCTCTGCATGTCGACGCTCGACGTCGTCGCCGCGGCCGGCGGCACGCCCGCCAACTTCCTCGATGCCGGCGGCGGCTCGAAGGCCGACGCGATCGTCGACGCGCTCGAGGTCATCAGCTCGGATCCCAACGTCAAGGCGATCCTGTTCAACATCTTCGGCGGCATCACCCGCTGCGACGAGATCGCCAAGGGGATCATCGAGGCCTATGGACGGATCGACATGAAGGTCCCGCTCGTCGTCCGCCTCGACGGCACGAACTCCGAGGAGGGGCTGAGGATGCTCTCAGAAGCCGACCTGCCCAACCTCGAGGTGGAGTCGACGATGCTCGGCGCCGCCGAGCGCGTCGTGGAGCTCGGCCGATGAGCATCATCGTCGGATCCGACACGAAGCTCGTCGTCTCGGGGCTGACCGGCCGCGAGGGCAGCTTCCACGGCTCGAGAAACCGCGACTACGGCACCGATCTCGTCGCCGGCGTCACGCCCGGCAAGGGCGGCCAGGACGTCGAGGGCACGCCGATCTTCGACTCGATCGCCGAGGCGCGCTCGGAAGCGGGCGCGAACACCTCGATGGTCTTCGTCCCGGCGCGGTTCGCCGCGGCGGCGATCGAGGAGGCGATCGACGCCGGCATCGAAACCGTCATCGCGATCACCGAGGGCATCCCCGTGCTCGACATGCTGAACGTCTACTGGAAGGCGAAGGCGGCGGGAACGAGGCTGATCGGACCGAACTGCCCCGGCGTGCTCTCGCCCGGCAAGGCCAACGTCGGGATCATCCCCGACAAGTTCTTCGAGAAGGGCTCGATCGGAGTCGTCTCGAAGTCCGGCACCCTGACCTACCAGATCGGCAACGAGCTCAAGCAGGCCGGGCTCGGCAACTCGTCGATCGTCGGCATCGGCGGTGACCCGATCGTCGGCTCGGACTTCATCGACATCCTCGAGCTTTATGAGAACGACCCCGAGACCGAGGGCATCGTGCTCGTCGGCGAGATCGGGGGCGATGCCGAGGAGCGCGCGGCGGAGTACATCGCCGATCACGTGACGAAGCCGGTGGTCGCCTACATCGCCGGCTTCACGGCGCCGCCCGGCAAGCAGATGGGTCACGCCGGCGCGATCATCTCCGGCTCGTCGGGCACCGCCGCGGCGAAGAAGGAGGCGCTGGAGGCCAAGGGCGTGCGGGTCGGGACGAGCCCGACCGAGACGGCCAAGCTCGCCGCCGAAGCCCTCTAGGCGCCGAACGCCCGCCCCTCGCATGGGGCCGTGACCCGATTCGGGTCCGCTCGCGCCCGGCCTATGTTGCCCGTCGATGGGATCGCGCCAGCAGCGACGCGCCGGGATCGCGGCGGTCTTCACGCTCTTCATCGCAGGTGCCGCGGGGCTGCTGCTCAAGGGCGTGATCGCCGGCGCTTCGAAGCGCGAGCGGCCGAACATCGTCGTGATCCAGACCGACGATCAGACCGTCGAGTCGCTGCGCGCCATGCCCCGGACGCAGCGACTCCTGTTCGACGGCGGCACCAGCTTCGCCAATCAGACCGTGGCTTGGCCGAGCTGCGGACCCTCACGGGCGACGTTCTTCAGCGGCCAGTACGCGCACAACCACGGAATGCAGAGCAACAACCCGCCTCGGGGCGGGATCCGTCGCTTCGACGACTCGCGGACGCTGGCGACGGCGCTGGACGATCGCGGCTACTTCACGGCCCACGTCGGCAAGTACCTCAACGGCTACGGCGAGGAGACCGAGCCCGAGTACGTCCCGCCAGGATGGGACGAATGGTTCTCGGCCGTCGGGCCGACCGTCCAGAGCGACTACCGCTACGAGATGAACGACGACGGGCAGACCGTCGAGTACGGAGCCCGGGAGCGCCATTACAAGCAGGATGTCCTGACCCGGCGTGCCGTCGACGTGATCGAGTCCGAGGCGGGTCGCGATCCGCTCTACCTGCAACTCGACTACACCGCGCCCCACACCTCGGGTTCGGCTCGCAGCCCGCAGCCGCCGTTCGATTGCCGCCGGGCCGCGCTGCCGCCGCCGCGCTACGCGAACGCGTTCAGCGACGCCGAGCCGCCCAGCGACAAGGCCTCCGAGCCGCGCGAGGGCTCCACCAAGCCGCGCCAGATCCGCGAGCGCCCGCCGCTCGACGGCTCGGCGCGGGAGCGGATCGACCGCCGGTACCGCTGTGGCCTCGCCGCCCTGCGCTCGGTCGATGACGGAGTCGGCCGGGTCTTCGATGCTCTCGAGCGCGCGGGCGAGGCCGGCGACACCTACGTCATCTTCACCTCCGACAACGGCTACATCTACGGCGAGCACCGGATCGAGACCGGCAAGGACGTCGTCTACGACCCGTCGACCAACGTTCCGCTCGCGATCGCCGGACCCGGGATCGAGCCGGGCGCGGTTCGCGACACACCGACCTCGAACGTCGATCTCGCGCCGACGATCGCGAGCCTCGCCGGCGCCGAGCTCGAGACGGTGCCCGACGGCGAGGACCTCGGCGACCTGATCGCGGGCGAGGAGGACTTCGATCGCTCGGTCCTGATCGAGCGCACAGACGGCAAGCCCGAGTCGAACTACCAGGCGATCCGCACCCGCCGCTACGTCTACGTCGAGTACGAGAACGGGGACGTCGAGCTCTACGACATGCTGAGCGACCGTCGCCAGCCCCGCAGTCTGCATCGCGACCCCGACCAGCGAGCCCGGGTGGCGGAGCTCTCGCAGCGGCTCGACCGGCTCCGCGACTGCGCCGGCACCGAGTGCGCGACGGGCTGACCGATCGCCTCAGAGCGGGCCGTGGCCCGAACCTATACTCGGCCCGCGATGGCCCCAGACGTGATCTCCTTCGCCCGCGGCGCGCCCAGCGCCGACATCCTGCCGGTCGAGATGGTGCGCGAGTCCGCCCAGCGCGCGCTCCGCGACGACTGGGCACGCGCCCTCTCCTACGGCACGGGACGCGGTCATCCGGCCCTCGCCGAATGGATCGCCGAGTTCGAGGGCGTCGAGCCCGAGCAGGTGATGATCACCAACGGCTCGCTCGAGGGCGGAGCGCTGCTCTTCGACGATCTCGTCGGCCCCGGCGACGAGGTGATCGTCGAGCAGCCGAGCTACGACCGCACCCTGCTGCTGCTCGCTCGCAACGGCGCCGAGCGCCTCGGCGTGTCGCTCGAGGCGGACGGGCTCCGGATCGCCGAGCTCGAGGAGATCTGCGACCGGCACTCACCGAAGCTCGCCCACGTCATCCCCAACTTCCACAACCCCGCCGGCTGCACGCTCTCGCGCGAGAAGCGCTTCCGGTTGCTCGAGCTCGCCGCCGACAACGGCTTCCGGATCTTCGAGGACGATCCCTACGCGCTCGTCCACTTTGGGTCGGCGCCGCCGCAGGCGATGTTCGCCGACGACGACGCCGGCCGCGTGCTCTATGCCTCGTCGTTCTCGAAGACCGTCAGCCCGGGGATCCGCGTCGGCTACCTGATGGGCCCCGCCGAGGACATCGCGCGGCTCGCCAAGCGCGCGTCGGAGAACTACATCTCGCCGAACATGCTCGCCGAGTCGATCGTCTGGGACATGGCGAAGTCCGGCGAGCTGGCGAAGAACATCCAGTTCGTCACCGAGGCCCTCCGTGGCCGCCGCGACGCGCTCGCGGCGGCGCTCCGCGAGCACCTGCCAGAGGCCGAGTTCGTGCTGCCCGAGGGCGGCTACTTCCTCTGGGTCGACATGCCCGAGGACGTCGACGCGGTCGCGCTCGGCAAGGCATCGAAGGAGCTCGGAGCCCCGCTCGTCGCCGGCCCCGACTTCATGATCGAGGGCGGCCGCTCGAGCTTCCGGCTCTCCTTCGCCCCGGTCCCGGCCGAGGACGCCGACGAGGGCGTGCGCAGGATCGCGCAGGCGCTGGACCGGGTCCGCTCCGGCGCGGCCGCGGCCTAGCGGCCGTAGCGCTCCGAGCTGAGGACGAGCGCCTCCGGCAGGGCCGAGCGCGGCTCGGGCGCCGGGTCGGCGCGGACCGAGACCGTCTCGGCGATCGAGCGCGAGACCTTGTGGACCTCGCTCTCGGATTCGACGACGACCTCGTCGTCGTCCGAGCTCGAGACGGTGCCGTCGAGTCCCGGGTTGAGCCCGGCGCGGGCCAGCGCGTGGAGCAGGTCCTCGGCCTCGTTCTCGAACCGCAGCACCTTGACCGTGGCGCCGACCTCGACGTCGGCGAGCAGGACCCCGCGCTCGCGGATGCCCTCGACGATCGGGTGCCCGTGCGGGCACGTCTTCGCGTCGCCGATCGCGGCCATCATCCGCTCCTCGAGCACCGGTGACATCGCGTGCTCGAGCCGCTCGGCCTCCTCGTGGACCTCGTCCCACGGGATCCCGAGGACGTCGGTGAGGAAGCGCTCGATCAGCCGGTGGCGACGGACGATCGCGACCGCGTGCGATCGGCCCTCGTCGGTGAACCGAAGCGATTTGTCGGTCTCACGCGTCACGTAGCCGTCGCGCTCGAGGCGACCGATCATCTCGTGCACGGTCGGTGGCGAGAGCCGCATCGCCCGGGCCACGTTCGCACCCGTCATCGGCAGGCCTGCCTCCTCGAGCCAGATGATGGTCTGGAGGTACTCCTCCTCGGCGACGGTTGCGTGATCGTTAGCCATCTGACGATCTTAGACCCCGCCTCGCGCTGGCCTCGCGGCGCCTAGGATGGCGCCGATGGAGCTCGGGGGCCAGACGCGCGCGATCGTCACCGGCGCATCGGCCGGGATCGGACGCGCGATCTGCGACGAGCTCGCCGGCCGCGGCGTTCGCCTCGGCGTGGTCGCCCGCGGGGCGGAGCGACTCGAGGCGCTGGCCGCCGAGCTGCCGCCCTCGCCCGCCGGCCCTCACGTCGCGCTTCCCGCCGACGTCTCCGACGCGGTCGCGATCTCCGGCGCGATCGAGGACTTCGTGACCGAGGCGGGCGGGCTCGACCTGTTCGTCGCCAACGCCGGCCTCGCCCACTACCGCGAGTTCGCCTCCCAGCCCGTCGCCGAGATCGAGGAGATGATCCGCGTCAACGTCACCGGCACCGCGCTCTCGGTGCACGCCGCCCTCGGGCCGATGCTCGACGCCGGCCGCGGCCACGTCGTGGTGCTGTCCTCCGGCGCGGGCCTCCGCGCGTTCCCGCAGGCCGCCGTCTACGGCGCCACGAAGCACTTCGACAAGGGACTCGCCGAGGCGCTTCGCCACGAGCTCGACGGGACCGGGGTGTCGGTCACGACCGTCTATCCCGGCGAGTTCACGTCCGAGCTCCACGAGCACGAGCGCGAGCGGTTGCCGGACTGGCGCTCCAACGACGAGGAGCGCGACCCCGCCGAGCTCGCGAGCGCGATCGCCGCGGCGGTCGAGGCCGACAGGGCCGGCGTCTACCTGCCGCGCGAGGTCAGGCTGCTCGGCCTGAACGGGATCGCCCCGCGCGTCGTCGACCGGATCCTCGTCCGGCTGCGTGGACGCAGCGCCGCGCCGCGCCGCGGCTGAACCCGGGCTACCGCTCGGCGAGCGTGCGGACGACCGCCTCGTAGAAGCCGTCGCCCATCCTGCCCTCGGTTATCCGGACGTTGCCGAGCCGGTTCGCCGCCAGGGCGACGTGCGGGCCCGCGTCGAGCCCGTTGGCGACGAGGTAGAAGTGGCCGACGGAGGCCGCGACGTCGAGGTCCTCGAGCGAGTCGCCGATCGCGATCGTCGACTCGACGTCGTAGCCGCGGACCTGGCGGTGGTAGGCGACGGAGTTGGCCTTGCTCGCCCCGCCCGGGACGAGGTGGTAGGCGTGCGCGGGCTCGTCGCCGAGCGCGGCGACCGGTGTCGAGATCCGGCCGTTGTCGAGGAAGCGCAGGTCGCGGTGTCCGGCCTCGCGGATCAGCCGGTTGGCCTCCTCGACGTCGGCGCGGCCGCGCAGCAGCAGCGAGAGATGGCGACCCGTGTGCCACGGCTCGTGCCACTCGAGCTCCGGTCCGAAGCGCTCGAAGAGCAGCTCCGGGATGCCGGCCTCGATGATCTGGTCGTAGGGCTCGCGGCCGTCGGCGTCGATTCCCCACTCGCCCGTGAGAAGCGTCTTCTCCCCGTCCATCACGACCGCGCAGCCGGCCTCGTAGATGTATGAGCGCTGACCCATCAGGCGCGAGTCCGAGAGCACCTGCGCCTCGCGGCGGCCCGACATGACGACGACCTCTACACCGGCGCGGTGACACGCCTCGAGTGCCCGCGCCTGGAGCATCGAGAACTCGCCATCGGCGTCGTGGAAGAGCGATCCGCGGCGGCCGAGAAGGGTTCCGTCGAGGTCGGTGTAGACGCAGCGCAGGGCCATCGCCGCAGGGAGCCTACGGCGACTAAGTTAGGAGGGTGAGCGCAACCGCACTCGATCTCACGCGCCACGACCGCTCACCGCTCGGCTGGCGCCTGCCCTCGGGCAGCCTCAGCTTCCCGCCCGCGCTCGGCGCCGGGATCGTCAACGTGACCACGGACTCGTTCTTCTCCGGCGCGCGCAGCGGTACGCCCGACCAGGCGGTGAGTGACGGCCTGCGCCTCGTGGCCGACGGCTTCGACATGCTCGACGTCGGTGCGGTGGCGGCGCGCTCCGGGCCGCCCGTCCCGGCGGCCGACGAGGCGGCGCGCCTCGTCCCGGCGATCGCCGGGCTCGTCGCCGAGTCCGGCGTTCCCGTGCTCGCCGACACCTTCTCGGCCGAGGTCGCCTCCGCGGTCCTCGAGGCGGGTGCGGCCGGGATCAACGACATCTCCGGCGGCCGCGACCCGGCGCTCGTTGACGTCGTCGCGCAGTCGGGCTGCGCCTACGTGCTGATGCACATCGAGGGCGCTCCCCGCGTCGACCGTGAGGTCCGCGACCACCGCGACCCGGTCGGCGAGATGCGCGACTGGTTCGAGCGCCGGCTCGACGAGCTCGAGGCAGCGGGCGTCGCGCCGGAGCAGGTGACGCTCGACCCCGGCTTCGACTTCGACCTGACCGTCGACGACGACGTCCGGGTCCTGCGCGAGCTTCCGCGACTGCGCGAGCTCGGGCGGCCGCTGTTCGTGGCGCTGTCTCGCAAGGACTTTCTCGGCGCGATCGCCGCCGGTTCCTGGGACGGTCGCGGCGGCGCCGACGCCCGCGAGGCCGAGACGCTCGCCGCGACGACGATCGCGGTGCTCGGCGGCGCCGACGTGCTTCGGCTTCACGACCGCAGCGCGCTCGACGCGACGCGCGTCGCCGATCGGATCGCCCGTGGCTAGCCCGGTCGGAGCGGCATGGCAGGAGCTCGAGTCCGCCGGCGAGCGCGACGAGCGCCTCGTCGCCACACGGACCGAGGATCCGCGCCCGGCGCAGGTCCTCGAGCTGCCGAGCGAGCTCGACCCGAGGTTCGCGGCCGCACTCGCCTCGACCGGCGTCCGCGGTCTCTACTCCCACCAGGCCGAAGCGCTCGCCGCGGCGCGCGAGGGCAACGTCATCGTCACGTCCGGGACGGCGTCGGGCAAGTCGATGTCGTTCAACCTGCCGGTCCTCGACGGGCTCGTCTCGGACCCCCGCGCGAGGGCGCTCTACCTCTATCCGACGAAGGCGCTGGCCCAGGACCAGGCACGAAAGCTCGCCGAGCTCGGCCTCGGCTCGGAGCTCGCGCCGGCGATCTACGACGGCGACACGCCGCGCGAGGATCGCTCGGCGCTGCGCCAGCGCTCGAACCTGATCCTGACCAACCCCGACATGCTGCACTTCGGGGTGATCCCGCACCACAAGCGCTGGGACCGCTTCCTCTCCCAGCTGCGCTGGGTCGTCGTCGACGAGGCCCACACCTACCGCGGCGTCTTCGGCTCCCACGTCGCCAACGTCCTGCGCCGGCTGCGCCGAGTCGCGGCGATCTACGGCGCCGAGCCGCGATTCATCTGCGCCTCGGCGACGATCGCGAATCCCGTCGAGCTCGCCGAGTCGCTGGTCGGCGAGCCGTTCGCGCTCGTCGACGGCGACGGCGCTCCGAAGGCGCGGCGGCGGATCGCGATGTGGAACCCGCCGGTCCTCGACCCGAAGACGATGCGCCGCAAGTCGACGCTCTCGGAGGCCGCCGAGGTGGTGGCCGACCTCGTCGTCTCCGGCGCGCGGACGATCTGCTTCCTGCGCAGCCGCCGCGGGATCGAGCTGATCGGGCGCTTCGTCGCCGAGCGCCTGCGCGAGCTCGGCCGCCCGATGCTCGCCGACCGCGTCGCGCCCTATCGCTCGGGCTACACGGCGCAGCAGCGCCGCGACATCGAGCGCCGGCTGGCCGAAGGCGACCTGCTGGCGGTCATCACCACCGACGCGCTCGAGCTCGGGATCGACATCGGCGACCTCGACGCGGCCGTCTGCGTGACGTTCCCCGGCACCGTCGCGAGCCTGCGGCAGATGTGGGGCCGGGCCGGCCGGCGGACCGACGGCATCGCCGTCTACATGGCCGGCGAGGACGCGCTCGACCAGTTCTTCTGCCGCCATCCCGAGGAGTTCCTCGACCGCGACGTCGAGGCGGCGATCCTCGACCACACGAACGAGCGGATCCAGACCTCGCACGTCCTCGCCGCCGCCTACGAGGCGCCGCTCGGCGGCAGCGCCGGTGCGGGCGCGAACGACGATGTCGTACTCGGCGAGCGCTGGCGCGAGCGCGCCGACTCGCTCGTCGGCCGCGGGCTGCTGCGCCGCTCGCGCGACGGGCGCTACTTCAACCTCGGGCACGGGTTCCCGGCCGGCGAGATCTCGCTGCGCTCCGCATCGGCGGAGTCGCTGGCCGTGATCGACACGAGCTCGGGCGAGGTGATCGGCAGCGTCGAGACCGAGCGCGCGCTCTCGACCACGCACCCCGGCGCCGTCTACATCCACCTGGGCCGCTCGTATGAGGTCCTGCAGCTCGACCTCGACGGCGGCCGCGTCCTCGCCGAGCCGTTCGAGGGCGACTGGTACACGCAGCCGCGCAAGGAGACGTCGGTCGTGATCGAGTCGCAGCTCGAGCGCCGCGCGTTCGGCGGGCTCGAGCTCAACTTCGGCGAGGTCTCGGTCGTCGAGCAGGTGATCGGCTACCAGCGAAAGCGGCTCTCCGACCACGAGGTGATCGACCTGCGCGGCCTCGAGCTGCCGGAGACGAACTTCCCGACCCAGGCGCTCTGGTACACGCTGCCGCGCGACATGGCGGGGCCGGGGGCGTTCCCGACGGACCTCCTGCTCGGCGCGCTGCACGCGACGGAGCACTCGCAGATCGCGGTCCTTCCGCTGCTCGCGATGTGCGATCGCTGGGACATCGGCGGCCTGTCGACCAACGTCCACTTCCAGACCGGGGCGGCGACGATCTTCGTCTACGACGGGCACCCCGGCGGGGTCGGCATCGCCAAGCGCGGCTTCGACGCGTTCGACACGCTGACGACCGACGCCTCGCGGCTGATCGCCGAGTGCCCGTGCGAGTTCGGCTGCCCATCGTGCGTTCAGAGCCCGAAGTGCGGCAACCTCAACGAGCCGCTCCACAAGCGCGGCGCGCTCGAGCTGATGGACCGGATGCTGACCGCGATCGGCGCCGAGGCGCGCCCGGTGCGGCGCACCGGCTGAGCTACCGGCTCGCCGTCCGGCGCTCGGCGATCCCCTGGACGAGCTCGCGGATCACGCGATCGCCGAGCAGCGCGGTCGGGTCGGCCGAACCGACCTCGCGCGGGATCACCTCGACGATGTCGGCGCCCGCGAGCTCGACCTCGCGACCGATCCGCGTGACCGCCCGAAGGAGCTCGCGGGGCAGCATCCCGCCGGGCTCCGGCGTGCCGGTCCCGGGCGCGCTCGACGGGTCGACGACGTCGATGTCGACCGAGACGTAGACAGGCCCCGTACCCGCGATCTCGACGGCCCGACCGACGACGGCGCCGAGCCCGAGCTCTTCGATGTCGTCCATCGTCAGGCTCGTGATCCCGAGTTCGCGCTGCCACGCGAACTCGTCGGGGCCCGGCCAGTAGCCGCGCAGTCCGATCTGCACGTAACGGCGTGGATCGACGGTGCCTTCCACGACCAGCTCGTGCATGACCGTGCCGTGCGAGGGGCGGACGCCGAAGACCTCCTCGCCGGTGTCCGTGTGCGTGTCGAAGTGGATCAGGCCGAGGGCTCCGTGGCGTTCGGCGAGCGCCCTGAGGGCGGGTCCGGTCACCGAGTGATCGCCGCCGAGCATCAGCGGGATCGCGCCCGCCGCGACGATCTCATCCGCGATCGACCGGATCGCGGCTAGCGAGGACGCCGCATCGCCGGGGGTCACGGCGGCGTCGCCGTAGTCGAGCAGACGCAGCGACTCGAACGGATCGACGCTCGAGCCGAGCCGCGGGCCGACGATCCCGCTCGCGGCCCTGATGCCCCGCGGGCCGAGCCGCGCCCCGGGCTCGTCGGAGACGAGGTCGTCGGTCGGGGCTCCGAAGACGACGGCGTCCATCCCCTCGAGGTCGCTCGGATCCTCGCCGTAGGGCACGCCGGACCAGCTCAGGAGCCCGGCGAAGTCCGGCTTCTCCCCGTACGCGCGCCACCTCCTCCCCGGATCCAGCACGCCGATCAGGGTATTCGCGCCGCCCGCTCGGCGCCGGGAGCTTCGCGCCGTCCCGGCCGTCGTGAAATGATCGAGTTCGCCTGAGCGAATGGGAGGTCGGATGAGAAGGCTCGCGAGCATCTGCACACTCGTGACCGCGGTGCTCTGCGCCTCGGCGCCGGCGATCGCCGCCGATCGCGACCGCGGTCGGGACCCCGACTCGCCCCCGAAGCTGCTGGCCCAGGTCGGCGAGACCGTCCAGAGGACGGGCCTGCACACGTCGACGTGGAGCTCGTCGGCGGGCCGGGGCTTCTGCGTCACCGCCAACTCGGACGGGATACCGGGCGACCGCGCGAAGGCCGTCGCGCCTGGCAGGAGGCACGTGAGACTGTCGTTCTTTCGCGCCCTCAGGCCCGCGAAGGTGCGACTCGCGACCTACTCGCGCAAGACCGGACCGGGCGAGTACGCGGGGCGAGCGCAGCCGAACTTCGACCTCCGCCGCTTCCGCGATCGCCGCGACCGTCCCGCCTGGCGGATCGTCTTCTCACAGCGACTGAAGCCAGGGGACCTCCTCCGCGGGGAGTTCTACGTTCGCTATCCCGACACGGATGGATGCGGCCCCGACAGCGGCTACGGCGCTTTCACGTTCCGCGCCGCTCGCCCCCGCGACTAGGCCGGTCGTGGACTTCACGTATCCACACTCGATCGAGAGCGGCGGCGGCGAGCGGCTGACGTTCGAGGCCCGCCGGCACGACGAGAAGGGCGAGTACCTCGAGGTCACGAACGTCGTTGCGGCCGGGTCCGGCCCTCCGATGCACGTGCACCACCTCCAGGAGGAGGCGCTGACGGTCACCTCCGGCACGCTCGTCTACGAGATCCAGGGCGAGGAGCCGCGGACGGCCGGTCCCGGTGAGACCGTCAGCTTCGCGCCCGGCGTGGCCCATCGCTTCCACGCCGGGGCGGGCGAGGAGCTGCGATGCACCGGCTACGTCCGCCCGCCCCACAACCTCGAGTTCTTCCTCGGCGAGATCTTCGCCTCGACGAGGAGGAACGGAGGCAAGCGTCCCGGATTGTTCGACTCGGCGTGGCTGCTGACCCGGTACCGCTCGGAGTTCGACATGGCCGAGATCCCAGCGCCGGTGAAGCGCTTCGTCCTGCCGCTGATCGCGCGGCTGGGTCAGGCCGTCGGCAGGGCCCGGCGATTCGATGCCGCGCCCGAGCCGGTTCGCGCCGAACCCCGCTGAGCGGGTCGGTCTCGTTTCGTGCCGTGAGCGGCTGTCGGAGGCGCGGCGCTCGCCGCCGCCGCGCCTCCGCGCCGAAGCTCAGCCGTTGATCCGGATCAGCTTCTTGTTGACGAACTCGTCCATCCCGTAGGGGCCGAGCTCGCGACCGAAGCCGGAGCGCTTGACGCCGCCGAACGGCAGCTCGGGGCTGTCGAGCCCGGACCCGTTGATGAACACCATGCCCGTGTCGAGCCCGTTGGCGACGCGGATCGCCTGATCTGGGTCGTTGGAGAACACGTAGGAGCCGAGGCCGAACGGCGTGTCGTTGGCGAGCTCGACGGCCTCCTCCTCCGAGCCGACCCTGTAGATGCTCGCGACCGGCCCGAAGAACTCCTCGTGGTGGGCGTCCATCTCGGGGGTCACGCCGGTCAGCACCGTCGTCGGGAAGAAGTTCCCGTCCGGCTTGCCGCCGCCGGCCGCCACCTCGGCACCCTGATCGACGGCGCGCCTGAGCTGGTCGGCGAGGCGATCGGTCGCGGTCTCGGACGACAGCGGCCCGATGACCGTGTCCTCCTGCGTCGGGTCGCCCGGCTCGATGCCCGACATCTCGGACGTGAACTTCGATACGAAGTCGTCGTAGAGATCGTCGGCGACGATGAACCGCTTCGCCGCGTTGCACGACTGCCCGGTGTTGTCGACGCGCGCGCCGACGGCCGCCTCGACCGCGCCGTCGAGGTCGTCCGTGCCGAGGAGGATGAACGGGTCCGATCCGCCGAGCTCGAGCACGACCTTCTTCAGGTTGCGCCCCGCGATCTCGGCGACCGCCGCGCCGGCGCGCTCCGAGCCCGTCAGCGAGACGCCACGGATCCGCGAGTCCGGGATCAGGTCTGCGATCTGGTCGTTCGTCGCGAGGACGTTCTTGTAGGCACCCTCGGGAAAGCCGGCCGCGAGGTACATCTCCTCGAGGATCGACCCCGACTGCGGGCACTGCGGCGCCGGCTTCAACAGGATCGTGTTGCCGACGATCAGGTTCGGGCCCGCGAAGCGGCACACCTGGTAGTAGGGGAAGTTCCAGGGCATGATCCCGAGCAGCGGGCCGACCGAGGTCCGCCGGATCATCGCCGAGCCCTCACCGTCGAGCAGCGGGATCGGCTCGTCGGCGAGGAAGTCCTCGGCGTTGTCGGCGTAGTAGGTGTAGATCGCCGCGCAGAAGTCGACCTCGTCGAGCGCCTGCGCGCGCGGCTTGCCCATCTCGCGGACGGCGATGTCGGCGAGCTCCTCGCGCCGCTCCGTGTGGATGTCGGCGAGCTTGCGGATCATCCCGGCCCGCTCGGCGACGGTCGTCGACCCCGACCAGCTCCCATGGGTGTCCCATGCCTTGCCGAGCGCGTCGGAGAGCTCACCGTCGGTGATCTCCGGGTACTCCTCGATCTTCTCGCCCGTCGCCGGATTGACGACCGCGTAGCTGCTCATCTCTCTGCCTCCCTCGAGTTAAGACCGCTCCTCCGATGTGTGTATCAGGATTCAGGCGCGGTGAACGATCGATCACCGTCGCGCTGGTCGCGACGTCAGAGAGCGGGCGATGGGTCGTCGGCCGCCAGAGACGCCAGCAGTGGCGCCGCCGTGTCGACGGGCGGAAGCGCGCGCATCTCGGTGGCGACGGCCTCCGCTCGCTCGCGCGCGGGCCCCTCGAGAACACGGCGGACCGCGCCCGCCAGGGCGCCGAGCACCGCGGAGCTCGGCAGGTCGAGGGCGCCGCGGGAGCCCGGGTCGTCGGCGAGGATCTCGCCGGCCCCGGCGCGCGCCACGGCCTCGCCGTTCGCCCACTGATCGGCGCTGAAGACGGGCACGATCACGAGCGGCTTCCCATGAGCGAGCGTCCCGAGCGTCGATCCGAAGCCCCCATGGCAGACGACCGCCGCGGCCGCGGCGGACACCGCATCGTGATCGACCCACGTTTCGACGTGGACGTTGGCGAACCGCTCGCCGAGCTCGGCGATGTCCCGCTCAGCGTCGCCGACGGTCACCAAGAGCCGCAGGGGAAGCGGGCCGAGCGCATCGATGGCGGCCCGGTAGAGGCGCGGGTAGAACGGCAGATGGGCGCCCGCAGCCACCGACCCGAACGTCAGGTAGACGAGTGGATCCGCGTTACCCGGCCACCAGTCGGGCAGCGCCGAGGTCTCGCCCGCGGTGAACCGGAACCGATGGGTCGCGTCCGCGAACGGCGCCTCCGAGCCCTCCATGGCCTCGGGCACCACGCTCAGCCGCAGGCCGCGACGCAGCCGCTCGCCGTCCGGGTCGGCGGGCAGTCCGCGAGCCCGCCGCGCCGCGTCCACGCGCGGGGCGGCGATCGCTGCGGACTCCTCCTCGACGGCGGCTGTCGTCAGCGCGACCCGCGCGATCGGCACTCCCTTCTGCTCCGCGACCAGGGTCGAGCCGAATTCCCAGGTTTCGCGGACGATCACGTCGGGCCGCAGTCGCTCTACCAGCGCTTCGAGCCCAGGCAGCTCCGCATCGAGGTCGAGGTGGGCGAAGAACTCGCCGATCATCGCCCTGTGCGCCGACTCGAAGTCGAGCCCGCCGAAGTCGCCCATCAGCGGCATCCAGGCTTCCGGGTCGGGGGCGTCGAAGGGCTCGAACGGGAGCCCGGCCCGCTCGACATTCGCCGCAAACCCTTCTTGCGCCGCGACGGTCACGTCGTGGCCGGCTCGCTGACACGCCCGCGCGAACGGCACCAGCGGACCGAGGTGCCCGGAGCTTCCACGGGTGGTGAACAGGACCCGCACCGCTCCAGGCTAGACCCTCGGTCCAGGGCTCCTCACCGACCGCCGAACAGGCGTGCGGTGAACCGCGCCTGCGGCCGCGTCGCGATGAAGCGCGCGTCGGTCAGCCCGTCAGCTCGGCCGCTCGCCCCGGTCGTCGTCCCAGTTCGCGGCCACCTTGCGGCTCGGCTGGACCCGTGGCGGCTCGCCGGGCATCTTCGGATAGTCGGGCGGATAGGGCATGTCGCCCTCTTCGTCTCGTTCGTACATCTCGAGCAGCGGCTCGAGCGAGTGGCGGACGTCGTCGATCTCGGCGAAGCGGTCGCCGATCTCCGCGAAGCGCGCCGGCATCGAGGCGACGGTGAAGTCCTCGGGGGCGCATTCGGCGACCTCGTCCCAGTCGAGCGGCGCCGAGACCGGCGCTCCGGGCTTCGCGCGGATCGAGTAGGGCGAGGCGATCGTGCGGTCGCGGGCGTTCTGGTTGTAGTCGACGAACACCTTCTCGCCGCGCTCCTCCTTCCACCACTTCGTCGTCACGAGCTCAGGCATCCGCCGCGACAGCTCGCGGCCGAACGCGATCGCTGAGTGGCGGACCTCGGTGAACGTCCAGCGCGGCTCGATCCGCACGTAGATGTGGATGCCGCGACCGCCCGAGGTCTTCGGGAATCCGCGCAGTCCGAGCTCGCCGAGCAGGTTGCGCGCCTCGGCCGCGGCGGTCTGCGCGTCGGAGAAGTCGGTTCCCTCTTGGGGGTCGAGGTCGATCCGCAGCTCGTCGGGGTGGTCCACGTCGGCCTTGCGGACCGGCCACGGGTGGAACGTGATCGTGCCCATATGCGCGCACCACGCGATCACCGCGAGCTCGGTCGGGCAGATCTCGTCGGCGTGGCGCCCGGAGGGAAACTCGATCCGCGCCGTCTCGAGGTACTCGGGAGCGCCCTTCGGAACGCGCTTCTGGTAGAAGGCCTCGCCCTTGTGGCCCTCGCGGGTCGAGAGCGTCATCCCCTCGTGGACCCCCTTCGGCCAGCGCTCGAGGGTCGTCGGTCGCTCGAAGAGAGCCCGCAGGATCCCATCGCCGACGGAGACGTAGTACTCGGCGACGTCGAGCTTGGTCACCTCGGGCGTTCGCCCGGTCGCGGGGAAGATGACGCGATCGGGGCTCGAGATCCTGACCTCGCGCCCGCCCGCCTCGACGCTCGCGGACGCGCCGGCCATCAGCCCCGCTCCCGCCCGTCGGCCCGTGCGTGCATCGCGCGCATTGGCGTGCATTGTCGCGCTTCGTCCGGCTCGGGGCACCCGGGAGCGTCCCGGCGACCGAGCCGATCGCTCCGCCAAGCGCCCGCCAAGGGCGGAATCGAGACTCCGAGAACGTTTACGGCGTCTTTATCGCGGTCAAACGAGATCCGGCTTGCGGCGGGATGGGCTGTGCGCCAGTACGGCAAACGACGTCTGGAGACCCCATCAGCGATCAGAGCGCGTCACCGGCCAAGTCGGCGTCGGGCGCCGGCGGCAGTTCGGCCAAGCCGGGGTTCCTGCGTAGGGTCACCGCGGCGACGGCGTTCGGCGAAGGCCTCGACGGCTACGACCTCGGAGTCATCAGCGTCGTCATCCCGATCGCCTCGGGCGCGCTCGGGATGAGCACCGTCGAGGAGGGCCTGCTCGGCGCCTCCTCACTCGCCGGGATCTTCTTCGGCGCGCCGATCTTCGGCTGGCTGACCGACCGGATCGGGCGCCGCAAGATCTTCATCTTCGACCTGATCGCGCTGATGTTGCTCGGAGCCGCGCAGCTCTTCGTCCAGGAGGTCGCGCTGCTGATCGCGCTGCGCTTCGGCCTCGGCCTGGCGATCGGAGCCGAGTACGCGATCGGCCAGCCGATGCTCGCCGAGCTCGTTCCGAGCAAGGGCCGCGGCAGGCGACTCGCCTCGCTCCAGACCTCGTGGTACGGAGGTTTCCTGCTGGCGGTGATCGTCGGCTACTCACTCGACGCGATCGGCGTCGATTGGCGGTGGATCCTCGCCTCGGGCGCGCTGCCGGCGCTGATCACGCTGCTCATGCGTCGCGGTCTGCCGGAATCACCGCACTGGCTCGCGAGCCAGGGGCGCGAGAAGGAGGCGAGGGAGATCGTCGACGAGAACCTCGGCGAGGACTACTACGAGGACGAGGACCTCGACGACGCCGTCGCCGAGCCCGCTCCCTTCCGCGACCTGTTCAGGAAGGACATGTGGCGGACGACGGCCTTCGCCTCGATCTTCTTCGCGTGCTTCGTCGGCCCCTACTTCGCGATCTTCACCTTCGCCCCGGAGGTCTTCTCCTCGCTCGGGTTCGAGGGCGCGAAGATCAGCATCATCGCGACGAACGCGATCGCCTTCGCGGGCGCGCTCGTCGGGATGTTCGTCATCGAACGGATCGGCCGGCGGAAGATCCTGCTGACGTCGTTCTGGGTGATGCTCGTCTCGATCACGGTGATCGGCGTGTGGAGCGGCGGGCCCGCGGCGGTCCTGCTGGGCTGCCTCGTCGCGTTCGCGTTCTTCAACGCGATCTCCGGCGATCTCGTCGGCGTCTATCCGCCCGAGGTCTTCCCGGCCGAGCTGCGCGGGAGCGGCGTCGGGTTCTCCTCGGCGATGAGCCGCGTCGCGGCGGCCGGCGGGACCTTCCTGCTGCCGATCGGCATCGCCGGGATCGGCATCGGGCCGACCTTCTTGATCTGCGCGGCTTTCGTCGCGCTCGGGCTCTGGGTCACCTGGCTCTGGGCGCCGAACACGGAGGGCATGAGCCTGGCCGAGTCGGGCGAGGCCGTCGGCGCGAACTGAGTGCCCGCCGGCCCGACCCGGCGGTCAGGAGCGCGTCGGGCTGATCCGCGCCCGAGCCGGCCCGTTGGCGCCGACCCTCGCACCGGCCGATCCGGACCGGCGTGGGGGCGCGCCGATCCGCAGCACCGAGGCCAGCCGGCCGCGCCGGCGTTCAGGCCAGGGGCGCAAGCGGTGCTTTGGACTCGAGCCGAGAACCGATGTCGCCAAGCTAGCCGACCCTCCTGACGGCATCCCGCGCCGACGTCCGAAGCGGCGTCGGCGCTAGCCTTGCGGCCCGCGGCGAGGTAGCTCAGTTGGTAGAGCACACGACTGAAAATCGTGGTGTCGCCGGTTCGATTCCGGCCCTCGCCACTCGAACCGCACATGAGAAGTCCCTGCACAGTGCCGGCTTCCCGCATGTGACCGTCCCGTTGCGGTTACGCGCGCTATCCGCGGATTCGAGCCGCGGAGTCCAATTAGGAGTCCAGAACCCCGCGGGTCCGCGCGGTCTCGAAAACCGCCCGCCGCCCTCATTCGCACTCCTCACCACGCCGATTCCCAGCATGTGTCGGAGCCCTCGCTGGTTGCCCACGGCTCATGAGAGGTCATCGGAGCCGTTGACGCCGCGTTCGCGTTCCAAACGGGTTCCAAACGTCAAAGTCGCTCGTCGAGGCGGCTCAGCAACTCGCCAGATCGAAGCGTCAGGCCGCCGGCCAAGCGGACGATCTGCGTGAGGCTGGGGTTGCGCTCGCCACGCTCGATGCCGCCGATGTAGTTCCGATGCAGTCCGCACGCATCGGCGAGCTCCTGCTGGGTGAGATGGAGCTCCGCTCGGCGATCTCGGACGACGGCGCCGAAGGCCTCCGAGACTGAAGCGCGCATGACCACGTGGATGTGTTCGCGATCGTCTGACCCACGCCTGCAGCTCATCGCCCCGGCTCCGGGTTACACCACTGTCGCAACTGCTCCTCGGCGGGAGCGGGCCGGCGGTCGTGCGCTGCCACGGGCTCGAGAAACGGCCGGTGACGGCCGAGGATCGGCTTGATGCACGCCGATCGGAACGACCGCATGAAGCAGCTCGTGCCGTTCCTCGTCGCCGCGACCCTGCCGTTTCTCGTCATGCCGCTCCCCGGTCCTGCGTTCGAGCTGCCCCTGACCGCTGCGGCGGCCGGTCTGACTCTCGTCGTGGCGGCAGCGAGCGCCATCATCTTCTGGCGGCGGTTGCCCGGCTCGTGGCTGCTGGGGCCGGCGCTCGGCTACCTCCTTGCGGTGGCCGTCTTGCGCGAAGCCGGCGGGGGCAATGTCTCCGGTCTCGGGCCCTTGGCGATCGTGCCGGTCGTCGGGCTTGCGATGTACTCGTCGGCGCGTGCCCTCGCGGTCGGCGTCCTGGGGGTGGCACTCGTGTACTGGGCACCGCTGCTGCTTGCCGGTGCGGGCACCAGGTACCCAGCGTCCGGCTGGCGCATCGGGCTGCTGTTCGTGTGCATCTCGGCGGTTCTCGGCGCAGCGATCCTCCAGCTCCGCGCCCAGCTCCGTCGCCAGACCGAGCGCATGAGCGCGCTCGCGCTGACCGACGAGCTCATCGGTCTTCCGAACCGGCGCGCATGGTTGACGGCCCTCGAGCGAGCGGCGGCGCGGGCCGACCGCAGCGGTGAGCGCTTCTGTGTGGCGCTGATCGACGTCGACGCGTTCAAGACCATCAACGACGCGAACGGTCACGCAGCCGGTGATGCGCTGCTCGTGTCGCTCGCTCGACGGTGGCAGGACGTGCTTCGCCGAGGCGACGTGCTCGCGCGCCTCGGCGGCGACGAGTTCGGGGTCCTGATGCCCGGGCAGCTCGACGACGTGGCCAGCGCCACCGAGCGCGTGCGTGCCGGCGCGACGGAGAGCACGTGCTCGATCGGGGTCGCCGAGTGGCGGGGCGGCGAGGCGGTGTCGTCGCTTATCGCGCGCGCCGATCGCCTGCTCTACGAGGCGAAGGCGAACGGCGGCGATCGTGTGCGGCTCGAGGCCGCGGTCACGGCGCTGGCCGGCTAATCATCCGTCGCGTCCGCGGTCGGTGCGGCCGGCTGACAGCCGAGCCTCGTGGTTCGGCGCCGACGTCCCGCGTGTGAGCCAAGAGCGAGCCACCAGATCTCCGCGAGAGCGGTGGCGACTTCATGCGGGTGTTCCCTGCGGCCCGCGACGAGCTCGAGCATCGTGCTCTCGGTCATGCAGACGGCGAGACGCGGCGCCCGCCGCCGAGCGCGCGGACCACGGCCGAGCGCGGGCCGTCCAGTGAGTCGACCGCGCGGCCCTCGACGTGGCCGCCGCGCTGGTCAGGCGGTGACCACCGCGGGCTCAACCGGGCGGTGGCGCGGGATGGCCAGGGCGGCGGCGAACGCGACGAGCACCGCGATCGCGGACACGACGAACGCCTCGGTGAAGCCCGACTCGGCGGGCAGTCCCGTGCCGGCGATGAGATGCCCCGCGACGATGCTCGCGGCGATCTGCCCGCCGAGCGATCCGCCGATGGTGCGCATGATCGTGTTCATCGCGGTGGCCACGCCCGTCTGCGTGGCCGGTACGGCCTCGACGATGAGGTTGGCCATGGAGGCGAAGGAGAAGCCGAGGCCGACGCCGAGCAGGACGCCGGTGAGGTAGATGTGCCAGCGCTCCTCGTGGGCGGCCGCCAGCAGCGCGAAGCTCGCCGCGGCCAGCAGCGTGCCCACGAGCAGCGGCAGGCGCGAGCCGAAGCGGTTCGCGAGCACACCGGCCACGGGCCCCGCGATGAGCATCACGGCGGCCGACGGCAGCAGGAACAGGCCCGCCTCGGTGACCGTGGCGCCGAACCCGTAGCCGGTCTCCTCGGGCATCTGGACGAACTGGGGGATGAGGATGAACGAGCCGAACATGCCGAAGCCGATGAGCAGGCCGGTCAGGTTCGTCGTCCACACGCCGCGCAGGCGCATCATCTGCATGTCGACGAGCGGCTCAGGGGTGGTGAGCTCGAAGCGCGTCCACGCGGCCAGCACGACGGCCGCGGCGAGGAACAGCGCGAGCACGCGCAGCGAGCCCCAGCCCCAGTCGTTGCCGTAGCTGACGCCGATGAGCAGGCACGTCAGGCCCGCGGAGAGCAACGCCGCGCCGCTCCAGTCGATCCTGGCCGGGGTCTTGACCGGCGACTCGGGCACGAACAGATGCGTGGCGACGAGCGCGATGGCGACCACGATGAGGCCGAGCCAGAACAACCACTCGTAGCTGAGGTTGTCGACGATCACGCCGCTGAGGACGAGCCCCCCGCCGCCGCCGATGCCGAACGTCGCGGAGATCAGCCCGATGCCGGTGGCGACGCGCTCGCGGGGGAACTCGTCGCGGATGATCCCGAAGGCGAGCGGGAAGACGGCGCCGCCCGCCCCCTGGACGGCGCGGCCCAGGATGAGCACCTCGATGCTGTGCGACAGCGCCGCGATGAGCGACCCGACGGCAAACACGGCGAGGACCAGCACCAGCACGCGCTCCTTGCCGAAGATGTCGCCGAGCCGGCCGAGTACCGGCGTGGCGACCGAGGCGGTCAGCAGGTAGACGGTCAGCACCCACGTCACGTGCGCGGTCGAGGCGTCGAGCTCGCGCTGGATCTCGGGCAGCGCCGGCGCGACCATGGTCTGCGACAGCGCGAACGCCAGCGCGGCGAGCGCCAGCACCGCCAGGGTGAGTCCGTAGTGCTGACGCGGCGCTTCGTGGTCGGTCATGGCTGCTCGCGAACCGTGGCTGGGTGGCTCAGATCGCGGCGGGCGCGCCCTCGGCGGCGACGGGCCGATCGGCCGACCGTGGCAGCAGCGCGAGCGCGAGCAGGCCGGCGACGGCGAAGCCCGTGCCGACCCAGAATGCCGACTGGAACCCCTCGGTCAGGATGCGCGGACCGGCGGCCGGATCGTTGCCGGCGGCCCGCGCCGCTTCGGTGCTGCGGCTGTCGGCGACGCTGACGAGCACCGCGAGGCCGAGGGCACCGCCGACCTGCTGGGCGGTGTTGAGCAGGCCGCTGGCCAGTCCGCCTTCGTCCTCGGAAACGCCGCTCGTCGCGCCGATCGTCAGCGGCACGAACGCCAGCCCGAGTCCCAGCGCGGTCACCACGGAGGCGGGCAGGACGTCGGCGACGTAACTCCCGTCCGGCGAAACCTGCGCGAACCATGCGAGGCCGACAGCGACGGCGACCAGCCCGGCGCCGAGGACGGGGCGCAGCCCGAACCGCGCGACGAGGCGCGACGCGGCACCGGCCGAGATGATGATCGTCACCGCCAGCGGCAGGTAGGCGAGCCCCGCGGTCAGCGGCTCGTAGCCGAGGACCTGCTGGAGGTACAGCGACACGAAGTAGAACATCGAGAACAGGGCCGCGCCGACGAGCAGCGCGACGACGTCCGAGCCCGCGGCGGTCCGGTTGCGGAAGAACCCGAAGGGGACGAGCGGCTGCGTGCGGCGCAGCTCGATCACGGCGAAGGCGGCGAGCAGGACCGCGGCGGCGGCGAGCAGCAGGATGGTCTGCGTCGAGCCCCAACCCGCATCGGAGGCGTCGACCAGCGCGAAGACGAGCACACTGGTTCCCGCCGTGACCGTGACCGCGCCCGCGACGTCGAACGATCGGCCGAGGCCATCGGCGGTGCTCTCGGTGATGAGCGTCCGGGTGGCGGCGACGGCGACCGCCGCCACCGGGACGTTGACGAAGAACACCCACTCCCAGCCCAGGCTGTCGGTGAGCACGCCGCCCAGTAGCACGCCCGCGGCGCCGCCGCTGCCCGCGACCGCGCCCCACGCGCTGAGCGCCCGGTTGCGCTCGGCGCCCTCGCGGAACAGGTCGGTGATGATCGCCAGCGCGGCAGGGGAGAACAGCGCCCCGCCTAGACCCTGCAACGCGCGCGCGGCGAGCAGCGTCCCGGTGCTCGACGACAGCCCGCCGAGCAGCGACCCCACCGCAAACACGACCAGGCCAGCCATGAAGATCTTGCGCCGGCCCACGATGTCGGCGAGCCGGCCGCCGAGCAGCAGGAAGCCGCCGAACACGAGGACGTAGGCGTTGACGACCCAGGCCAGGTCGTTCTGGGCGAAGCCCAGGTCCTCCTTGATCGAGGGCAGGGCGACGTTGACGATCGAGGCGTCCAGCACCACCAGGAACTGCGCGGCGCACAGCAGCACCAGCGCGGCCCAGCGACGGTCGGGGCGGTCAGCGGTCATCGACGGAAAGCAACCGATCGGCGAACATCCGCCGTCCTTTCCCCGTCCGGCGCGGGTTCACTCCGGATCTGGCGCGCCCGACCGCGAGGACCCGGCCGGGGCGGACGTCGAGACGGACGGCGGGCGATCGGCGAGGGCCTCGCGCTCGGCCGGGGCGGTCGGGTCTCCCTGGTGGCCGGGCCACCAGATGCGCCGGCCGACGAGTGCCGCGACGCTGGGCACGAAGGCGGCCGCCATGACGAAGGCCGACAGGACGATGCCGATGCTCACCGCGAAGCCCATTTCGACGAGCGCGCCGATCCCCGTGAGGATGAGCGAGGCGAAGGTACCGGCCAGGATGACGCCGGCCGCCCACACCGTGGGCGCGGTGTGCTCGACGGACATGTCGGCGGCGCGTCGCGGATCGAGGCCTTCCTTGTACTCCTCGCGCAGACGCGCGGTCATGAGGATGTTGTAGTCGGTCCCGATCGCGACGACGAAGAGGTAGAGGATGAGCGGCAGTGCGAAGTTCAGCCCGGGCTCGCCGCCGAGTCCCTGGAAGACCGCGACCGTCGCGCCGAGCGTGGCGGCGAACCCGAGCGCCACGGACGCAAGCAGGTACAGCGGAGCGACGAGGCTGCGCAGCAGCGCCACGAGGATCAGCAGGATCAGCGCGGCCGCGACGGGGAAGACGACCCGGTAGTCGCGGTTGATCGCCGATCGAACGTCGACGAAGGCCGAGGTCTGCCCGCCGACGAGCACCGTTTCGCCCGTTTCGGCGCGGTGCGCGATGTCGCGGACCGGTCCCTCGACGAGGTCGAGCGCGGCGTTGGAGAACGGGCTCTGCTCGAGCGCGACCGTGATCGAGGCGACGTCGCCGCTCGGCGCGACCTGCGCGGCTCGCACCGACGCGACCCCGTCGACGCGCGAGAGCTCGCGTGTCAGGTCGGCGAGCGCCGCGCGGTCGAGCGACTCGCCGCGCACGTAGACCTGGGTGGGATTCAGCGCACCGGCCGGGAACGAGCCGCGCAGGTCCTCGAACGCGCGCGCCGACTCGGTGTCGTCGGGCAGCTGCGCGACCGTGTTGTAGTCGGCGGTGAAGAAGGCGGTGCCGACGGCGAGCGCGACGAGCACGGCGCCCGTAGCCGCCGCCACCGGGCCCGGGCGTCGACCGATGCGCTGGCCCAGCCGCCGGGACGCCGACGCCTGCGGCGGTCGGCGCCAGCTCGACGACGGCCAGAAGATGCGCGTGCCGAGGAGCGCGACGACTGCCGGGATGAGCGTCAGCGCCGCGAGCAGCATCACGCCGATCGCGATGACGAGCGCCGGCCCCATCGACTGGAACGACTCGAACTTCGACAGCACGAGCGCGAGGAACGCGACCATCACGACCAGCGCGGCTGATGCGATCGCCTCGCCGACGCGGGCGATCGAGAACCTCACGGCCTCATCGGCCTCGGCGCCGGCGCGCAGTCGCTCGCGGAAGCGGAAGAAGAAGAACAGCAGGTAGTCGGTGCCGATGCCGAAGAGCACGACGATGAGCAGCGACGTCAGTTCGGGGCTGACCTCGAACCCGGCGACGTCGGCGACGAGGGCGATGAGCGAGGTCGCCGTCGCGTAGACGAGTCCGATCGACACGATCGGCATGAGGGCGGCGAGCGGACTGCGGTAGATCGCGCCGAGCAGCGCGATGATGAGGACGACCGTCGCGATCCCGACGATCCCCTCGGCGTCGCGGTAGGATTCCCGCGTGTCCTTGAGGATCGCGGCGTCGCCGGTCACGCCGGCCTGAAGCCCGCTTCCGGCGAGCGCCTCATCGCCCGCCGCTCGCAGCCGGTCGACGGCCTCGGCGACAGGGTCGTCGCTCGGCAGGCCCTCGAGGGCGACCGCGACGAGCTGGACGCGCCGGTCGGGTGACAGCTGCTCCGGTCCTGTCTGCACGCCGCGGACGCGCTCGATGCGGCTGCCCTCGAGGTCTTGGACGAGCTCGGCGATCTGCCGGCGGTCGGGGGCGGTGAGCGCGGCCCCGTCCTGGCGGCGGACGACGAACAGCGCGGTCGACCCGGACTGCTCCGGAAACGCCTCCCGGGCCAGCTCGTCGGCTCGGACCGATTCGTAGTCCGAGGGCAGGAAGCTCGTCTGGTCCTCGTTCGTGACCGCGCCCAGACCGGGGGAGAGCGGCACGGTGATCGCAACCGCGATGATCCACACCGCGATGACGCGCCACGGATGCGCGGTGACCGCGCTGCCCAGTCGCGAGAACACGTCAGTCGGGGTGTGTGCGGTGACGGTTCATGCGCCGACACGCTATCAGCGAACTCGCCGATCGGTACATTGCGGACGGGCGGCCGCCGGACCGCTTGGATGCCTCCCGACCGCCGGAGAACCGCTGTGACTCAACCTCGCCGCGCGGCCACAACGTCATGTGCGGCTACCACGGCCGTCCCGACGCGACCGCGGAGGCCATCTCGCCGCAGGGCTGGTTCCGGACCGGCGACATGGCGCGGGTGGACGAGGACGGCTTCGTCTTCACTGTCGACCGCAAGAAGGACCTCATCATCCGAGGCGGCTACAACGTCTACCCGCGCGAGATCGAGGAGGTGCTGTACGAGCACCCCGCGGTGCTCGAAGCCGCGGTGGTCGGCGTGCCGCACGCCGAGCTGGGCGAGGAGGTGGTGGCGATGGTGGTGCTGCGCCCGGACGCGGACACCGGCGCGGAGGAGCTGCGGGCGTGGGCCAAGAATCGCGTGGCCGCCTACAAGTACCCGCGGCAGGTCGTGTGCGTGAGCGAGCTGCCGAAGGGCCCGACCGGCAAGATCGTCAAGCGCGAGATCGACGTGGCGGCGATCGCCCAGGACACGCCCAGCCGCTTACGAGCGTGTCGCCGCCACCCGACCGCGACCGCGACGCTCGGCGCAGGCCGCTGCCCCGGCGCCGCCGCTGACGTGGGTCCTTCGCTGGGTGTCGGTCGGTCTGGCCGTCGGCCTGGCGCTGGTCTCCTGCTCGGGTCGCGGTGAGCGGCGCCGAAGTGGGCAGACGCGCGTTCGCCGATCGGCGAACGCCTTGCTAGCTTCGCGCCGATGAACGACGAGAGACCGGCGGCCCCCGCTGACCGTCGCGACGCGGACCCTGCCGTCGCGAGCCGCCGGTTCCCGCACCGCAAGGCGGGGCACTGCGGCTCGGGTGCGCTGCGTGATCTGCTCGAGTTCCTCGTCGGGCGCACCGCCGACCTCGAGATCGACGTCGCCTCGCACCTCGGGCTCCCGCTCGACGTGCGCGGGACCGGCGACGACAGGCGGGCGTGGGCCTGGGTCAAGGAGCAGGTCGACGCGGGCACACCGCCGATGGTGTGGGCGGACATCGGCCGCCTCGAGGACCTGCGCGTGCGGATGCACAACAGGCGCCACGACGTCGTCGTCGTCGACTACGACGAGCGCGAGGGTGTCGCGCTGGTCGCCGACAACGACCGCGAGGAGCTTCAGCGTTGTTCGCTGGACTCGCTCGCGGCCGCGCGGAACTCCGACGGGTTCCCGGGCCCGAACCGCAACCGGATGTTCCCCTACAGCTTCGCCGGCCCGCTCCGGCCGCCGCGCGAGGCGCTGCAGGACGCGATCGCGCGGGCGGTCGGCAACATGCGCGGCGACGGCGGCGAGGCGCTTGCCGGTCTGGCCGGACAGACCGGGCTTGCTGGCGCGGACGCCTTCGCGGCCGGCTACGAGCGCTGGCCGGCCACGTTCGGCGAGGACCTGCCGGCGGCGATGCGTGGCCTGCGCGTGTTCATCGTCAAGGCCGGGACGGGCGGCGCGATGTTCCGGTCGCTGCACGCGACGTTCCTGCACGACGCCGCGGGCCTGCTCGATGACGCGGAACTCGCGCGGATCGGCGCTGTCTACGACGAGCTGGCCGAGACGTACGGCGAGCTCGCGCGGATCTCCGAGAGCGACGATGCCGCCCTCGCACACGTGGCGGGCGTCCCGGCCGTCGCGCAAATCGCGCGGCTGGAGGCCGACGGGGTCGACCGGATGGAGCGGTGGACGGAGACCGCCGCATGATGCCCGAAGCGGACGGGATCGTCCCCGCCCACCAGCCCCACTGCCTCGGGTGCGGGCCGGAGAATCCGGCGAGCATGGGCCTGCGCATGCAGGTCGTCGGCGAGCGGGTGCGCGGGCGCGTGCGCTTCGACCGCCGGCAGGAGGGCGCGCCCGGCTTCGCGCACGGCGGCGCGGTCGCGACGGTTCTGGACGACGCGCTCGGGACCGTGCTGATCCTCGTCCGGCGCCCGGCCGTGACCGCGCGGCTCGAGGTCGACTACCGGGCGCCGGCGTTCCTCGAGCGCGAGCTCGACGTCGAGGCATGGTGCGACCGCGCCGAGGGGCGCAAGCTCCATCTGGAAGGGGAGCTGCGCGACGGCGAGACGCTGATCGCCCGTGCCCGTGCGCTGTTCGTGGAGGTCGACCTCGCGCACTTCCAGCGCGGCGGGCGCGAGCTTCCCGAGCGCTGGCGCGATTGGCCGTCCGGCGAGACGCCCGTGGCGCCCTGACGGCCGACCGGCGCGCCCACGGGAAGTTCGCCGTACGGTACGTCGCGTGCTCCGCTGCGTTTCGTCCCGAACCCTCCTTGTCGCCGTGGCCATGCTCACGGCAGCGCTGTCGTCGAGCGGTGAGGCGTTCGCTGGTCCGGGGGCGTCGTACACGGCGGTGGTCAGCATGGGTGACAGCTACATCTCCGGAGAGGCCGGTCGCTGGCAGGGCAACTCGGTCAACCCCGCGGGCGACCGCGACGGCACCGATCGGGCGTGCGCGCCGCTGCTGCCGGCGCTCGCCTGCACCTACGACCCGGCGCGGGTCTACGTCGGCGGCAGCGACAGCGGATGCCATCGTTCCGACGTCGCCGAGATCCGCAGCGCCCGCATCCCTGCCGACGAGAAGCTCAACATCAGCTGCTCGGGAGGCCAGACCAGGAACATCTACCGCGCGTCGAGCGGCGGCGAGGTCAGAACGGCGAGGCGCCGCAGGCCGACCAGCTCGCCCCGATCGCCCGCGATCGCGACGTGAAGCTCATCGTTCTCTCGCTCGGCGGCAATGACCTCGGCTTCGCCTCGATCGTCACGGCCTGCTTCCTCGCCTACGAGACACGCAGTGGTCCGTGCCGCGACGAGCAGCAGGCGCAGATCGACGCGCTGGTGCCGCGCGTCATCGCCGACGTCGAACGTGCGATCGACGAGATCCGAGCCGTGATGGCGGCAGCCGGCTACGGCCCGGGCGACTACCGGCTCGTCATGCAGACGTATCCGTCGGTGATGCCGCGCGCCGCTGAGGCGCGGTACGCGGAGGCCGACCCGCGCCGCACCAGCGACGGCTGCCCGTTCTACGACGCCGACCTGGACTGGGCGCGCGACGTGGCCGCGCCGCAGATCGGCGCGGTGAGCAAGGCGGCCGCCCGGTCGCGAGGCGTCGAGGTGCTCGAGCTCGTCAACGCGCTACAGGGTCGCGAGATCTGCGCGAAGACCGCCCAGGCCGCGACCCCGGCCTCCCCGCCCTCGCCCGAGCGCAGCGAGTGGGGGCGCGCCCTCAGTGTCGGCGCCATCGCTCAGGGCGAGGTCCAGGAGGTCTTCCACCCCAACGCGTACGCGCAGCAGGCGATCGGGACGTGCCTGAGCCTGCTCTACCGCGAGCCGCCCGGATCGTTCGCGTGCACGAACACCCCGGGGACGGGGCCGGAGGGCATGGTCCTCGCTCGGACGGCCGGCGCGCCGACGCCCGTCGTCGTTCCGCCCGCGCGGGCTTCCGACCCGGCCGGCTCGGCCGGCAGCTCGCTCGGCGCGTGCGCGCGTCGCTCCGCGCTCGAACGGATTGCGCTCCGCCCGCGCGGGCGCGGGCTGCGCTTCGTGCTCCCGCGAGATCTGGAGAACGTGCGCGTCGACGTCTTCCAGCACGATCGCGGGCGCAGGATCCTTGGAAACCGCCTGGTCGCACGGTTCTCTCTCCGTCGCTCGGCGCGCACCTGGCGGGGCCGGGCCACGCGACGAGGGCGGCGGGTCACCGACGGGACGTTCCTCGTCCGCCTGCGGCACGGTCGATTGGTCCGGCGCATTGCGGTGCGCCGCAGAAGCGGACGGTTCGCACTGCTGCCGACGTTCGCCGCCGCGGACCCGTGCGGGCTGCTGCGCCTGGCCAAGGCCGAACGCCCGGTGTTCGGCGGACGGACCAACCGCCCCCTGCGCGTGGCGTTCCGCGTCGCGCGGCAGGCGACCGTCCGCGTCCGGGTCGAGCAGGGCACGAGGACCATCCGCCGATTGGCAGCGCGGCGCGTCCGGGCGGGTGCGCTCGTCCGCCTGCGCGTGCCGGCCGAGCGCATCGGCCGTGGGGACGTCCGCGTCGTTGTCCAGGCATCGGCGGGCGGCGATGCCGACCAGGAGGTCCTGTCCGTCCGGCGGCTCTAGCGCCGTGCCGGGCGGCGGGGCAGCGGGCCCCCGCGGGCCGCGGGACAGCAAGGCGCGCCGGCTCGGTCGTCCGTCGGTGGCACCGGTGCGACCGGCACGCTCGCGGTGCTCCACGCCGGCGTCGGACTGTAACCGTGAGACGGTCGCCTGCCCGCTCGCGGCGCGCCGACGCATTTCGCCCGTCACCGGGACGAACGGGCGGGGTAGGGCGGAACCGCCCTACCCCGAGTCCCGCCCGGCGAGCGCCGCCCACCGGATGCGCGCCAAAGCGGCGGAGACCTGTGCGGATCGTCGCCGTCGGTCGCCACCTGCTCGAGAAGCGTGCGCTCGGTCATCCAGACGAGCGCGGCCGCCTGCAGGCCGCGCGTCTGGCCCGGCGTAGCTCGTTCGAGCCGGCCCCGGGGTGGCGACGACGAAGCGCCCGATGAGCCGGCGCCACTCGGCGCGCAGCGCGTCGTCGTACGCGGCGGCCTCGCGCACCGCCCGCAGCACGGGGGCATGGCTGCGGTACCCCTCGGCGATCCGGGCCAGCGCTGCCTCCAGTCCGTCCAACCCGGCATCGTCGTCGCCGAGCCAGTGTCTGCGGCCTCGTACAGGTCAGCCGAGATGCCCGTCGCGGCTGCGAGCACAACGTCGCGCGTGTGCCCGAAGTGAAAGTAGAACCCCGTGCGTGACAACCTCACCTCGTCCGCGAGCTGCCGGACGGTGATCTCCCTGAACCGGCAACCGTCGGCCAGCAGCCGCTCGAGGGCGCCCACGAAGTCCCGGCGGCGCACCTCCCGCGAGCGGTACCCGCGATCGAACGACGAGGTCGCCATGCGCGGACCATATCCCCGTCCGCGGCGCGAAGTCGCCGATCGACGAACTGTGCGGCTCCGCTGCGCGGGCCGGCACCGATTAGGGTTGCGGACGTGACGGGTCTTCGCGCCACCACACCCAAGGGCGAACGAGCGGCCGAGTCGATCATCGAGGCGACCGTGCGCTGCCTCGCCCGCGATGGCTACGCCGCGACGTCGGTGCAGCGCATCGCCGTCGAGGCGGGCGTGCAGAAGCGCATGGTCCACTACTACTTCGCCAGCCGCGAGCAGCTCTTCGACGCGGTGGTCCGGCGGGTGGGCGATGCCCTGCTGGCGAGCGTGGCCGACGCCGTGCGCGACCTTGAAGACCCGCCCGACATCGTGGCGGTCGGATTCGACAGCTTCTGGTCGGGCGTCACGTCGGATCGGGCTCTGCTGACCGCGTACTTCGGGCTGGTCGCCGAGGCGGTGACCGATCCCAGGCTCCGGTCGACGATCGCCTACGTCACCGACGGCTACCGCGAGCTCATCGCGCTCATGGCCGCGCGCGCGAGAGAACGCGGACGTGCGCTGCGCATGGACGAGGAGACGCTGACGGTGCTGATCATCGCCGGCATCAACGGCCTGACCCTCGAATGGCTGACGCACGGCGACACGCCGCAGCTCGCCAAGGCGATCGCGGCGTTCCAGGGGTGGCTGGCCTCCGCGACCGAGGCCCGGTAACGCTGATCGTCAGCGGCGCCGGGCGCGGGGCGAGATGCCGCGCCGGCCGTCGCGGCGGCGACGTCGACCGGTCGGCGCGGCGGTGGTCAGCGGCACGCTGAACCCTTCCTCGCGCCAGTCCTCAGGCAGGCGGATGTCCATCGTCGCGGGTTTGGCCGGCGGCGCGCCTGCGCGGCCATGGCGGAGCAGCGCGATGAGCCGATGGGAGGACGCAGCCAGGTCGTCCGGCAGGCGAACCCGGGCGATGCGGCGGACGCCATGCTCGTCGAGGACGTACAGGGCGGCGCCGTCATCGTCCGTCCGGCCGACGAGATAGCCGTCGATCGGCGAAGATGGCGCGGCGGGCGGCCGGCGCCGTCGGTTGGCGATCGCCGTCAGCAGTGCGTAGAGCAGACCGACGACCACGGCCGCGACCGACAGCAGCAGCGCCCCGAGCATCTGACTGAGCGCGTCGAGCGCGCGCGGCTCAAGCCCGGGCATGCCGTCTCCCCGGGACGCCAAGCGCGGTCACGGGCGACGGCTGCGGCGCCGCCGCCACGGGCTCGACCGCCGGGAAGCGGACCACGAGGACCGGGATCGCGCAGCGTCGCACGAGCGCCGCGCCGAGGTCTCCGCCCAGCGCTGCCGGCAGCCGTCGCCGCGTCGACGAGCCGACGACGAGCAGGTCATATCCGCCGCGCCGGGCCTCGCGGACGAGCGCCCGGCGCGCCGGCCCCTCGACGAGCAGCGTCGTGACCGGCAGCTCGGCGGGTACGCTGGCGGCGGTTTGGCGCAGGACCGTCTCACATGCCGCACGGGCGGGGGGCAGCTCGCCGACGGGGGTGACGGGTGCCAGGTAGGCCATGGCCGGCAGGCCGGGCAGCGCGGCGAGGAGCGTCAGCCGCGCGTGCTCGCCGAGCGCGAGGTCGACGGCCTGCTCGACGGCGGCCGCGTCGGCGGGAGACCCACCGACCTGCTACAAGGACACTGCGGAACATCCTCCGTTCCCTTCGGCCGGCGCTGGGCCGCGGAGCGCCGGCGGCGACGGAACCAGTCGCCGGCAGACGCGCGCGAGAGATGGACATGCCATGGCCTCGCGACTCATTCTACGCCGATCGGTACATTCGAGCAAGCGAACATGTCACCGGTGCGCCCGGCGCTCGGACCTGGAGAACGCCGCGAGCGTGAGGAGGTCGACACACGTCGCGCGGTCCATGGCCGTGGAGTCGATCACGATGTGATGGAGCCGGGTGTCGCGCGGATCGGTGCCGTACACGTGCCGGGCGTAGGCGTGGCGAGCCCGGTCGCTCTGTCGGAGCCGACGCCGCGCGGTCTCCCGGTCGATGCCCTGCACCCGCATCGCCTGCCGAGGTCGCCCGACGCCTTGCCGTTCCGCTCGAGCGGGCGCTTGCCTACGACGAGGCTGTTCCGGCCAGGATGGCGCGTGTGCTCCGCTCGTTCGGGTCGTTGGCGCCGTGGCACGGGAACGCCGCGTCGTCACGCGAGTCCGGCGAGCGCGAGTTCCGTGCCGAGACCGAGCGGCTCATCCATGAGGCGGCCCAGACGGGGGCCGCCGACGCGCCACGATCTGCGGACGTGGCTGAGCGAGCTGGAGGTGGCGGTGCGGGGCCGCGGGCCGGACGTGTCGGCGGCGGTGGCGAACGCCGCCCCGTTTGCCGAGGACGCGAGCGGCCTGCTCGCGCGCGTCGACACCCAATCGGCGGTCGTGGGGCGCCTGATCCGCGACGGCGGGGTCGTGCTCCGGACGGTCGGTCGGCGCGAGACTGCCGTGCAGCGTCTGATCCGCAGCGGGGACAGTGTCCTGGCACGGACCGCGGCGCGCAACGCCGAGCTGCGCCGGACCGTCCGCGAGCTCCCGCCGTTCCTGCGCGCCCCGCGCCCGGCGCTGGCCGAGCTCCAGGCGACCTCGCGCGCCGGGCGGCCGGTCGTCCGGGCGCTGCTGCCGGTCGCGCCGCTGGTCCGCCCGACGCTCCACGATCTGGCCGCAGCGGTCCAGGACCTCGGTGCGACCCTGCGGCGGTTGGACCGGAACATCGACACCTCTTCGACGGCGCTGCCGGCCGCCGATCGGCTGCTGCGCGCGGCACGGCCGTTGCTGGGGCAGCTGCATCCGCTCGGGCGCGAGATCGTCCCCGTGACCGAGTACCTTGCTCGCGACCGCCAGGAGATCATCGCCTCGTGGGCGAACACGGCGAGCTTCTTCCAGGCGTCCGAGCCGCGACCGGGGCGTCCGCCGCTGCACTATGCCCGCGGCCTGCTGCCGATCAACAAGGAGAACTTCCTCCTCTATCGTGATCGCGAGCCCACGAACCGCTCGAACGCCTATCCGGCGCCGCGCTGGCTCGACCGCCTCCCCGGCGCGCTCGAGTCGTTCAGTTGTGCGCATACGTCGAACCGCCAGACGTCCCGGCCACGGGCCCATCGCCTCCCTGCCTGACTCAGCGGCCGCAAGCCTTCCGCGACAAGCGCGGCGCCTACGTCCCCCTGCTGCGGGACCCGCCGTGACGACGGTCACCACGGCAGGCGCCGCTGTCCTCCGTCGGACGCGTGCTCGCGTCCCTGGAGGAAGTGGCGCTCGTCGACGCGCACGAACAGCGCTTGCGCCGCTGCCGCGACGACGCCGCCCTCGAGGAGCCCCGCTTCCAGCCACAGCTTCCGACGCTCGCGCCGCTCGCACTCGGCGCGGACCGTGTACGGGCGCCCGACGAACACCGGCCGCCGGTAGTCGACCTCCAGCCGCGCCGTGACCGCCGGAAGCCCGAGCTTGACGAGCATCATCCCGAACGCGTCGTCGAGCGCCGTCGCCACCGCGCCACCGTGCGCGAAGCCGGGCGCACCCTCGTGCTCGGGCCGGAACGTGACCTCGCCGCTGACTCCCTCGCCTCGCGGCCGCATGCGCAGCCGCAGCCCCAGCGGGTTCTCATCGCCACAGCCCAGGCAGTTCGGCTGGTGCGGCCGGAACCAGCCGTCCGGCGTGGTCAGCGCGTCGCCAGCCACGCCTGCATCTCCTCGACGCCGCGGTGCTCGAGCCCGGCGATGTGCGCGACATGGTCGCGACCCGCGGCGTGTGCCGCGACCGGATCGTCCTCGCCGTTGACGGCGGCGGCCAGCAGCCGCCAACGCTCGCTGAGCGCCGCATACGTCGCGCCGAGCTCGTCGAGTTGCTCGTCGTCGAGCCACCGGGCCGCGTCGAACAGGAAGTCCGCGTGCAGCGACCGGAACATCGCCCCGGCGGTGCCCGCCTTGACGATGAACACCGCCAGCCCGCGCAGCACCGCGCCGAGGTCGTCGCCGAACTGGTCGGGCCATCCCTCGTACTCGCCGGCGAAGAGGTCCACGCCGGCGAGCCCCCCGGCGCCCGTTCCGGCGAGTACCGGCTGAGCCGGGCCGGCCATGTTCTCCACCGCCCGCTCGATCGCGCGCGCGACGACGGCGCGCGCTGCCGGCAGCTCCGACGGCCAGCTCATCACCCACGTCGCGTGCCGGTTCGGCCCGGGGAACGCCGCCGAGTTTCGGGCCCGTGCGAGGGACTCCAGCGAGCAGCGCTGCAGGTCGTCGCGGTCGTTGTCGGCCACGAAGGCGACGCCGTCCTCGAGGTCGTAGCCGCAGACGACGATGTCGTGCATCGTGTTGTGCATCCGCACCCGCAGGTAGTCCAGGTGCTTGATGTCCGCCCAGACCATCGTCGGGCGACCGGCATCGAGCTCGCCGCGCAGCACCGCCCAGCCTTCGTCCGGATCATCGGTCTGGCGCAGGTCGAGGTCGACGCCGACGTGCGAGCAGAAGTCCCGCTCGAGATCGGCGGTCCGGCCGACGAGGTAGACGGGCGGCTGGATGCCCGCCAGCGCGGCGTAGAAGAAGCCGAGCCCACCGGACAGGCCGAAGACGGCGCCTTCGCGCAGCGCCGCGTCGCCGTAGCTCAGGCCGTGGAACTCGAGCAGGTCGCGCAGCGCTCCCGAGCCGCAGTGGCCAGCGCGCCGATGCGGGAACTTGTGAACGATCGTTTGCACCGGCCAAAGGCTACCGATCGGCTCACGCGTAGCGCGTGAAGGACGCGCCGAGTCCGATTGCCGCGGCGCCGAGGCCGAGAGCGGCGGCGGGCGCGAGCTCGCCGACGAGGGGGAAGGCGACGGCCACGGCCGCGAGGACGAGGACAAGCGCGGCGTCGACCACCGCGCGGTCACCAGCGTGAAGTGCAGGAGGCGCTGGTGCTCGAGGGGTTGTCGGCTTCCGGCGGGTCGTGAACGACCGCTCATGATGGGGCCGTACCCTGTTCTCCGAACGGCTAACTCTTGCCGCCGCCGCTTTCTGCTACGCACGACTACGCGCACCCGGAAGCCGGTCCGCGATCCGGCCGAGGCGCTCGGCGGCGCCCTGCAGGGGTTCGACGGTGTCCGCGAGCCGACCTGCCGCGCCGTGAGGACGTCGACCGACGGTGCGATGCGCCCGAGGCTCGAGATTCGCTCTCGAGGCGGTCGACGATCTCCAGCGCATGGGCCAGACTGCCGTCGAGCGCGCCGATGCGGTCCAGGAGCTCGCCGATGGCCGGCAGCCCGCGCTCGATGCGCTCGGCGAGCTCGAGCGCGCGGCTAGGCGCCGGTCGAGGCCGTCGGCCCGGCGCAGCGCCTCGCTCTCGATGTCCGCCAGGCGCCGCCTCGATCCGGGGAAGTCGCTCGGCTGCGTCGGCGAGGACCGTCATGTCGCCCATGAGCTGCTCGACGCGCTCGGCGTCGAGCGGGCCGACCGCCGGGCGACGGTCTCGGCCGAGAGTGCCAAGGAGTGCAGGTCCTCGAGTGCGCGGGCCATCAGCCGCGGCGCAGGAGCAGCGGGTTCACCAGGCGGCGGATGCTACAAGACGCCGGGCTTTGTATCAGTCAGAGCCTCGCGGCTTCGCGGAGGCTGACTGCGGAGCGTCGACGCAGAAGAGGTCGAGTCGCCCCTCGAGGCCCTTGATGCGACGACGGCGCTGCGGCGTCCACGCGTAGCGTCCCGTCGTTGCCTCGCGGACCTCCCGGGTCGCGATCACCTTGCCGGGGGCGGCGAGCGCCGTGAGCCTGCTGGCGATGTTGACGGGCTGACCGAACCAGTCCCCGGCCCTCGCAAGGGCCGGGCCCCGGGCGATGCCGACCCGCAGCCGGGGCATCGATGGGTCCTCGTCGACCTCGCGGTTGAGGATGAGTGCCGTCTCGACAAGTGTGCCGGCATCGGGCGAGACGAGCATGACCGCGTCGCCGATCGTCTTGACGAGCTGGACGGGCGGACGGACAGCGGCGGCGGCGAGCTCGTCGAGCCGCGCGGCCACCGTGGCGATCTCGGGCGCGTAGGCGTGCTCGCCGAACGCGGTGAAGCCGACGAGGTCGGCGAAGCACACGGCGACGTCGCGGGCTCCCGGTGCCTCGGCGACGCCCCCGGTGACCTCCAGGGCGAGCTGGTTGCGCTGGTGGACGCGCAGGGCCCAACCGAGCAGCCGATCGAGCTCGGACGCCGCCTCGTCGGCTACGCGGGCGTAGCGCATCGCGACGTCGAGCTCGTTGTCGCCGGGGTGCACGAACGACGTGCCGAGGACGCTGCGCATGGCCGCGGCGACCGTCGACATGGCGTGCCGCATCGCGCGGGCGATCTCGAGCATGCCGTCCTCCGAGACGCCGGCCTCTCGCCATCGCTTGACTGCCAGCGCGGCCTCGAGATCCTCGCGATTGGCGACCGTGTCGTCGATGTCGCCAAGGGCGACGCCGAAGGCCCGCCACAGTCCGACCAGGAAGCGAGTGTCGAGGCCTGACGTCTCTGCGATCTCTCGGAACGTGTAACAAGGCTCGTCGCCTGACAGGACGCGCTCCACCGGGAGCAGTGCGAGGCGGTCGTCGTCGACGGCCCGGCGCAGATCGTCGAGCTCGACGCCTTCATCGGCCAGCCGCTGCAAGAGGGCGCACCGCGCCTCGCGCGCGTCGCCGTCCAGGCCTTCGAGGAGCCCCTCGGCCGCGAAGTCGACGTCGGCGCGGCGGATCGGCCCGCGGATCGCTCGGCGGAGCATCTCCAGGCTGCCTCGCACGGCGCCCTGCGGTCGCGGCAGTGCGCTGATGGTGACGCGTCGGTCGTCGTCGCTCATCGTCAGGGCTGGGTCGTCGGGGTGACGTGACTGTCGGGCGCGCGCGGTCGGGTCGGACGATTTGCACGGAAGCGCCGAGGCCGCCAGCTCAGCGATCATCGCACAGCCGCGCCGCCGCACCGTCCCCGCCGTCCTGGCCAGCACTACTCTGGGTCCGTGCGCGACCGTGCGATTCTCGATGCGGCCAAGCGGCTCTTCTACGAGCGCGGGTTCGACGCGGTCGGCGTCGACGAGATCGGGACTCGCGCGGGCGTCACAGGCCCGGCGATCTATCGCCACTTCAGCGGCAAGGAGGAGATCCTCTCGACGCTGTTCGACGAGGCGATGGACCATCTGCTCGTGCTCGCCGGCGGTCCGACCGACGATCCGTTCCACGATCTCCACACGCTGGTCACCGCGCAGACCGAGTTCGCGTTGCGCGACCGAGAGCTACTGAGCATCTACGCGCGAGAAGACCGCTCGCTCTCGGGGGCCGCCCGGAAACGACTCGCGCGCCGTCAGCGCCAGCACGTGGATCGCTGGGTCGACGTGCTGCGGCGCTGCTACCCCGAGCGCAGTGCCGACGAGCTGACGACCACGGCCTACGCCCTTATCGGGATGCTCATCTCCGTCGCGCACTGGCCGAAGGAAGCGATGCGCACCGCCGGCCTGGCAGCGTTGCTCACCGACCTCGCCGAACGCGGGCTCGGGGCTCTCGCAGGGACGCGGGCCGTCCGGCCGGCCGACCGGGTCGCGAGCGCCGGTCCCGACTGAGGTCGACTCCGTGTCCCTCTCGGCTTCTCCGGCATCGGCGTGGCGATCGAGCTCGATCGGGCCGGCCTGCACGATCAGCTCATCGTGGAGGCGGGGTCCGGGTTCGGCGGCACCTGGTACTGGAACCGCTATCCCGGGGTGGCGGTCGACATCCCCTCGTTCAGCTACCAGTTCTCGTTCGAGCAGCGGCCGGACTGGTCGCGTGTCTACGCGCGGGGCGACGAGCTGCTGCGGTACGCCGAGCACTGCGCCGAGCGCTACGGGCTTCACGAGCGCACCCGCTTCGGCACGACGGTCACCGGCGCGGAGTTCGACGAGGCGCACCACGTGTGGCGCGTCACCACGGACGCGGGCGACACACTCATCGCCCGCCACGTCGTCGATGCGACCGGCGCGCTGACGAAGCCCGAGCTTCCGGACATCCCGGGGGTCGGAGACTTCGCCGGCGTCACGATGCACACGGCACGCTGGGATCCGAGCCAGGACCTGACCGGTCGGCGCGTGGCGGTCATCGGCACCGGCGCCTCGGCGGTGCAGCTCATTCCGAGCATCGCGCCGCAGGTCGAGCATCTCACGGTCTTCCAGCGCACGCCGATCTGGTGTCTGCCCAAGCCCGACGCGGCGCTGCCCGGGCCGGTGGGTACCGCCCTCTCGCGCATCCCCGGCGCCCAGCGCCTGGCCCGACTGGCCAGCCAGGCGTTCGTCGAGGTCACCTTTCCGTTCGCGGCCCACTTCCACGCGACGGTGCCGCTGGCCAGCGTGTTCGAGCGCTTCGCGCGGCGCTACGTCCGCAAGCAGGTCGACGACCCCGCACTCGTGGAGAAGCTCACGCCGAGGTACGCGATCGGGTGCAAGCGACCGAGCTTCCACAACTCCTACCTCGCCACGTTCAATCGACCGGACGTCGCGCTCGAGACCACGCCGATCGAGCGGATCACCCCGCGCGGCGTGGTGTGCGCCGACGGGACCGAGCATCCGGTCGACGTTCTCGTGCTCGCAACCGGGTTCAAGGTCTTCGACCGGGGCAACTTTCCCAAGTATCCGGTGGCCGGTCGCGGCGGCGAGGATCTCGAGGCCTGGTGGGACGTCAACCGCTACCAGGCCTACGAGGGTCTCACGGTCCCGGGGTTCCCCAACCTGTTCATGGTGTTCGGGCCGTATGGCTACAACGGCGCCTCGTACTTCACGCTCATCGAGACGCAGGCGCGGCACATCGTGCGCTGCCTGCTCAACGCGCGCCGGCGGGGCGCGACCGCCGTCGAGGTGACCGAGGCCGCGAACGCGCGGTTCTTCGCCGAGATGCTGGCGCGACGGACGCGACAGGTGTTCTGGCAGTCGAGCTGCTCGCTCGCCAACAGCTACTACTTCGACCGGCACGGCGACGCACCGCTTCGCCCGAGCACGACCTTGGAGGCGCGCTGGCGGGCCGGAAGGTTTCCCCTGGACGACTACCGCTGGCAGACCGCGGCGGGGCCGGACAGGGACCCTCAGCTCGCAGCGGACGGCAGCTCGAGCATCGCCTGAAGCTGCGCGCGGCAGTAGCGCCACTGCTGCTCGGCGGCGCTACTGCCGGGCTGAACGGTGTCGAGCAGGGCGAGGCCCCGGATCGTGCTGAGCACGAGCTCGAGCACCTGCGCGAAGTCCGGCCGGTCGGCCTGGTCGAGGAACAGGTCGCGGCAGAGCCGCACGGTCTCGCGCGCGATGACCCGTTCGAAGCGCACGAGGCTTGCGCGCAGGTCGGCGTCGGTCCGTGCGGCGGCGAACAGGTCGACCGCCGCCTGGAACAGCGGCCCGGAGTACAGCCTCCAGAGCAGGTCGAGCGCACGGAGCGTGCGGTCCGGCCCGCGCGGCAGGCGCTCGATCTCGTGCTGCAGCTCGTCGATTCGACGGGCGGCGAAGCGCTCGACGGCGGCGGCGACGAGCACGGCACGGGTCTGGAAGTGATGCAGATGCGCGCCACGGGAGAGGCCGGCGCGCTCGGCCACGCGGCTCGTGGTGGTGTTCGCATATCCGTGATCGATCAGGCAGTCGATGGCGGCGTCGAGCAGTGCCGCCTGCGTCGCCGCGCTGCGCTCCTGCTGGGTTCGCCGGGAGGGGAGCGCAGGGGCGTCGGTCATCGCTGGCAGCCTACTCGCGGGCGTCTTGCGTTCATGCACGAATGTTTTTCGGCTAGGGTCCGGCGGGGCGAGTCATCGGACGGAGAGCAACGCGCATGGGCATGCTGGACGACAGGGTCGCGATCATCACCGGCTCGGCACGCGGGATCGGCCGCGCTACCGCAGAGCTGCTGAGCCGGGAAGGGGCCAAGGTCGTGATCAACGATCTCGACGGCGACGTGGCCGAGCAGACCTCCTCCGAGATCGACGGCGACACGGTCGTCCATGCCGGCGACCTGACGAAGGACGGTGCCGCCGACGAGCTCGTCACGACGGCGATCGACGCGTGGGGGCGCTTGGACATCATCGTCAACAACGCCGGCTACACGATCGACGCGCCGATCCACAAGATGGACGACGACGCGTTCCAGCGCATGCTCGACATCCACACGATCGTGCCGTTTCGCGTGTGCCGGGCTGCCGCGCCGCACCTGCGCGAGCCCGCCAAGCGCGAGCGCGACGAGGGCCGCGAGGTGTTCCGCAAGATCGTCAACGTGACGTCGATCGCCGGCACCATGGGCAACGCCGGCCAGGCCAACTACTCCTCTGCGAAGGCGGGTGTCGTCGGCCTCACCAAGACGCTGGCCAAGGAGTGGGGCCAGTTCAAGGTCAACGTCAACGCGGCCGCGTTCGGCTTCATCGACACGCGGTTGACGGTCCCCAAGGGCGAGGACACGGTGGTCGATGTCGGTGGGCGCAGCGTGCAGGTCGGCGTGCCGGAGCAGATGCGCGAGATGATGAAGATGATGATCCCGCTGGGGCGGGCGGCGACGCCCGACGAGGCCGCGCGCGGCATCTTCTTCCTCTGCTCGCCGCTGTCGGACTACGTCCACGGCCAGGTGCTGAACGTGACCGGTGGATTGTTCGTCGGGATGGCCTCCTGACATCATGCCGATTGACCGCGACAAGGTCGTCGGCGCCGAGCTGTCGCCTGGCACAGCGTCATGGACGCCCGACGAGGTCATCCTCTACCACCTCGGCGTCGGCGCCGGCGTGCCGCCGACCGATCCGAACGAGCTGGCGTACGTCTACGAGCGTGCGCTCAAGGTCCTGCCCTCGTTCGCCGTCATCCCCGTGTTTGGCGCGCTCGCCGGCCTCGGGTCGCTCGACGGCTTCGGCGTGAACTTCGCCATGCTCCTTCACGGGGAGCAGGACGTCGAGCTGCACGCGCCGATATCGGCTACCGGTGAGGCCACCAGCACCGCGCGCATCACCGACGTCGTCGACAAGGGCAAGGGCGCGCTGGTCATCCTCGAGGCGACGTCCCGCACTCGGGACGGGGCGACGCTGTTCGTCAACAGGTTCTCGCTGTTCATCCGCGGCGAGGGCGGCTTCGGTGGCGACGGTGGGCCATCGGCCGGCCACCCGCCGCCCGAGCGGGCGCCCGACGTCGAGGTCGAGCGCCCGACCCTCGAGCAGCAGGCACTGCTCTACCGCCTCAGCGGCGACAGGAGCCCGCTGCACGTCGATCCCGAGTTCGCGAAGCTCGGCGGCTTCGACCGGCCGATCCTGCACGGGCTGTGCAGCTTCGGCATCGCGTACAAGGCGGTCGTCGACGCGTCGCTGGAGGGCGACGGCGAGCAGGTCGCGCGCTACCAGGCGCGCTTCGCGGGCGTGGTGTTCCCCGGCCGAGACGCTCGTCGTACGTCAATGGCGCGAAGAGGACCGGATCGTCGTCGACGTGCACACGAAGGAACGCGGGACCCCAGTGATCAGCACGCGGCCATCACTCTGAGGAGCACGACATGAGCCATCGCACGTTCGTCGTCGGCGTCGGGATGACGAAGTTCGACAAGCCCGGCACGAAGCCGGGCGACTATCCCGACTGGGCCGAGGAGGCCGGGCGGAAGGCCCTCGAGGACGCTGGCGTCGAGTACAAGGACGTCGAGCAGGTCTACGCCGGCTACTGCTACGGCGACTCGACCTACGGCCAGCGCTCGGTGTACGGCCTCGGGCTCACCGGCGTGCCCGTGATCAACGTCAACAACAACTGCTCGACCGGCTCGAGCGCGCTGTTCCTCGCCCGCCTGGCGGTCAAGGGCGGGCTGGTCGACTGCGCCCTGGCGATCGGCTTCGAGAAGATGGAACGCGGCTCGCTCGGCATGAAGTACACCGACCGCACGCCCGCGATGGACCGCCACCTCGAGCGCATGTGCGAGCTTCGCGCCCCGGAGGAGTCGCCGTTCGCGCCGCAGATGTTCGGCAACGCCGGCCGTGACCACATGCAGAAGTACGGCTCGGCCCCGGAGCACTTCGCGTGGATCGGGTGGAAGAACCACAAGCACTCGACGGGCAACCCGTATGCGCAGTTCCAGGACGAGTACTCGCTCGACGACATCAAGAACTCGCGGATGATCCACGACCCGCTGACCAAGCTGCAATGCTCGCCGACCAGTGACGGAAGCGCCGCGGCGATCGTCGCCTCCGAGCGCTTCGTCGACGAGCACGACCTGTGGGGTCAGGCGGTGGAGATCGCTGGGCAGGCGATGGTCACCGACCTGCAGAGCACGTTCGCCGACGACGCGGACTGCATCAGGATCGTCGGCTACGACATGTCCAAGGAGGCAGCGCGCCGCGCCTACGAGGAATCGCAGGTCGGGCCCACGGACATCGACGTCGTCGAGCTCCACGATTGCTTCAGCGCGAACGAGCTGATCACCTACGAGGCCCTCGGCCTGGCCGAGGAGGGCTGCGGTCACGATCTCGTGGACGCGCGGGCCACGACCTACGGCGGCACCGGCCCCGTCGTCAACCCCTCCGGTGGTCTGATCTCCAAGGGGCACCCGCTCGGGGCAACCGGCCTCGCCCAATGCTCGGAGCTGACCTGGCAGCTGCGCGGCCGTGCCGACAAGCGGCAGGTCGACGGCGCCAAGGTCGCGCTGCAGCACAACATCGGCCTCGGCGGTGCGGCCGTCGTGACCGTCTACACGCCCGCAGCAGCATGAGCGCCGTCGTCGACCTGACCGATGAGCGCAGGGCGTTCGTCGACTCGATCCGCGAGTTCTGTCGCCGCGAGACGGCGACCCGCGAGCAGCGCGGCCCTGAGCCGCACGACGCCGAGATCTACCGGCGCATGGCCGATCTCGGCTGGCTCGGCGTGTCGGTTCCCGAGGAGTACGGCGGCACCGGGGGCGGCCTGTTCGACCTGTGCCTGCTGCTCGACGAGACGGCCTACGGGATGGCGCCGATCGCGGGCATCGCCACCACGATGATCGCCGCCGGCGCCTACGAGCGCTTCGGCACCGAGGAGCAGAAGAAGGAGATGCTCGGCGGCATCGTGCGCGGAAACGTCGAGGCAATCGCGATGTCCGAGCCCGAGGCAGGCTCGGACGTCGGAGCGCTGCAGTGCCGCGCCGAGCGACGCAACGGGTCGTTCGTCGTCAACGGGCAGAAGACATGGATCTCCAACGCCCACCACGCCGCCCACGTCCTGCTCGTCGCGCGCTCGGATCGGTCCGGCGCCAAGCACGAGGGTCTGACCATGCTGAACGTCCCGGCCGGCGCGGCGGGAATGGAGATGCGCGGCATCGACACGATGGGCGGGCGCGAGGTCAACGACCTCTTCTTCACCGACTGCGAGCTTCCGGCCGAGAACGTCCTCGGTCAGGAAGGGCAGGCGTGGATGCAGCTCATGGCCGGCCTGAACGTCGAGCGGCTGATCATCGCCGCCCAGCACCTGGGGATGGCCCGCCGTGCGTTCGACGACGCGCTGGCCTATGTCAAGGAGCGCAAGCAGTTCGGCCGGCCGATCGGCTCGTTCCAGACGATCAAGCACCGTCTCGCCGATCTGGCGACGGAGCTCGAGTGCTGCCGGTTGCTCGTCTACGACGTCGCTCGCCGGGTCGACGCCGACCCGGCGGCGCTGTTCCCGCGCGAGGCATCGATGGCCAAGCTCAAGATCACTGAGGTCGGCAAGCAGGTCGCGCTGGAAGGCATGCAGATGATGGGCGGCTACGGCTACGCAACGGAGTACGACATGGAGCGCCACGTCCGTGGCGCCGTCGTCGGCACGATCTACGGCGGCACGAGTGAGGTCCAGCGCGAGATCATCGGCAAGACGCTGGGGTTGTGAGCCGGGTGTCCGCAGCGTCCACGCCGCTGGATCTCGCGCCGACCCGCTTCGTCGACAGCGATAACGAGACCGTCCGGGCGTTCGCCCACCGCGTCACCGAAGGGTCCGCGGATGAACGGAGCGTCGTTGCGCGTCTGTTCGCCGCGGTCCGCGACGAGATCCGCTACGACCCCTATTCGCTGTCGGTCCACCCCGCGGACTACCGCGCGAGCGCCGTGCTCGAGGCCGGCGCGGCGTACTGCGTTCCCAAGGCGGTCCTGCTCACGGCCGCCGCACGTGCGGCCGGCGTGCCTGCCCGCCTCGGCTTCGCCGACGTCCGCAACCACCTGCAGTCCGAACGCCTGCGAGCGGCGATGGGCACGGACTTGTTCCTCTACCACGGCTACAGCGTGCTGTTCGTCGACGGTGCCTGGCGCAAGGCGAGCCCGGCGTTCAACCGCGAGCTGTGCGCCCGGTTCGGCGTCCCGCCGCTGGACTTCGACGGCACCGGGGATGCGCTGCTGCACGGCTACACGGGCGACGGCGCGCGGCACATGGAGTACGTGCGCGACCATGGGATGCGATCGGACCTGCCGTTCGCCGAGCTCATGGCCGCCTACGCCGCCGCGTACCCGGCCCTGACCGCGAGCCCCGCCCCCGCCGATTGAGATCGGAGATTCAGGCGGCGCGGACGGTCATCGGCATGCCGCGGCGGGGCCCGAGCGTCGGCGTCTGACGAGTCTCCAGGCGGTAGCCGGGCTGGAGCTCGAGGCGGAGCCGAGGGAGCATCCGCGCAGCGCTCGCCTTGATCTCGAGCTGACCGAAGCGCATGCCGATGCACGTGCGCGACCCCCCACCGAACGGCAGGTAGGCGCCCTTCGGCAGCCGCGCGACCGATCCGTCGGTGAAGCGCTCGGGCCTGAACGCCTCGGGCTCCGGGAAGAGCTCGGGCAGATGGTGCGTCGCCCAGGACGAGTACTCGACGTACGCTCCGCGCGGGATGGTGCCGCCGGCGAACTCGAACGTCTCCTGCGCGCGGCGGGGACCGAGCCACGCTGCGGGATACAACCGCAACGTCTCGTCCAGGGCGGCGTCGAGTCGCGGTAGGCCGCCGCCCATCAGCTCGCCGTAGCCGGGGAAGCACCCCTGCAGGGCCTGCGCGACTTCGGCCTCGAGACCGGCGAGGACGTGCGGGTGGCGCGCGAGCTCGTAGAAGAGGAACGCGATCGTCGCCGTGGTCGTGTCGTGCCCCGCGAACAGCAGCGTCATCACCTGGTCGCGGATCTGCCGGTCGTCCAGCGCGCGACCGTCCTCGTCGGTCGCGGCGACGAGCATCGTCAGCAGGTCCTCGCCGCCGCCACGGCGGCGGCGGTCGGCGATCTCGGCGTAGATGAGCGCGTCGAGACGGCGCCGTGCGCGCAGCATCCGGTGCCACGGGGTGCCGGGGCCGCGCAGCATCTGGATCGGCACGTCATGGCCGTGGAACCCGAGGGCGACCTCGAACTCGTGCGCCGCGTCGATCTCCGCCCTCGCCCGGCCGGGATCGAGTCCGAACAGGCAGCGCATGGCGATTCGCAGGGCCAGGCGTCGCGTCCAGTGGTACAGGTCGACCGGCTTGCCGAGCGTCAAGGTGTCCAGTCCGCGGTCGGTCTCGTCGAGCATCGTGTCGAGCGTCGCGGCCAGGCGCTCGCGGTGGAAGGCGGGAAGCATGAGCTTCCGGGCCGTCCGGTGCTCGGCGCCGTCGGTGGTCAGCAGGCCGTGGCCGATGAGCGGCGTGAGCTCTCCCATGTGTCCGTCGCGCCAGCGGAACAGCTCCGGGTGGGAGACCGTCACGAAGTGGTTGGCCTCGGCGCCGATCATGAACACCACGTTGTGGTGGAAGATCCGGAGCGTGAAGACGGGCCCGTACCGCTCGTAGGCGTCGAGCAGGAGCGGGAGCGGCTCACGGATGAACTGCCGCGTTCGGCGAGGGGAGGGCCGCGTGTCGCCCGGCGGGTACGGCGTGGGCGTTCGGCGCTCGCGCGCGAGGTCGCTGACGATCCGCTGGAGCGGATTGGTGGGGATGCCGTGGACGTCGGCCGTGCGGGTGCCTCCGTGAGTCGCCGTCACACCAGGCGAATGGCAGGCGTGCCATGCTCCGGGACGAGGGTGAACGCGCGGCGCCGGATGCGCTCCTGACGGGCGCTCGCCGGCCCGAGCTCGGTCCGCGTGAGGATGTGGCGCAGCACCGCCTTCATCTCGAACAGCGCGAAGCTCGCGCCGATACAGCGCCGCATGCCGCCGCCGAACGGCAGCCACTCATACGTGCCGGGCTTGCGGTCGAGGAAGCGCTCGGGACGGAACGCGGCCGGCTCGGGGTACAGGTCGGGGCGCCGGTGGACGAGGTGGATGGCCGGAACCACGGTCACCCCCTCGGGCAGCAGGTGCCCGCCGAGCTCCATCGGCTGCTTGAGGACGCGGACGACGAACGGGATGACCGGCCTGACCCGAAGGGCCTCGTAGACGACCGCCTCGAGGTACACGTCGTCGCCCGTTGCGAGCTCCTTGCGCAGCCGGGCCATCGCGGCAGGGTGGCGGAACAGCAGCTCGAAGGTCCATGCCAGGCCGGTGGCGGTCGTCTCGTGTCCGGCGAGAAGCATCGTGACGAGCTCGTCGCGCAGCTCGCGGTCGTCCATCTGGCTCCCGTCGCGGCGCCGGCCGGCGATCAGCATCGAGAGGATGTCCTCGCGGGCGGCGAGGTCGGGCTCGGCGCGCCGGCGGCTGATCTCGTCGTAGATCAGCTCGTCGGCGTGTGCGATCGCCGCCTGGAAGGCGTTCCACCCGCGCCACGGGCCGACATCGCGCCGGAGCGCCGGGACCATCAGCCCGGTGCTGACCGCCCTGTCGTTCTCGACCATGGCCACGAGCGCCCGGCGCAGCTCCTCGTAGCGGGCGTCGCGCTCGAGGCCGAAGACCGCGCGCATGATGACGTCGAGGGTGATGTCGGCCATCCGCGGGCGCAGCGCGAACGGCGTCCCGATCGGCCAACCGGCCAGCGACCGGTCGGCTTCCTCGGCCATGATGTCTGCGTACGAGCGCATCCGCTCGCCGTGGAACGGCGGCAGCATGAGACGCCGGTCCTCGAGGTGCTTGGGCGCATCCAGGACGAGCAGCGAGTTCGGGCCGCCGATCGGCTCGATCGTGGCATACGCCGCCTCGCCGGCGCGGAGCATCTCGGGGTCGCCCGTGAAGACCTCCTCGATGAGCGACGGGTCCGTGACGACGACCATCCTCCCGGTGGCCAGGCCCTGCAGGCGAACGAAGAACATGTCGCCATGGCGGCGGCCGTGGCGCTCGAAGAACGCGGTCGGGCGGGCGAGGAAGTGCGCCGTCTGCCACCAACCGGGCGAACGGGGGCCGGGTAGCGCGCGGTCCGACGTGGTTCGCGCCGGCGTGGGCACGGCGGTACGGCCAGCGGGTGGTGACGGCGGTGGGGCCGAGCTCGACACAGCCATGCGATGCGATGATACAGATGTTGTGTCATCGTTTCAGCAGCGCCGTGCATGGCTCGGTGTCTGCGCGAGTCAGCTGTGCGGCTGTGGCCGCACGTGCAACGACGGCGCGAGGTGCCGCCTGGCGAAGTCCCGGGCCGCCTGCGGGGTGTCGAGGGGGACGATGCTCTCAGGGGTGAGCAGGAACGACAGCACGAGGCGGACGAGCATCTCGCCCGCCACCTCGACGTCAAGCGGCGCCAACCTGCCTTGGGAGATCTCCTGTCCGAGGCGATCGGCCAGAAACTCCCTTGCGGCGCCGAGGATCGGGCCCGCCTCGAGGGTCAGGTGCGGCAGCAGCGACTCGGGCTCGGTCGTCAGCAGGCGTCCGAGGAGAACGTTCGATCGCAGGAACTCGAGCGTGAAGGCGAAGCCCTCGACCAGTCGCTCGTCGGTGGTGGGCAGGCCGGCGACCGCGGCGTCGAGCGCGACGAAGAAGCCGGCGCATTCGTGCAGCAGTACCGCCTCGACCAGGGCGTCCTTCGTGGAGAAGCGGCGGTAGATCGTCACGCGCGACATGCCGACACGTCGCGCGACATCCTCCATCGTTGTCCTGCGGACGCCGAAGTCCTCGAACTGCGCCAGAGCGCCCGCGAGGATGCGCTCAGACGTCTCGTCGGCCTGCGGCTCGGCTGCGGGGCTGAGCGCTCGCCGGAGCAGCGGACCGATCAAGGGGCTGTCCGGGTCGGCGCCGCGGGTGGTCACGGCGCGCAGCCTAGAGCGTCGGTAGGCGGCGGCAGGGGTTACCCCGCGCGCCCCGCGCTCGAGAACGTGTCGATCACCGCTCGCACGCCTTCCATCCCGCGAAACGCGGGTGGCCACAGGAGCGTCTCGTCGTGCACGCCGGCCCAGCGCTCGTCGTACCGGAGGCGCACCTCGTCTGGCGTCCCGGCGAGCGCGATCGCGTCGAGCATCTTGTCCGGCACGGCCTCCACCGCCTGCGCGAAGTCGCCTGAGCGCCAGAGTTCACGGATGCGCTCGGCGTGCTCTTCGAAGCCGTGGAGGCGGTGCACCACGCGGTACGTCTTGACCGTCGAGTTGAACGCCACCACCGCGCGTGCGGCCTGCCGGGCCGCTTCGGGGTCCTCGGCGACGCTGCACGTCAGATAGCCGGCGATCGGCACCGGCTCCCGCCGCCCGGCGCGTTCGGCGCCGCGCTCGAGCGCGGCCCGGGCGACCTCGCGCACGTACTCGGGGGTGAACAGCGGATGTCCGATGAGCCCGTCGCCGACGGTGCCAGCCGCCTCGATCATCCGCGGGTTGACGCCCGCCAGGTAGATCGGCAGCTCCATCCGAAGCGGCGGCGCCACCGGCACCGTGGGGTGGACGTGCAGGCGGTAGAAGCGACCGTCGTGGTCGACCGGGCCCTCGTGGAGGCGCAGGAGCCGGCGGATGAGGGGGACGAGCTCCTCCATGCGGGGTGCGGGGTGCTCGCCGTCCAGCCCGTGCCAGTCCTGCTGCATCCGGCGCGTCCCGGTGCCGAGCCCGAGCGTCAGCCGCCCGCCTGACAGCTCGTCGAGGTCGCGCGCCTCGGCCGCCGTGACGACGGGCGTGCGCCCGAACGCGTAGGCGATGGCGCTGCCCAGGCCGATGCGCTCGGTCGCGTGGGCCATCGCGGCGAGCGCGACGGTCGCAGAGCGGTCGTAGAACTCCGTCGCCCAGACCGACGAGAACCCGGCCGCCTCCGCCAGGCGGGCGGACTCGACCACGTCGGCGATGCCCTCGCCACCGGTCACCACGAGCGAGACGGCGGGGCTCGTCAACGGGACGGCCCGTGGGCGTTCGGCGGCGTGATACGCACGAGGCGCAAATGTTACACGCGTTCGCTACTCTGGCGCTCGGCGTACGTGAACGACCGTTCGCATACCGGAACAGAGGAGCTCCATGGACTTCCGACTCGACGAGGAGCAGAAGGCGTGGCAGGAGCACTGCCACCGGTTCGCCAGCGAGGTGATCCGCCCGTCGCGCCGCTGCACGACCGCGAGCAGTCGATGCCTTGGGGGGTCATGCGCGAGGCTCAACGTCAGGGCCTGAGCAGACTGGCGGCGCTGGAGCGCATGGACGCTGATGAGACGGGGCTCATGAGCGCGATCTACGCCGAGGAGCTGCACTGGGGCTGCGCGGGGATCGCGCTGGCGATCGCCGGGTCGGGCCTGGCCGCGTCAGGCATCGCCGCGTCAGGCACGCCCGAGCAGGTCGCACGCTGGGTACCCGAGTGTTACGGGACCGGCGACGAGATCAAGCTCGGCGCGTACGCCGTGACCGAACCTGGAGCCGGGTCAGACGTCAAGTCGCTGCGACCCGAGCCGAGCTCGACGGCGACGACTGGGTGCTCAACGGCACCAAGACGTTCATCACCAACGGCGGTATCGCCGATGTGACCGTCGTGGTCGCCACGGTCGACCCCGCCCTCGGTCATCGCGGCCATGCCTCGTTCGTGGTTCCGAAGGCCGCGCCCGGGCTGCGTCAGGCGCGCAAGGAGGACAAGCTCGGCATCCGTGCCTCGCACACCGCGGAGATCGCCTTCGACGGGTGCCGTATCCCGGCCGACCACGTGCTCGGCGGCGTCGAGCGGCTGCACGACCGCCTCGCCCGGGCCCGGTCCGGTGAGGCCGCGCGCTCGTCCACCGCGCTTGCGACGTTCGAGGTCACGCGCCCGTACGTCGGGGCGTCGGCGCTGGGCATCGCCCGGGCGGCCTACGAGTGGACGCTCGACCACCTCGAGGAGGTCGGTGGCGCGGACGGGCCGGCCCTCGAGCAGCAGCGCGTCCAGCAGGTCCTCGCCGACGTCGCCACCGAGATCGAGGCTGCTCGCCTGCTCGTCTGGCGCGCCGCGTGGATGGCACGCAGCGGCGTGCCGATGACCGCCGGGCAGGGCTCGATGTCCAAGCTCAAGGCGGCTGACGTGGCGATGTGGGCGGTGACCACGTTGATGGACCTCGCCGGGCCGGCGGCGTGGAGCACCGAGCATCCGATGGAGAAGTGGTTCCGCGATGCCAAGATCTACCAGATCTTCGAGGGGACGGCCCAGGTCCAGCGGCTCGTCGTGGCGCGCCTGCAGCGCTCCGAGCGCCAGCGCTCCCGGGAGGCTGCCGCAGTGCCGGCCCTGGCCTGACGGGTCGAGCCCGGGTCCTCGTGCGCGCACGAGGACGTCGCGTCACAGCGCGAGCGTCTTGCCGAGGATCTCGCGCATGATCTCGTCGGTGCCACCGCCGATCGGCCCGAGGCGAGCGTCGCGTACGGCGCGCTCGATCCCGTACTCGACCATGTAGCCCGCCCCGCCGTGGATCTGCAGGCACTCGTCGAGGACGTCGAAGCACGCTCGCTGGGTGAACAGCTTGGCCATCGTCACCTCGGCGACCGGGTCTCGGCCCTCCACGAACAGGCGCAGGGCGTTGTAGGTGATGGTCTTGCCGGCCTCGATCGTCGTCGCCATGTCCGCGAGCTTGTGGCGGATCGCCTGATGGCCGGTGAGCGGCCTTCCGAACGTCGTGCGCTCCTGCGCGAACCGCACCGTGCGGTCGAACCACGTCCTCATCGCGCCGACGGCGCCGAGTGCCATGAGCAGCCGCTCCCACTGGAAGTTGGCCATGACGAGCGCGAAGCCCTGGTTCTGTGCGCCGAGCAGGTTCGCGTCCGGAACGAAGGCGTCGTCGAAGCTGATCAGGCCGGTATCCGACGCATGCCAGCCCATCTTCTCGATCGGCGACGCCGAGACGCCGTCGCCACGTTCGACGATGAGGAACGAGATGCCGTGGTGCCCGCCCTGCTCGGTCGTCTTGACGGCCGTGACCAGGGCGTCGGCCCGAACGCCGTTGGTGATGAACATCTTCGACCCGTTCACCACCCAGCCGCCCTCCACCCGTCGCGCGGTGGTCTTGATCGCGGCCACGTCGGAGCCCGCGTCGGGCTCGGTGATCGCCAGGGCGGCGATCTTCTCGCCGCGGATGCCCGGCACCAGGAAGCGCTGCTTCTGCTCATCCGTGCCGAACTTCCAGATGGGCGGGAGCGCGATGCCGATGTGCGCGCCGATGCCGGCGGCCAGACCACCCGAACCGCAGGCCTGGAGCTCTTCGACGAACACCGCGTCGGCGAGGTAGCCGCCTCCCTGGCCGCCGTACTTCTCCTCGAACTTCAGACCGAGGTACCCCTGCTCGGCGCAGCGGCGGAAGACGTCGTCGGGGAAATCGTGGGCCGCCTCACACTCGTCGGCGAGCGGCGCCAGCTCATGCTCGACCCAACGGCGGACCACCAGGCGGAAGTCCTCGAGCTCCTCGGTGAACGGCGGCGTGACGCGGCCCGCGAGCGCCGGGCCGGGCGGGGCGGTCGGGGTCATCGCGCTCGCTCCCCGGCGGCCAGCTCGACGGTGACCTTCGCGGGCACGCACGCCCCGTCCTCGCTGGACACCAGGCACGACACGTCCGCGACGCGTCGGTCGCCGTCCGTTCGCACGGCCGTGACCGTCCCGGTCGCCGTGGCCGTCTGTCCGGCGTAGATCGAACGCATCATGCGGATCCTCCGGCGCCGGAGGACAGCCGTCGGGCCGGCCCAGTCGGTGACCAGGCGGTCGACGAAGCCGTGGAAGAACAGGGTGGAGAGGTAGATCGTGCGCTGCCCCTGGCTGCGGGCGTAGTGGGGGTCGTGGTGACCGGGGAACCAGTCCCAGGTCGCCGCCGCGTTGTGACACACGCGCCGGTAGGTGATGTCGAGCGAGATGGGAGGGAGCTCCTCGACGACGTCCCCGGCGTCGGCCGGCGCAGGGTCGACCCGAGCGGGAGGGGCGTCGACCGGGCCCGGCGGGACGTCGTAGCGAAACAGGACGTTGACGTTCGTCGCGAGCGGCTCCTCGTCGTCGAGTCGGTAGGTCGAGCGCGTCGTGATGAAGTGCCCGCCGCCAAGGCGCGTGCGCTTCTCCTGCGAGACGTCGACGACCTCGTCGGCCACCCAGACGCGGTCGCCGACGGTGGCGTGGCGGTGGAACTCCGTGTCGGTCGAGACGTTGATGATGTGCCGTCCGGGCAGCGGGATGCCCATGGCGAAGAGGTTGGACGCGGTGCGGCCGCCGGGTCGCCACGGCGCCGGGAAGCCGTAGGCCATGAGCAGTCCCGGCGGGCTGACGCCGTGGTCCCAGTACGCGGGGTTGCCGTCCTCGACGAGCGCGCAGTAGTTGCGGATCATCGCCTCGGACACCGGCGCCTCCGCCGGACGCGGCGCGGACCTGCGGCCGATCCGCGCGCGACCCTCCTCCGCGGAGCCGAAGGCGAGGCCGAGGCCGGTGACGTCGGTGGCGGTCAAGTGGCGGCCACGCGCTCGCCGGTGGTGGGGGCCGCGGACTGCGCCGCCGCGATGTGGCTCATGGCGTGCTCGGCCAGCGCCGTGATCGTCAGGCTCGGGTTCACGCCGATGTTGGCGGGCACCGCCGAGCCGTCGCAGACGAGCAGGTTCTCGTAGCCGAACACCCGCTGGCGCGCGTCGATCACCCCGTTCTCACGCGACGCGCCGATCACCGCGCCGCCCATGATGTGCGCGGTCGTCGGGACGTTGAGCAATGCCTCGGTGATGCCGCTCTGCGGGATGCCGTCGAGCTTCTCGGCCGCGCGCTTGGTCGCCCCGTTTGCCGCATCGATGAAGCGCGGGTTCGGCTTGTCGGGGTCCTCGCGGGTCTGCAGGCGCGGCCCGAGCCCCAGCAGGTTGCGCTTGGGCACGAGGCGCATCGAGTTGTCGAGCGTCTGCATCGTCAGCAGGATCACGGTGCGCCGCGACCACGCGCGCGGCCACGTGATGCGCGCGAACGTCAGCGGATGGCGCAGCGCGCCGGCGACCGCCTTCAGCGGCCGTGTGAGAGCGCTCCCATTCGGCGTCAGCAGAGTGAACAGCAAGCTCATCGAATCGGCACCGCGCCCGTAGGTGACGTTCTCGATGTGGGTGTCGGCGTCGGGGTGGATGCTCGAGGAGATCGCGATCGAGTCGGAGAAGTCGACGCGGTCGTCCTTGCGGGTGACGGCGGAGATGGCCTCGCTGTTCGTGCGGACGAGGTAGCCGAGGCGGTCGGATAGGCGCGGCAGCGCCCCTCGGTCCTTGCAGCGGCGCAGCAGCGTGTTGGTGCCGAGCGCGCCGGCCGCGACGACGACGCCCCTGGCGGTGTGCTCCTGTCGGTCCTTGCGCAGCCACGCTCCGGAGCGCTCGCTGAGCACCCGGTAGCCGTCCGAGCCGTCGGGCTTGCCGAGCGGGCGCACCTCGACCACTGTGCGCTCGGGCATGATCCGCGCGCCCTTGCGCTCGGCGAACCACAGGTAGTTCTTCATCAGGGTGTTCTTGGCGTTGTGGGGGCAGCCGAGCATGCACCGGCCGACGCGCAGGCAGCCGGCCCGGGCCGGCCCCTCCCCGCCGAAGTACGGGTCCGGGACCGTCGCGCCGGGCTCGCCGAAGAACACCCCGACGCGGGTCGTCGTGTACGTGTCGCGCACGCCGAGCTCGTCGGCCAGCTCCATGAGCAGGCGGTCGGCCGCGCCCTCGCCCTCGTAGGTCGTCACGCCGAGCATGCGCTCGGCGGTGTCGTAGTGCGGGGCCAGCGTACGCTCCCACTCGTCGAGCTCTGACCACTGCCGGTCGCGGTAGAACGCCGAGCCCCGGCGCGGCCGGTACAGGGTGTTCGCGTAGCCGAGGCTCCCGCCGCCGACGCCGCAGCCCGAGACGATGAAGATGTCCTTGAAGAGGGTCATGCGCAGGATGCCCTTCATCCCGAGCCGGGGCAGCCAGTAGTACTTGCGCACGTCCCACGTCGTGTCCGGGAAGTCCTCGTCCTCGAAGCGCCGACCGCACTCCAGGACGCCGACCGAGTAGCCCTTCTGCGCCAGTCGCAGGGCGGACGCGCTGCCGCCGAAGCCCGATCCGATCACGAGCCAGTCGAAGTCGAAGCCACGTCGCGGTGCCATGAGCCCGGATGCTAACGGACGTTCACACCATCGTCGCCGGTCAGCTCCATCCGTGACAGGACCGCGCCCATCGACTTGCCGGTCTCGTCGAACCGCAGCGTCGTGGTCGCGCCGCCCCCGAGGGCTCCGTGCATCACCACGTTGAGCGCTTGGAGCCTGGGCAGCCGGTACACCGCGACAGGGCCGGTGACCAGCGGGCCCATGTAGGACTTGATCGCCTCGGGCAGCAGCAGACGCTCGAGCTGCCGATACGACTCCTCGTCGCGCGCCAGGACGGCCACGTTCGAGATGTCGCCCTTGTCGCCGGAGCGCACGAACGCGAGGTCATGCAGTCGCATCGACGAGCTCCTTCGCGGTCTGCACGCTGACGCGCTCGTGGACGAACTCGCGCGGCACGAGCGCCGGCCACAGCGCGATGACCTTTCGCACCGGGGCCGGCACGCCGAACGCCGTGCCGGCGGGTCCTGCGGTGGCGGGCGCCAGCAGCGCGCGCCTGGCCGCCTGGGCCTCCGCGCGCGTGCGGCAGCGGACCGCCATTCTCAGCTCGACCTCGTTGGGCTCGTGGACCGCCGGCGGCGCGATGGCGCCGGCCAGTGCGTCGATGCCGACACGGTCGTAGCGCTGCTCGAGGGCTTCGACGCCGAGATGCTCGAGGCGGCGCCTGACCAGCCGCTCGGACCACTCGGCCTTCTCCAGCGCGTCGGGCCAGGGGAAGATCGCGCGACCTTCGGCGATGTAGCCGTCCTCGTAGCCGATCTGGAGCTTCAGCATGTCGGGGCGCGGACGGCCGGACATGCCGGTGATGCGTACCTGGTCGGGGCCGGCCTCGGCCACCTCCACGCCGGACAGGTCGACGATGCCGTCCGGCAGTCGGTAGTCCGCGGGATCGTGAACCTCGTAGAGCAGGTGCTCCTTGGCCGTCCACTGGTTGATGACGCCGCCTGAGCCCGGGACCTTGGTGACAAGCGCGGTGCCGTCGGGCTCGACCTGCGCGAGCGGAAATCCGAGGCGCCACGGTTCCGACGAGGTACGCCACTGCGTCGACATGCCGCCCGAGGCGATTCCCGCGCACTCGAGCACGTGGCCGATGGTCAGGGCCGCGCCGATGAGCTCAGGATCGTCGGCGAACGTCCACCCGAAGTGGTGCATGAGCGGGCCGCAGTAGAGCGCCGAATCGGCCAGCCGGCCTCCGATGACGACGTCGCAGTCGGCACCCAGGGCTTCGACGATGCCGTCCGAGCCCAGATATGCATGCGCCGCGACGACGCGGTCCGCGATCCCGTCGATGTCCTCCTCGCCGCTCTCCAGGTGCGTGAAGCTCCATCCCTGCGCTCGGATGCCGTCGAGCCTGCCGGTGAGGTCGTCGCCCTCGATGACGCCGATGCGCAGGTCGGGATGGCCGTGCTCGCACGCGACCGCGGCGGTCGCGTCGGCGGCCGCCGGCGGGTTCGCGCCCCCGCCGTTGGTGACGACGGTGACGCCGCGACGGCGTGCCGGATCCAGCACCTGGCGCATGATCTGCTCGACGTCGGGGATGTGCCCGCGCGAAGGATCGCGGTGCTTGGCGCGCTGCAGCACCGACATCGTCAGTTCGGCGAGCAGGTCGAACGCGATCGCCGAGATGTCGCCGGCCTCGACCAGCTCGACCGCCGGGTCGACCATGTCTCCCCAGAAGCCCGATCCCGAGCCGATCCGGAAGCTTGTGGCCATGTCGGGATCGTAGTGAACGTTCGTTACCATCGCTCACCGGCCGGCGATCGACGAGCGGAGGATGCGGTGCACGAGCTGACGGATGTCGGGTATGAGACGGCTGGGGGGTTGGCCACCATCACGATCGCGCGGCCCGAGCGATTGAACGCCTTCCGGGCCCGCACGGTCGACGAGCTCATCGCCTGCTTCAAGCGGGCCTGGGCCGATGCGGACGTGGGCGTGGTCTGCCTGACCGGCGCCGGCGACCGGGCGTTCTGCACCGGCGGAGATCAGAAGCAGCGCGCGGAGACCGGCGACTACGGACCCTCGGAGTCCGGGCTCTTCGAGGTCGAGACGCTGCACCGGGTCATCCGCGACATCCCCAAGCCGGTCATCGCCGCGGTCAACGGGTACGCGATCGGGGGCGGGCATGTGCTTGCGCTGCTCTGCGACCTGACGCTCGCCGCCGACCACGCGCGGTTCGGCCAGACCGGACCGCGCGTCGGCTCGTTCGACGCCGGGTTCGGGACGGGCTATCTCGCGCGTGTGGTGGGGGAGAAGCGCGCGCGGGAGATCTGGTTCCTGTGCCGTCAGTACGACGCCGTCGAGGCCGAGCGCTGGGGGCTGGTCAACCGGGTGGTGCCCGCGGGCGATCTCGCCGCCGAGGTCCGACGGTATGCGGACGAGATCCTCGCCCTGTCGCCCACCGCGTTGCGCTTTCTCAAGCAGTCCTTCAACGCGGAGACCGAACATCTGGCCGGCAACGCCGCGCTCGCGTTCAGCGGCCTGAACCTCTTCGTGGAGAGCGAGGAGGCGGCCGAAGGCGTCAGGGCCTTCGCCGAGAAGCGCGCGCCGGACTTCTCCGCGCACCGGGGCCGCGTCTCGGTCTGAAGTGCCAGGGCGGGTGGCCGCCGGATCAGGACCGCGCCGTGTCGACAGGGTGAAAGCGCACAAGGCCGACGGCCTCGTCGACCCGCTCGAATCCTGCCTGCACCGCCTGGCCGATGCGGACTTCCCCGGGCTCGGTGCCCTCGATCGTCGAGAGGAGCTGCGGTCCTTCGTCGAGGCGGACCAGCGCGACCACGTACGGCACGGGGCGGGGGAGGTCGTTCCAGGGCGGGCGGTGCACGACCGAGAAGGTCACGACCTCGCCGCGGCCGGCCGACGACTCCCACGTGAGGTCGGTCGAGTGGCACACCGGACACAGGGAACGCGCGTACAGGAAGGCATGGCCACGCGCGCAACGCTGGAAGACAAGCTCCCCGCCGGCCGCGGCGGCGAAGAACGGCGCTGAGACGGCGTTCGGCACCGGTAGGGCCTCTGGATCGGCGAGTTCGTCGAACTGCATGCGGTCCGGTTGCTCGGTCATGCGCCCTCCAGGACGACGGTGACGTGACTGCAGAGCATCGAGCCGTAGGCATGCACCAGCGCGCAGTCGGCGGACGGTACCTGTGCGCCGTGAGCGCGGCCGGCCAGCTGCCAGTAGGCCTCGAGGATGCCGGTGAAGCCCGATGACGTCCCGGAGTGCCCGAAGCGGATCAGCCCGCCGTTCGTGTTGACCGGGAGATCTCCGCCAGGTCCCGTACGACCCTCGCGGTACAGATCCGCTGCGCGTCCCGGTGCCGCGAACCCCATCTCCTCGAGTGTCATGAGCGGCGTGGCCGAGAACGCGTCATACAGCTGGAGGACGTCGACGTCGCCCAGCGAGCGCTCCGCGCGCTCGAGCGCCAGCGGGCCCGAACGTGCCGCGCCGGTGCGCCCCGGCTCGCGCATCGAGGACAGGAACCCGTGGGTGTGGCCCTCGCCGAAGCTGAGGAGATGCACGGGCCGGTGCGGTCCACGGCGGGCGCGGTCCGCGCTCGCCAGGACGATGGCCCCTCCCCCCTCGCACGGGATCGAGCAGTCCAGCAGCGAGAACGGGCCGGCGATCGGCCTGCTGGAGAGGACCTCGTCGGTGCCGATCGAGGGCATGCTCCATCCAAGCGCGGTGGGATGGCGCTTCGCCCAGGCGTCCTGCGCCACCGGCACCTCCGCCAGGTCGGCCTTCGTCGCACCCGTCTCGTGCATCCAGCGCTGCGCGATCAGGCCGTACAGCGCGGGGACCGACGGCGCATACGGCAGCTCGAAGTCCCGGTGACACACCGCTCCCATGAGCTGGCGCCCGACGTCGCGAATGGGCGGGAACTTCCCGCAGCTCACGCACAGCACGGTCTCCGCCTCGCCGGCCCCGATGATCTGCCACGCGTGACGCGCCATCGCGAGGTGGCTGGCGCCGCCGAGATTCATCGTGGCCTCCAGGCGCAGGCTCGTCAGGCCGAGGTAGTCCATGACGTCCTCGGACAGGAATATCGGGCCCTCGTCGGTCATCGGGGAGGCGACGAGCAGGCCCTCCACCTCGTCTGGCGCGACGCCCGCGTCGGCGAGCGCCTGTGCGCCGGCCTGCGCATGCAGCTCGACGAATCCGCGGTCGAGGCGCATGGCCGGGGCGTGCTCGGCCGCTCCGATGATCGCCGGTCTCTCGCTCGCCAACATCCCCTCCTTCGGCGTGAACGCCCGTTAGCATAGGCCCCCAGCTCGTCGCCCGCCTCGACCCAGGAGCATGCATGCCCGCCGCAACGCTGCCCACCACCGCCGACGGCCTCCCCGCCCTCCCGCTGGTCCCGAGCGACGAGGAACGCATGCTCCGCGCCGCGGTGCGGGACATCGCCTCGGGCTTCGGCCCGGCGTACATCAAGCGCATCACCGCGGCCGGGGAGCCGCCGACCGAGCTGTGGAACGCCCTCGCCGAGAAGGGGTACCTCGGCGTCAACGTGCCCGAGGAGTACGGCGGCGGAGGGCTCGGCCTGTACGAGCTCGCCGCCGTGGGGGAGGAGACGGCCGCGGTCGGCTGCCCGCTGCTGCTGATCGTGGTCTCGCCGGCGATCGTCGGCTCGATCCTCGCCCGCCACGGCACCCCGGCCCAGAAGGATCGCTGGCTGCGCTGGATCGGCACGGGCGAGCGACGGATCGTGTTCGCGATCACCGAGCCGGACGCCGGGTCGAACTCGCACCGCATCTCGACGACGGCCCAGCGGGTGGACGGCGGCTACGTCCTGAACGGCCAGAAGACCTACATCTCCGGAGTCGAGGACGCCGACGCCATCCTCGTCGTCGCGCGCACCGCGCTCGACGAGGCCAGTGGCAGGGGGCGGCTGTCGCTGTTCGTCGTCGACACGGACACGCCCGGGCTGACGCGCCAGCACATCCCGACCGCCCTCTCGGCCGCGGAGAAGCAGTGGACGCTGTTCTTCGACGGCGTGGAGGTCGCGGCTGACCGGCTGGTGGGCGAGGAGCATCAGGGGCTCAAGGTGGTCTTCGACGGCCTGAACCCGGAGCGCATCGCGGCGGCCGTCATGTGCACCGGGATCGCGCGCTACGCCATGGACAAGGCCAGCCGATACGCGAATGAGCGCGCGGTGTGGGGCGCGCCGATCGGCACGCATCAGGGCATCGCGCATCCGCTCGCCGAGGCGAAGATCCAGCTCGAGTGCGCGCGGGTGATGATCCAGAAGGCCGCGGTGCTGTACGACGCCGGCGCGCCCGCCGGCGAGGCGTCGAACATGGCCAAGTTCGCGGCCGCCGAAGCGGGGATCCGGTGCCTGGACCAGGCGATCCAAACGCACGGCGGCAACGGCGTCGCACTCGAGTACGACCTCTCGAGCTATTGGTGGGGCGTGCGGCTGCTGCGCACCGCCCCGGTCTCGCGCGAGATGATCCTCAACTACGTCGCCGAGCACTCGCTCGGGCTGCCGCGGTCGTACTGATGAGCGCTGCCCCGGCCAGAACGCCCGTTCACGATTCGGTAGCGTCGGTGGCGTGACCGCTCCGCGAGCCGTCCAACTGCCGGCGACCGCCGGCATCGAAGAGCCGGCGGACGGCGTCGTGCGGATCACCATCCCGCTGGCGCTGCGCTCGCCCGACCACATCAGCTGCTACGTCCTGCGGCTTGCGGGCGGCGACCTGCTCGTCGACACGGGAATGCTCGGATCCGAGAGCGCGCTCGATGCCGGCCTGGCGCAGGCGGGCGTCACCCCGGAGCGCGTGCTCGTGACCCACGGGCACATCGACCACTGGGGCTTGGCGACCCGGTTCGCCGACACCGTGCTCGCCCATCCGGGGTGCCGCAGCTCCTTCGCCTTCGCGGCGGACGTCGGCGAGGGGGTCGGCGCGAGTGGCGGCGAGGGGCTTCCGGACCGGGCTGCGATGGAGCGCGTGTTCGCGCGTTACCGCTCGATGGTCACCGGGGTCCCCGCTCGCGCCGATCTCGCCGACGGCGACCTGATCGACGGGTGGCGGGTCCTCTGGACCCCCGGGCACGCCCCCGGCCACGTCTGCCTGCTGCGCGAGGCGGACGGCGTTCTGCTCGCCGGAGATCACCTGCTGCCCGGCTTCACGCCGAACGTCCAGCCGTCCCCCGAGCGAGCCGACGCGCTGGCGGACTTCCTCTCGTCACTGGATCGCGTGCGGGACCTGGACGTCTCGCTCGTGCTTCCGTCGCACGGCGAGCCATATCGCGACGCCGCCGGCCGCGCGGCGGAGTTGCGCATCCATCACGAGCAGCGCCTGCACCAGCTCGAGGCGGTCCTGGCCGCCGGCCCCCGGCCGCTTGGCACGCTCACCGAGGAGATCTTCGGAGACCTCGTCACGGGCGAGGACCGCATGCTCGCGGACATGGAGACCTACGCGCACCTCGAGTACCTGCGCGTCCGCGACCGTGTGCGGCGCGACGAGTCGGGCACGTGGGCGCGAGCCGCGTGAGGCGTCGCGCCAGCCCGCGCTGAACGCACATCGCTCGGCGCTGGAGCAGACCTGCTCTAGGCTTTACGCGTGAGGCGTCCAGCCGCCAAGACCACCCAAGTGGACCTCGACCCGCTGTTTCGGGAGGCGCTCGAGGCGGCGACGCACGACGGCGATCCGACGGCGGAGCGCATTCTGGAGGGGGCCCTCGCGCTGCTCGAGGACTTCGGCCTGCGGCGTACGACGGTCGAGGACGTCGCTCGGCGCGTCCGGATGTCGCGTGTGACGATCTACCGGCGCTTCGCTGGGAAGGATGCGCTGGTCCGAGCGGTGCTGCTGCGTGAGCTGCGCCGGTTCTTCGCCGCGATCGACGAACGCGTCGCCGGCATCGACGCCACCGAGGATCGGCTCGTCGAGGGGTTCGCCTTCGCGTTGCAGTTCCTGCACGACCACACGCTGCTCAACCGGTTCCTGCGCACCGAGCCGGACCTGCTGCTTCCGTACCTCACGGTCGATGCCGGACCGGTCCTCGATGCGGCCCGGCAGTTCCTCGCCGAGCGGCTCGAGCAGGAGATCGACGAGGGGCGGCTCGCGCCGCTGGACGTGCAGGTCGCCGGTGAGCTGCTGGCGCGCCTGGTGTTGTCGTTCTTCCTGACCTCGCACAGCGTCGTGCCGCTTGCGAAGCCGGACGAGGCGCGGCGCTTCGCGCGCGTCTATCTGGCGCCGGCGCTCCGCGCGACGTCTGTCGACGCCTGACCGGGGCACCCCCGGGGCGTCCGCGCTCGTCTCCTCCGGCGTGCCTCGGCGCGTGTCGTCACACGAGTAACAATGCAACACTGAAACGATATCTGTACAGTTACGCGGCGTCGCCGAGCCTGACTGGAGCACGCCGCAATGCCACGTCTCAGCCCCCATCGGTCCAGCACCGGGGTCACCATCGACCCTCGCATCCCGCTTCCCGCACTCCCGCGGGACGTGCTCGGGCGAGCGGCCGGACGGGTGCAGCGGGCGACCGGGGTTCCTGCTTGGGCGTCCCTTGCGTCCCTGGTCGCGTTCGCCAGCCTCGTTCCCGGGCTGTTCGTCATGAACAGCGACATCGCAGTCCACATCGACAACGGACGCGACACGACGCTGCTGACGCCCTCGCACACGATCGGCGTCGTCGCCGTCCACGGCATGCTGCTCGGTGCGCTGCTGGCCGTCGCGCTCTATCCGCAGGAGGCGCGCAGCGGGCTGCGCGTGTGCGGGTGGCAGTGTCCGTACGGAGCGGTCTTCGCGCTCGTCGCCGGCCTGTTCACCCTTATCGGGTTCCCGTTCGACTTCGCCTGGCACTCGCTGTTCGGCGAGGACGTGACCCTGTGGGGTCCGAGCCATCTGCAGCTGATCGGTGGTGGCGCGCTCAGCGTGCTCGGGTTCGTCATCCTCGCGTGCGAGGCCCGGCGCTCGCCGGGCTGGCAGCCCACGCTGCCCGGCCGGCTCCTCATGGCCTGCGGCATCGTCGCCGGGCCCACGGTCATGTCGGTCTTCCTCGGCGAGTTCGACTTCGGCATCCCGCAGTTCCAGCTGGTCCTCCTTCCAGCGATGATCGCCTTCATCACCGGCGCCACCCTGGTCTTCGCGCGCATCGCGCTCGGTCCGACCGGAGCGCTGCGTGCGGTCGCCGTGTGGATCGTGCTGCGCGGGCTCGTCTTCCTCGGGGTCGCCGCCCTCGGGCTGTCGGCGCCGCACTTCTACCCGTACCTCGTCGAAGGCCTGATCGTGGAGGCGGCGTTCCTGGTGCTGGGGCGGCGGCCCATCCGCGCGGCGCTGCTCTCCGGGGTGCTCATCGGCACGGTGGGATGCGTCGCCACCTTCGGGTTCTCGCGGATGTGGGGCTACGACGTGCTCCCATGGCATCTGCTGCCCCAGGCACTCGCGCTCGCGACGCTCGCGGCCCTGAGCGCCGTGGTGCTGGCGGTCGCCATGGCCCGCGTGCTCGTCCCCGACCGCGTGCCCGCCGGCGGCCCGCCGACGATCACGATCGTCGCGGCGGTTGCCGCCGGCGTCGTCGCGTTCACGCTCCCGCTACCCCGCACAGGCGAGAAGGCCTACGTCGCGGACATCGACGTCCAGCGGGTCGGCGACGGCAGCCACGTCACCGTGGCGGCACACTTCGATGACCCGAGCGCGCTCGACGGGGCCGAGTGGTTCCAGGTGTTCGCCTGGCAGGGCGGCGGCCGCATCCAGAAGCCGATGCGCTACGTGGGGGACGGCACGTGGGTGGCCCCGCAGCCGATCCCGATCACGGGCGAGTGGAAGTCGATGCTGCGCATCAACGACGGCAGCTCGATGCGCGGCGCCCCGATCCGCTTCAACTTCGACAGCTTCGTCGGGGCCCCGCCCATCGCGGCTCGCAGCCGGCCGGACTTCGCGTTCCAGCGCGAGCAGCAGTATCTGATGCGCGAGTACCGCGGCGGCCGACGGGATCTCATTCTTCCCGGCTACCTGGTCCACCTGGCGACGTGGCTGGCCTTCGTCGCTTTCGCCGTCTTCGTGCTGCGGCGCTTTGCCGCGGGGAACCCTCGTCCGGCCGCTGCGGCCTGAGATCGCCGTGCAGCTCCGCGACCGGGTCTGTCTCGTCACCGGCGGTGCGCAGGGCATCGGCGCCGCCACGGCGCACGCGCTCGCGATGCGCGGCGCCCGCGTCGTCGTGGGTGACGTGCAGGAGGACAGGGCGCGCGAGCTCGTGCTCGAGCTGCCCGGCGAGGCGCTGGCGCTGAAGCTCGACGTGCGGGACGCGACGTCGGCTCAGGCCGCGGTCGACGCCACTGTCGACCACTTCGGCGCGCTTGACGTCCTGGTCAACAACGCCGGCATCGGCGCGCCTCGGACGATCGACCGGCTCGACGAGGTGACGTGGCAGCGAACTGTCGACGTCAACCTCACCGGCCCGTTCCGGATGGTCAAGGCCGCGCTGCCCGAGCTGCGCCGCCGACGCGGCCACGTCGCGACGGTCGCATCGATGGCCGCTCGCGTGTGGACGCCGATGCTCGGGCACTACTCGGCCACCAAGGCCGGCGTCGCGGCCTTCAACGAGACGCTGCGCGTCGAGCTCGGACGCGACGGCATCGGGATCACGACCGTCTACTTCGGCACGATCGACACGCCGCTGCTCGCCAACGGGCTGCAGGACGACGCGGTCACTGTGCGGATGAAGCGCAACGTCGAACGAGCTCGGCGACTCGGGATGAGCCCGCTCGTCGGCGCCGAAGCCGCCGGAGAGGCGATCGCCCGCGGCATCGAACGCGAGCGCCGGGCGGTCATCGTGCCCGCCCGCGCGAAGGTGCCGTACTACGTCGCCGCGCCCTTCCAGCGGCTGATCGAACGCACGGCGTGGTAACGCGCCCACAGAACAGGAGACGATCGTGGCCCTCATCAACAACCCGATTGGCGAGCTGCTCCACCCGATCAGCCGTCTGGAGGCCGCCGTCGGCGAGCTCAGCGGCGACATCTCCGCCGTTCAGGCGCTGCCGCTGATCCACGAGGAGCTCGGCGAGACACGCGAGGCGATGCTGATGATGCTCGACGAGATCCGCGGCATCCGCGCGGACATGGGAGTGCTCACCACGCTGCTCGAGGGGTTCATCGAGCGCACGGCGGACCGCACCGCCTGAGCGGATGCTGTTGCCGACGGGGCACGCCCGGCTCTAGGCTCGCGACGTGACGCGACTGCCGCGCTACGCCGACTTCCCCGGCATCGCCGAACGCAGCCGGTGGGACGCGGACGAGGTCGAGCTCGTCGCCGACGCCAAGCTCTGGCACCACCTGCCGTGCGCCGAGGCTGCGCCCATCGCGGGGTTGCTCGCCGGCTTCCTCCTCGGAGAGCGCGCGGTGGCAGCCGACATCCGTCCGTTCCATGAACAAGCGCCCAACGATGAGACCGCAGCGTGCTTCGCGCTCCAGGCGCTCGACGAGGATCGCCACCGCCGCTTCTTCGAGCGCGTCCATGCCGAGGTTCTCGGGGAGGCCGGCGACACCGCGCTCCGACGTGCCCGTCAGCGTGTGCCGGAGGCGTTCGTCGCGCTCTTCGAGGACGAGCTCGGTGACGCTGCGGCACGGCTCGCGGGCGATGCGGGCGCGCTGGTGCCGGCCGTCGCGCTCTATCACGGGTTGCTCGAGGGTGTGGTGTTCCTCGCGGGGCAGGCCGAGCTCCTGGTGCGGCTGGAAGGTCCAGGGCTGCTTGCGGGGGTCGCGGAAGGCGTGCGACGCGTCCAGCGCGACGAGCGCTGGCATGTCGCGTTCGGCGCGCGGCTACTCGCCGATGCCCAGGCGCCGTTCGATGCTGAGGCCTTCGCCGGCGAGGGGCAACGGGCGCTCGACGCGTGGGGACCGCTCGTGCGTCGCGAGGTCGGCGCGGCGACGCTGGCCGACCTGCGGCGGCGCCTGCTCGCAAGCGCCGCCGCAGCCTGAGCGTTTCTCAGGACGCCGCGGCCACGAGGTCACCAAGGTCGGCGCTCGCGTCGGCGAGCTCGGGCGCACACGCGTGCGAGGCGATGAGGCGGCGCGCGTGCTCGAGGTCTGGCGACCGGCCGACCGCCAGCGCGGCCACGAGCCTGTCGCCGTCGAGGTAGCAGACGGTGAAGTCGCCGTCCCGGGGGGAGCCGCGGAGCACCTCGCGATCCCAGCGCTGGGCGGCCCCGAGGTATTCGAGCGTGGTCCAGTCGGCGAGGTCGGACCAGAAGTACGGCACCACGGTGTACGGCTCGTCGGCGGCGAGCATGTTCCGGGCGACGGTCTCGCCCTGAGTTCGCGCGACGTCCTCGTGTTCGATGCGCACGTGGCCGCCGTGTAGGGCGCTGTCGTACTCGCACATGTCGCCGGCCGCGTAGACGCCGGGCGTCGAAGTCTGGAGCCGGGCGTCGCAGCGCACGCCGCCGGCATCGCCGAGGTCGAGTCCGGCCTTGCGCGCCAGCATCACGTCGGGCTGCGCACCGACGCCGCACACGACGAGGTCCGCGGGCAGCTCGCGTCCACCTTTGGTGACCACCGCCGTCACGCGCTCGTCGCGGCCGGTGAAGCTTTCGACCTCGTCGTCGCCGACGATCTCGATCCCATGCTCCTCGAGCACCGAGCGCACGAACCGGCCCGCCTCGCAGCCGAACGCGCGCTCCATCGGCTCGGACTCCTGCATGAGGATCGTGCACCGCTTGCCGAGCTTGGTGAGCGATGCGGCGACCTCGCAGCCGATGTACGACCCGCCCACGAGTACGACCTGCTCGGCGTTCTCGGCGTCGCGGCGGATCGAGTCGGCGTTGCCGAGCGCGCGCAGGTAATGCACGCCGTCGAAGTCGGCGGCGCCGTCGACCTGTAGCCGGCGGACCATCGCCCCGGTGGCGAGCAGCGCCTTGTCGAACCGGACCTCGTCCTTGCCGATCTTGGCCGTGCGCCCCTCGAGGTCGAGCCCGGAGACGCTCGCGCGGGTGCGCAGCTCCACGTCGTGTTCATCCCACCACTCCGGGGCGAGGACGCGTGTGTCGTCTCTGGACTCGCGGCCCTGAAGGTAGCCCTTCGACGCCGGTGGGCGGTGATACGGCGCGTCCATCTCGCGCGTGGCGAGCAGGATGCTGCCGTCGACGCCCTCCTCGCGGAGGGTTCGCGCACAGGCGGCGGAGGCGATGCCGCCGCCGATCAGCAGGAAGTCGACCCGGTGCTCGGGCATGTCATCTCCTCTCGTGCCGTGGGCGGGGCTGCGGGCCCCGCCCACGGTCGTGGCCTGTCAGTCGCCGTCGAAGGGGCGGAAGTCCGCCTTGCGTGCGCCGCACACCGGGCACGTCCACGTGCGCGGGATGTCCTCGAACGGCGTCCCCGGTGGGATGCCGCCGTCGGGGTCACCCTCCTGGGGGTCGTAGATCATCCCGCAGGGCTCGCAGATCCATTTCTGCGTCGTGGGGTCGGCAACCGCCTCCATCAGCTACGCCGCAACCGCCGGCAGCTCCGCGCCGATCACCGTCAGGCGGCGCTTGAGCGCGGTGAACGCGAACTCGTTGACCTCCTGGGACGAGTAGCCGAGCAGCTCCCACTCGCCGAACGGGTCCTTGCCCTTGGGCACGAGGACGCTGGCGGCGATCGGCAGCAGCTCGGTGAGCTTGTCCTGCATGCGCTGTTTGAGCGCGTCGTCCTTGCAGGCCTGCTGCAGGTACCAGGTGCCGTAGGCGACGTGGCGATGCTCGTCCTGCGAGATGTTCTTGAAGCCCTCCACGAAGCCCGGGAGGATCCCGCGGCTCTCGAAGAAGTCGGTGATGAAGAACTGGCCGGTCAGCGCCAGCGTCCCTTCGATGACCATGTGGTAGGTCGTCACGAAGTCGACCTTCGCCTCGCGATCGCCGGGGTCCGCGATCAGCCGCTTGTTGGCGTCGACCAGCGCACCGTCGAAGAGCTGCAGGAACGCGTCGTTGACCTCCTCGCGCACGCGGTCGAGCCGGTTCTCCATCGTCCCGTCGAAGGCGAACACGTTCTCGTAGAAGCGGTCGAAGAACTGCGCGTGCCGGGCTTCGTCGACCTGCTGCGTCGTGAGGTACGCCTCCTCGTGCTGGTCCTCGTACGCCATCACCAGGCCGGAGAACTGGGTGGTCACCCGCTCCTCGCCGAGGAAGAACGAGCTCAGCCCCCACAGGATGTCGTCGCGCTCCTCGGCGGCCATCGCAGCCCAGTCCTCGCGGTCCTTGGCGAAGTCGATCGCGTGCGACTCCCAGGGCTGGCGCTCCCACAGCGCGTAGATCTCGCGCGGCTTCTGCAGCTTGACGTCCTTGAGCTTGGACTCGTCGCTGATCGTCGCGACGTCGCCCTGTTGTGTGAGCTCGAGCAATGTGGCCATGAGCCTTGAACTCCTTCTGCGTGGGTGTGAACGATCGTTTCCCGTTTGACAGTATGCCAAACGCTGCGTCAGGTTGACGCTCCGGCGAGCGTCTGCCACCAGATGTCGGCTAACCCTGCGACGACGGCCTCGGGGGCGTGCTCGGCGTCCTGGATCGCCAGCTGGTAGAGCGTGCGCTCGGTCATCCAGACCAGCGACGCAGCCATGACGTCGGCGCGTTCGCCGCTCGCCGCTCCGGTCTCGCGCAGCCGGACGGCCGTCGCCTCGATGTAGCGCCCGACCAGGCCGCGCCAGAAGGTGCTGACCGCAGCGTCGTACGTCGAGGCCTCGACGACCGCGCGCAGCAGCGGGGCATGCTCGACGAACCCCCGCACGAGCACCAGCAGGGCGTCGGTGAGCTCGGGGCGGCCGGCATCGGGGTCCGCGAGCCAGCGCTCTGCGGCGCCGGCGACGAAGTCGGTCAGCTCCCCCGCGGCGGCCTCCAGGAGCTCGCGCTTGTCGCGGAAGAGGAAGTAGAAGGTCGTGCGGGACTGGCCGGCCTCGCGGGCGATCTGCTCGATCGTCAGCTCGGCGTACGAGGACCCCGCCGCAAGCAGCCGCTCGGTCGCCTCCATCATGAGGCGCCGGTTGTCCTCCCGGCGGCCGGAAACCGGCGCGTGTCCGAGGGCACCGCGCGGCAGCGGCGGTCGCGGAGTCCCGGCAGAGGCATGGCCGGAGCGTCGGCTCAGGGCGCTTCCTCCAGGAGCTCGATGCCGCCCTTGACGCCCTTGGAGACGGCGACGCGGAAGATCTCGCGCCGCGGATGGCCGACGATCCGGTCGCGGAACTTCGCCACCTGGGTCTGGTAGAAGCCACTGCGCTCGTTGGCCTGGAGGTGCTCGAGAGAGTCAGCGAGGTCGATGGCCATCGCCTCCCCGTTCTCGCGCACCAACAGCATCGCGCCTTGGAAGCCCTCCTCCTGTCGGGCCGCCGGGATGATCGACTCGTCGAAGAGCCGCACCGACTCCTCGACGTCATCGGGCGCAACCTGAACGAACGTGACGCGTGCGTACATCTGCGTGCTCCTTATGCCGCTGTGACGGATTGGCTGGTCTCCGGCTCGGGTGCTGTGGCACGTCCGGACGGGATCTCGGCCGCGCGCGCCTCGTACGCGTGGCGGACCGCGCTGTCGGGCTTCGCGAGGACCTGATCGCCTTTCAGCGCGTGCGAGAGGAGCTCGCGGGCGGGGCGCGGCAGCACGGTCATGACCTTGAACAGCGGTCCCAGGGACCGGGGGACGTAGACGTCGAAGCGCCGGTGCTGGACGGCATCCACGATCGCCTCGGCCACGTCCCGCGGTTCGACCATCGCGACGCCGCGCGTGCGCTGCAGTCCCGAGCCCAGCTCGGTGTTGACGACCGACGGCATGACGACCGACAGCTCGACGCCGGTGCCGCGTGTCTCCGCCCGCACCGCCTCGCTCAATCCGACCACCGCGTGCTTGGTCGCGCAGTACGTCGCCCCGCCGGGGAAGCCTGCCTTGCCGGCTGCCGAGGCGATGTTGACGATGTGGCCATCGCCCCGCCGGACCATCCCGGGCAGGGCGAGCTTCGTTCCCAGGAGGACCCCGTGCACGTTGATGTCCACCTGCCGCCGAGCGATCTCGTCGCGCTCGTCGACGAGCGCCGCCAGCGGCATGATCCCCGCGTTGTTGACCAGGACGGCGAGCGGACCGAGCTGACGCTCGGCCCCGTCGAGGAAGGCGGCGAACGACGACCGGTCCGTCACGTCGAGATCCAGGCCGACTGCGCCGGCGCCGAGCTCGGCAGCGGTTCGCTCGGCCAGGCCGGCGTCGATGTCGCCGATTGCGACGCGCGCCCCGCGCTGAAGGAACGCCGCCGCGGTCGCCCGTCCGATACCTCGAGCTCCGCCGGTGACGGCGACGGTGCGACCGGCGAGCGGCCAGGGGCGTCGTGGCATGGAGACCTCCGGGTTTCGGGTGGGCTGCTGGACGGCCAGGGAGATACAGGATGACACGCTGCTTGACACGCTGTCAAGGGACGGGGCGCGTTCACAGACTGAACGATCGTTAATCGGCTCGCGTCTCGTTCATCTACCATCGCGACCGTGATGACGAGCAGCGATGACGGCTCGCCTCGCGTCGCGCTCGTCAGCGGCGGCGCTCGGGGCATCGGTCGGGCGATCGTCCTGGCGCTGGCTGCCGATGGACGGGCTGTCGCGATCGCCGACCGGCTCGAGGACGAGGCAGCCTCGGTGGCCGACGAGGTCCGCGCGTCCGGAGGGCACGCGCTCGCGGTGCGCCTCGACGTGACGAACAGCGCAGCGGTGCGCGACGCCTTCACGCGCGTCGCGGAAGATCTCGGTCCCGTCGAGATCCTGGTCAACAACGCCGGCTGGGACGAGCTCATGCCGTTCGTCGAGACCGACGAGATGTTCTGGGACCAGGTGATCGACGTGAACTACAAGGGGTGCCTGCGGCTCTGCCACGCGGCGCTGCCCGGGATGGCAGAGCGCGGTTGGGGTCGCGTGGTCAACATCGGGTCCGACGCCGGGCGCGTCGGCTCGTCCCTGGAGTCGGTCTACTCGGGCGCGAAGGGGGCGATCATCGCGTTCACGAAGACCATCGCCCGCGAGTTCGCCCGATCGGGCGTCACCGCGAACACGGTCTGCCCGGGACCCACCGACACGCCGATGCTCGCCGGGATCATCGAGGCGGCCGAGGACGCCGACAAGGTCATCCGGGCCATGACCCGTGGGGTCGCGATGAAGCGCGTCGGGCGACCGGAGGAGGTCGCCGCGGCGGTGCGGTTCTTCGCTTCGGAGGACGCGGGGTACATCACCGGGCAGACGCTCTCGGTGAGCGGCGGGTTGACGATGGCCTGAGCTGCGTGGGCGCCGTCCGCGGTGTCCGGTCGTCAGCGTCCCTGCCGCTGAGGCGGGCGCGCGCGTCCGGCAGTCGCATGAACCATCGCCTTGCTCGCGTGGACCGACAGCGGGGCATCGGCCCGCGATCCGCTCGGCCAGGGCCTGCGCCTCGTTGTGCAGGCGCTCGGCCGCCACCACGCGGTTGACCAGCCCCACGTCGCGTGCACGCTGGGCGTCGATCGGGTCCCCGGTGAGCAGGAGCTCGAGCGCGACCCGCGGTGGGACGAGCCACGGCAGCGGTGCTGACCCACGGCGCGCCGCGTCCGCAGCGCGCCTCGGGGATCGCACAGCGCGCGCTCTCGGAGGCGACGCACAGATCGCACATCTGCGCGAGCAGGAAGCCTCCTCCGTAGGCGACGCCGTGGGTCGATCGTCAGCCACGCGGCGGGGCCGCGGCGCTCGTACAGCGCAGCGTCAGGTCATGACGGCGACGCGCCGTCCTCCTCGATCACCGCCAGCACCGCTCCGGCGTCGACCTGCGCGCCCTGCTCCACGTGCAGGTTCGCGACGGTGCCTGCTACCGGCGCGACGATCTCGTGCTCCATCTTCATCGCCTCGATGACCAGCAGGGGCGCCCCGCGCTCGACCTGGGCGCCGGCCGGTGTGAGGAGGCGCACCACGGTGCCGGGCATCGGTGAGGTCAGTGAGCCGGTCTGCGCGTCGCCGCCGGTGTCCGGGAAGCGGTCGAGCTCGCGCAGCGCGCTCTGCCCCTCCGGCCCGTTGATCCACCAGATCGCTCCGTCGCGGCGCAGCCGATACGAGCGCCGCAGTCCCTCGATCTCGAGCTCCACGAGATCGGCGCGGCGGGTCGTCAGTCGCGGCGACGGCAGCTCTTCGTCGTTCACGCGCAGAAGGATCACGTTGCCGTCGCGCTCGAGCTCGTACTGCACGTCGAGGGAGCCGCGCGCGCCTTCGAACCTCGTTTCCTGCGGCTGGGACGGGTTGTTGCGCCAACCGCTCGGGAAGGTGCGCAGCGCGCGGGCGGCCGCACGGCGCTCGGCCTGCCCGGCGAGCGCCGCGGCCGCGGCGTGCAGCGCCTCGTCGCCGGTGTCGGGCAGTGGCGCGCTCAGCCGTGCGGGGTCGTGACGCTCCAGGAACGACGTATCAGCCTCACCGGCGAGGAACTCGTCATGGGCCAGGACCCGGACGAGCAGGTCGCGGTTCGTCGCGACCCCGTGGACCTCGGTCCTGCGCAGAGCATCGCTCAGCAGCCGCGCGGCCTCGGTGCGCGTCGGGGCGTGCGCGATGACCTTGGCGATCATCGGGTCGTAGTGCACGGTGATCTGCGAGCCGGACTCCACGCCGGCATCCACGCGGACACCGTCCGGCACGGCGAAGCGCGTCACCCGGCCGGTCTGCGGGAGGAACCCGGCGGTGGGGTCCTCCGCGTACAGGCGCGCCTCGATGGCGTGTCCCCGCAGCTGCGCCGTCCCCGCTTCGTGCGGCAGCGGCTGCCCCTCGGCGATCATCAGCTGCAGGCGGACGAGATCGAGACCGGTGACGAGCTCGGTGACCGGGTGCTCGACCTGCAGCCGGGTGTTGACCTCCAGGAAGAAGAACTCGCCGTCGGGCGCGAGCAGGAACTCGACGGTTCCCGCATTGACGTACCCGAGCGCCTCGCCCGCCGCCACCGCAGCATCGCTCATCCGCGCGCGCAGGTCATCGGACAGCGCGGGGGAAGGGGACTCCTCGATGACCTTCTGATGGCGCCGCTGGATCGAGCAGTCGCGCTCGTGCAGCGAGACGACGTTCCCGTGACCGTCGCCGAAGATCTGGATCTCCACGTGCCGGCCGCGCTCGACGTAGCGCTCGAGCATCAACGCGTCGTCGCCGAACGCGCCGGCGGCCTCGCGACGCGCTGCTGCCACGGCGGACTGCAGCTCGTCCGGCGAACGGACGATCCGCATGCCCTTGCCGCCCCCACCCGCCGAGGCCTTGGCGAGCAGCGGGAATCCGACGCGCTCGGCGGCCGCCTGCAGGTCCGCCCCGTCCAGCCCGGTCACGTCCCGGCCCGGTACGACGGGCACACCGGCCGCCTCCATCCGGCGCTTGGCCTGGAGCTTCGAGCCCATGGCCTCGATGGCGTCCGGAGTGGGGCCGACAAAGGTGATCGCCGCGTCGCCGCACGCACGTGCGAACGCGGCGTTCTCGGCCAGGAACCCGTACCCCGGGTGCACGGCATCGCTGCCGGTGCGTCGCGCCGCTGCCACGATCGCGTCGCCGCGCAGGTACGACTCGGCGGGCGTCGCTCCGCCGAGCGCGACGGCTTCGTCGGCCTCGCGGACGAACGGGGCGTTCCGGTCGGGCTCGGAGAACACGGCGACCGTGGCGATGCCCATCTCGGTGCAGGTGCGGAAGATCCGCCGTGCGATCTCGCCGCGGTTGGCGACCAGGAGCTTGGTGATCGGCTGGCTCACATCCGGAAGACCCCGTACTCGCGGGCGCCGGCGACCTCCGCCGAGTGGCACGCCGACAGCGCCATGCCGAGGACGGTCCTCGTGTCGCGCGGATCGATGATGCCGTCGTCGTAGAGCCGCCCGGAGTTCGGCAGCGCCAGCGACTCGCTCTCGATCTGCTGCTCTACCTGTTCGCGCATGCGCGCGTCAGCATCCTCGTCGTACGGCTGGCCGCGCCCTTCGGCGGCGGCGCGCGCGACGATCGACAGCACGCCGGCGAGCTGCTGCGGGCCCATCACCGCGCTCTTCATGGTCGGCCAGGAGAACAGGAACCGGGGTCGGTAAGCGCGACCCGACATGCCGTAGTTGCCGGCGCCGTAGGAGGCTCCGGCCATCAGGACGATGTGCGGGACGGTCGAGTTGGCGACCGCGTTGATCATCTTCGCGCCGTCCTTGATGATCCCGCCCTGCTCGTACTCCCGACCGACCATGTAGCCGGTCGTGTTGTGCACGAAGAGCAGCGGCGTGTCCTGCTTGTTGGCGAGCTGGATGAACTGGGCCGCCTTCTCGGCCTCTGCGGAAAAGAGGATCCCGCGCTGGTTGGCGAGCACGCCGACGCGGAAGCCGTGGATCGATGCCCAGCCGGTCAGCAGCGACGTGCCGTAGAGCGGCTTGAACTCGTCGAAGCGCGACCCGTCCACCACGCGGCCCAGGACCTCGCGCATGTCGAATGGCACCTTCACATCCGCCGACGCGATTCCGAGCAACTCCTCCGGATCGTGCAGTGGGTCGTCCGGCGGCTCGGTCGGACCGGGGCCGAGCTTGCGCCAACCCAGGCTGCGCACGACGTCGCGACCGATCCGCAGGCAGTCCTGCTCGTCGTCGGCCATGAAGTCCGACAGCCCGCTCGTGCGCGAGTGCATTTCCGCGCCGCCGAGCGACTCGTCGTCGGACACCTCCCCGGTCGCCATCTTCACGAGTGGCGGCCCGCCGAGAAACACCTTCGCGCGCTCCTTGACGAAGACGGTGTAGTCGCACATCCCCGGCACGTAGGCGCCACCCGCCGTCGAGTTGCCGAACACGAGGGCCAGCGTCGGGATACGCGCGGCCGACAGGCGCGTGAGGTTGCGGAACATCTCACCGCCCGGCACGAAGATCTCCGCCTGAGTCGGGAGGTCCGCGCCCCCGGACTCCACGAGGTTGACGAGCGGCAAGCGGTTGGCGCGGGCCATCTCCAGCGTCCGGAAGACCTTCTTGAAGGTGACCGGATTCGACGCTCCGCCGCGAGTCGTGGGGTCGTTTGCCGAGATGAGGCACTCGACGCCCTCGACGACGCCGAGCCCGACCACCATGCCGCCGCCGACCGGGAAGTCGCTTCCCCAGCCGGCGAGCGGCATGAGCTCGAGGAACGGCGCATCGCGATCGAGCAGCAGCTCGATGCGCTCGCGGGCCAGCAGCTTGCCGCGGCGGCGGTGGCGCTCGACGTACTTCGGTCCGCCGCCGGCGCGCGTCGCCACGAGCTGCTCGTCGATCTCCGCGACCCGCTCGAGCGCTCCGGAGCGATTGCGCTCGAAGGCGTCGTCATACCGGACGTTCGTCCCGAGGACTGCCACGGCGCGCAACGTTAGCGATCGTTCACGTCTCGTGGTAGCGTGCGAGGTGTCGGTGGCGCTCGCCGCGCTCCCGTGCTTCACCGCGGCGAACCTTTCCCCGGCACGAGACAGGTGCCCCTGGGTGCTCTCCAGAAGCTGGGTGGCCGCGACCGCCCTCCCCTTCACCGGCGGTTGCGGCTCACCCTCCGCGATGAGTCGATGATGAAGGCCACGGTGCGCCGCCTCGCTCGTGACGGCTACGCGGCAACGTCGGTGCAACGCATCGTTGACGAGGCGGGCGTGCAGAAACGGATGGTGCACTACTACTTCGGGAGTCGAGAACAGCTCTTCGATGCAGTCGTCCGGCGGGTCGGGGACGCGCTCCTCGAGCAGGTTGCCGCAGCCGTGCGCGATCTCGAAGAGCCGCCCGACATCGTCGCCGTGGGTTTCGATCGATTCTGGACCGGCGTGACCTCCGACCGTGCGCTGCTCACCGCGTACTTCGGCTTGTCGCCGAGTCGGTCACCGATCCGCGTCTGCGTGGGACCATCGCGTACGTCAGCGACGGCTACCGCGACCTCATAGGGCTCCTGGCCGGCCGCGCGCGCCAGCAGGGCCGCGAGCTGCGGATGGACGAGGAGATGCTCGTGGTCCTCGTCATCGCGGGCATCAACGGGCTCACGCTCGAGTGGCTCACCCACGGTGACACGCCGCAGCTTGCCAGTGCCATCGCGGCGTTCCAGCAGTGGCTCGCTTCGGTCACCACTGCCGGCTGAGCGCGGGAATCCCTCAGTCCGCGTTCGTTCGTGCCTGCCGGTCGTGAGAGGCGCCGGTGCGGCAGAGTTCGCCATACGGTACGTTTGGCGACGTCCTATGACGATGACGCGGCAGGAGGCCTGTGTGCCCGCTGAAGACCCCAGACTTGATGAGGTGCTGGTCGCAGATCAGGCGCTGTGGCGGGAAGGCCCCCCGCAGGAGCTCTTTCGGCAGCTGCGAGCGCAGTGTCCGGTCCACTGGACGCCGAGCATCACGCAGTTCCCCCACGAGGACGGGTTCTGGTCGGTGACGACGGCTGAGGACATTCACGAGGTCAGCCGCGACTGGTCGACGTACTCCTCCGAAGAGGGCGGCGTCGCTCTCATCACCGACTCCGTCCTGCCGCTCGAGCTGATGCGGTCGATGTTCATCGCCATGGACCCGCCCAAGCACGATCGCCTGAAAGCGCTGTTTCAGCGCGGGTTCACGCCAAAGCGCATCGCCGAGCACGAGGAAGAGATCCGGGCCATCGTCACGAACGTGCTGGACCGACTCGAAGACCGTGACGCCTGCGACCTCGTCAGTGACGTGGCGCAGCCGGTCGTCTCGCGTGTCATCGGCAGGTTCATGGGCATCGCGCCGGAGGACGACGCCATCTGGGCGCACCTGATGAACACGATCCTCGGGACGGGGGACCCCGACCTCAACCCTGAGGGCTTCGACACGGTCATGGGTCGCGACGTCCCCGAGGTCTTCGAGCGCTGCTCGAGGCTCATCGCCGAGCGCAGAGAGCGCCCGACCGACGACCTGACGAGTGTTCTCGTCCATGCCGAGGTCGACGGCGAACGACTCGAGGATCATGAGATCGTGATGGGGTTCTTCCTCCTCGTCGCGGCCGGCAACGACAGCACGAAGGCCACGTACTGCAGCGCGATGCGCGCGTTGATCGAGCACCCCGATCAACGGCAGTTGCTGCTCGACGATCCTTCGTTGATCCCCAGCGCGGTCGAGGAATCGCTGCGGATGTTCCCCGCGTTCTCCCACTTCCGCCGGACGGCGATGCGGGACACCGAGCTCAACGGGTGCCCCATCGCCAAGGGCGACAAGGTCGTCATGTGGTACGTGTCCTCGAATCGCGACGAGACGCGCTACGACGATCCGGATCGGTTCGACGTCACGCGCAATCCGGAGCACCAAGCGTTCGGCGCCGGCGGTCGGCACTTCTGCCTGGGCACGGCGCTGGCCCGGCTTGAGCTCCGGATCCTCATCGAGGAGACGCTCGCTCGCTTTCCGGTGATGACGCTGGCCGGTGAGCCGCGATACGCCGAATCGCAGTTCATCAATCAGCTCAAGACGTTGCCGGTCCGGCTCCGGTCGTAGCGTGCAGGACGCTTCGCGCGTCGGCCCGCGCCCGCCCGTCGCGCGGCGCAGACGGCGCTCGCGTGACGGTCGACGTCCCCCGCTCCGTCGACACGAGATCGCGCGCGGCGGTGTGCCTCGACATGACCGAGCACGGCCGGCCACGTGACGACCGGCCACGCATCGACGAGTGCGTCATGGCCCGCCGACGTCCTGGTGCTCATGGCGAGCCCGGAGGACGGTTTGACGTGGGACCCGTTGTCAGCGCTTTCCCGGCCAGATCGAGGAAGCGTTCGACCACCTCCTGCCCAGCCGGGGTGAGGTGGGCAATCCGCCGCCGGCGATCGCCGGCGTCGCTTGCCGTGACGATGAGTCCGCGCGCGCTGAGGTCTGCGATGAGCGAGGAGACCGATCCTCGCGAGAGCGCAAGGCGCGCGGCGAGCTCCGCTCCGCCGAGCGGGCCGTAGAACGCGAGCGCCGCGAGCACCTGTAGCGGCAGTTCGTTGAGCTCGAGCTCGCGGCGTACCTGCGCCGAGAAGGCCCGCCTCGACATCGCGGGAGCCTCGACGACGGTCTTGAGCGTCGCGCGGTGGGGGGAGCGGGCGTCAACCAATATAGTTCTGCCTGTAGAAGTAGTTCCGTCCGGGTCGGCGCATACCTTCCCACCGGAACGAAGGGCGGGCCGCGGCCTCGAGCTTGGCGGCATGAGGGCCACGACCCGCCACAAACCGACATCACCGGAGAAGCAATGCCGAAGCTGCACCCTAGTTGGACCGACGACGACTCGCCGGCCGGACCCCTCGGCCTCATGCACGAACGGATGGATCGCCTCGTCAGCGAGTTGGAAGGCGAGGGCGCCGGCCAGCGCGACGAGGTCCTCGCGCTCGCCTGCGCGCGCGACGTCCTGCGCGCACAGCGCGGCTGGGCAAGCGACCCGACGTTCCTCCAGCTCCTCGAGGACCTGCTCGACGACGTCTACGACCTGGTCGTGACCGCGGCCCCGGAGTGGCGCCCGGACAACGCCAACGACTGCCACGTCCAGGCGTACGCACTGCTGGCGTTCCTGCGCGCGTGGCACGCCGCGCGGTCCGATGAGCGCCCCGCAGAGTCGGGGTGCCGTGGCGAACTACCGGCCCGTCGACATCGCGGCTGCCGGGGAAAGGGCTGATGGGCCGCGCGGCTCACCAGCCGACCGATTCGGCTCCGGCCCTCGTGCTGCCGTACACGGTCGCACCGCCGGGCGCGCCTCCCTACGAGTACGAGGTACGCATCGTGCTCGCGGAGCGCGATCTTGCGTTCGTCGAGCGGATGACGCCGCTGCTGGCCCGCCTCGCGTGGACGACGGTCGAGCGTCCGGCGTTTGACGGCGTCCAGGCGGCGGAGTCCGTGCTGCGCGCCTACGAGTCAGCGCTGGCCAAGTGTGAGCGCGCCGAGATCGACGAGGACGCAGTCACGTGGATCGAAGCGCACGGGTCGCGACAGCTGTCGCAGGGCATCGCACGCGGGTACGACATGTCCGACCTCTACATCGAGGAACGCCTCGCACGGGAGTTCGCCGGTATGGATGCGACCTGCAAGCTCGACGGCGCTGCCTGGCGGGCGATCGAGGAGCCGACGCTGGCGGCGCTCGAGACGCTCTCGCTCGTCGAGACCGCGCTGTCGCTGAGCGCGAACGAGTCCGCTCACGCATGGATCGTGCGACTCTCCGACGAGCCGTTCGGCTTTCGCATGTTCCGGGCGCCGTGCTGGGAGGCCGTGCTCGTCGAGGGGTGGCTCGGCCGGCATCTCGTGCTCGTCGGCGTCAAACCCGCCGCGTCGCTGACCTACCGCGCCGGCTGAGCGTAGAGAGGTCAATGCTCGCGCGCTCGGAGACCTGCTGCAACGTTAGACCGCGCTCGGTGCGGAGCTCACGAAGGCGCCTCCGGACACGAACGTCGACGGGCTCCTCGGGGCGCTTTGCCGTCATAGCAAAAGAGCTTGGCAGATCCTGCCAGGCCTGTCACGGTGAGGCCCATGGACGAAGCCTGGGACTGCATCGTTATCGGTGGAGGGGCCGCCGGCCTGAGCGCCGCGCTGGTGCTCGGCCGCGCGCGACGCAAGACGCTGGTCATCGACGCCGGAGAGCCAAGCAATGCCGTGGCGCCGGGGATCGGCGGCCTGCTCGGCAGCGACACCCGCCCTCCAGCCGACTACTACGCAGCTGGTCGCGACGAGCTGGCGGCCTACCCGTCCGTCGAGCTGCGCGCCAACGAGGTCGCGGCCGGCAGTCGGGTCGAGTCGGCGTTCGAGCTCGAGATGGCCGACGGGTCCAGTGAGGTGGCGCGACGTGTGCTGCTGGCGACGGGGATGGACTACCGCCTTCCCGAGCTGCCGGGGATCGAGGAGCGGTGGGGACGCTCGGTCTTTCACTGCCCGTTCTGCCATGGATGGGAGAACCGCGACAAGCCGCTCGGCGTTCTGAGCCGAGGCGGGTCGCTTCTCCTGCGGGCCTGGAGCGATGACGTGACGCTGTTCACGGACGGACCCGGCGAGCTGAGCGCGGAGGAGCGCGACACGTTGGATGCGGCGGGAGTCGCGGTCGACGAGCGCCGCGTCGCCAGTCTGCACGGCCCGGGCAGCGCGCTGACCGCGGTCGAGTTCGAAGATGGCGAGAACCGCGCGTGCGGCGGGCTGCTCATCCCCTTCACCCTTCATCAGCGCGGCACGCTCGCGGAGCAACTGGGCGCGGCGCCCGCTGAGCCGGGGCCGATCGCCGCCGACGCCGTCGAGGTAGACGGCAGCTACGCCACCAGCGTGCCCGGTCTGTACGCCGCGGGCGACGTAAGCACGCAGGTACCGTCGATCGCGAGCTCGGTGGCCGCGGGCCAGCAGGCGGCGGCGATGGTTGTGGTCAGCCTGATGACCGAAGCTCCAGGGTGCGCGGTTCCCAAGGCGGAGGCGACACGATGAGCACCCGCACCGCCTCCGAAGCCCCGGAGGTCGTCGCACCCGACAGGCCTCCAGCGCGCGGCGCGCTCGTGCTCGCGATCGTCGTCGTGTGCCAGCTCATGCTCGTCCTCGACGCGACCGTCGTCAATGTCGCATTGACTCCGATCCGAAACGACCTTGGGTTCTCGGCTACCGGCTTGTCCTGGGTCGTGAATGCCTACGCGCTCGCGTTCGGCGGCCTGCTCCTTCTAGGCGGGCGGCTCGGGGATGTGCTCGGCCGGCGTCGCGTCTTCATCGCGGGGGTCGCGCTGTTCACGATCTCTTCACTGGTCGGCGGCGTCGCGCCGAGCGAGGCGATCCTAGTTGCGGCGCGCGCAACCCAGGGCCTCGGCGCGGCGGTCGCCGCCCCGAGCGCACTCGCGATCCTCCTCGCAACCTTCCCCGAGGGCGCGCCGCGCAACAAGGCGCTCGGTCTCTATTCGGCGATGTCCGCCGCAGGAGGGGCGATCGGGCTGCTGCTCGGCGGCGCGCTGACCTCGTGGCTCTCCTGGCGCTGGGTGCTGCTCATCAACGTGCCGGTCGGTGCGGCGATCGTGGCGCTGACCGCGCGGCTGGTCGCGAGCTCCGTGCGCATCCCGGGCCGCTTCGACGTCGCCGGCGCACTCGTCTCAACGGGCGGGATGACGATGCTCGTTTACGGGTTCATCCGCGCCGGGGCGCAGGGGTGGGGCGATGATCTGGCCGTTGTCGCGTTCGTGCTCGCCGTCGTGCTGCTCGCGAGTTTCGTGGCGATCGAGCAGCGCGTTGAGCAGCCGCTGCTGCCCTTGCGCCTGTTCGAGCGCAGTGCGACCGCGAGCGCCTACTTCGCGATGCTGCTGGTGCCCGCTGTCCTGCTCGGCATGTATTTCTTCATCACCCAGTACCTGCAGGTCGTGCTCGGGTACTCGGCGATCGAGACGGGTCTCGCCTTCCTGCCCATGGCAATCTTGATCTTCGCCGGCTCGCAGGCCGTACCGAGGTACCTGCAGCGCATCGGGCCACGGCCCTTCATGATCGCCGGTGGGGCGGCCCTCACGGCGGGCACGCTCTGGCTCACGCAGCTCTCGGCCTCGAGCGGGTACCTCACGGCAGTGGGGGGACCGGTGGTTCTGTTTGGGCTCGGCGGCGGGCTGCTGTTCATGCCGCTCAGCGCCGTGCTGCTCTCGGGGGTGCGCCTCGAGGACTCCGGGGCGGCCTCGGGTGCGATGCAGACCGCCCAGCAGCTCGGCGCCGCCCTCGGCGTGGCCGTCCTCGTATCGGTCTTTGCCGGAGCGGGGGACGGCGAGGCCGGTCCGGCGGCGTTCGCCGATGGTGTCGCCGATGCGTTCGTGGCCGCCGCGGCCTTCGCTCTCCTGATCCTGGTCGTGATCACGCTCGCCGTGCGGCCGCGGCCGCCTGCGGAGGCGAGCGCGCCTTGACCGACGAGGCACAGAGGCTGTGGGATCGGATCCACAGCCGGCGGAACTCGTCCCGGCATCCGCAACCTCACCCATACGTGATCGGCGAGCTGGCCGCGATCGCCCCAGGATCGGCGCTTGAGCTCGGTTGCGGCGAGGGCGCTAATGCCATCTGGCTCGCGACCCAGGGCTGGACCGTCACCGGGGTAGACGTCTCGGAGGTTGCGCTCGACCGCGCCGCGGCCCTTGCCCGGAGGGTCGGGGTGGCGTCGCGAGTTCGCTGGGAGCACGCCGATCTTCAAGACTGGGCGGCGACGGAGACCGTCGACCTCGCCGCGGCGTTCTACCTGCACACTCCGCTCTACCTCGACTACCCCGCGACGCTGCGCCGCGCCGCCGAGCAGGTCCGAGCCGGCGGAACGCTCCTCGTCATCGGCCACTACACGCTGCCGCCGTGGGCCTGGGATCCCGAAGCCACAGGCGGCCTTCCGAGCGGCAGTGAGCTCGCGTCGGCGCTTGCGCTCGATGACCGGGAGTGGAGGATCGGCGTAGCGGACGAGCTCGCGCGCGCGGTCACCTACGACGGGCGGCAGCAAGTCATCCTGGACGCCGTGGTGCACGCCGTGCGCACCGCTTCGAGCGGGGAAGCCACGACCGCTGTCGTCGGCCTGGCCGGCCAAGCCGGTGGACCTCCTCTCACTGATCGATGCCTGGCTGGACCAAGAAGAACTTCGCCGAGGTCGCCGATCGCAGCCCCGACGACATGATGGAGTGGCGTTTGTCGCGGGGGGCGCTGCGGTCGCGCCAGGTTGGCGTCAGCCGCTTCACCTTCGCGCCGGGGGCGCGCATGCCTTTCGGCCATCGCCACCGCGAGCAGGAGGAGGTCTACGTGATCGTCGGCGGCTCAGGGCGGGCAAAGCTCGACAAGGAGACCGTCGAGGTCGCGGAGTGGGACGTCATCCGCGTCGCTCCGAAGGTCATGCGAGCCTTCGAAGCCAGCCCGGACGGACTCGACCTTCTGTGCGTCGGAGGGCGGCGGCCGAAAGGCGGGGACACAGAGCGCGACGAGGCCTTCTGGGCCTAAGGGATCGCGCCATGAGGTTCGCCACCGTCGTCAGCCACGTACCGTCTCGCCGGACAAGGAACCTCACTTCTGGCCGAGCGGGGCAAAGATGGGGCTGCACCACCCGTGATTACCCGCTCCGATCGCCAGGGATTAGACATGCAAGAGCATGAGCCAAGCGGAGGTGGTTCGCTTGAGCGACCTATCCGGCCGGTCGTCGCAGAAGCCATCGCTGACCGGCTACGCGTGCTCGGGCAGCCAGTTCGAGTCCGCATGCTTGATCGACTCGATGCGGACGGCGAGCAGACGGTGGGAGCGCTCGCGGACGCTCTCGACGAGCGGCTGCACAACATCTCGCAGCACCTCGCCGTTCTGCGCTCGGCGGGGGCTGTCTCGCGGCGCCACCACGGACGCCAGGTCTTCTACCGGCTCTCGGATCCGGTCGCTATGCCCGTTTACGAGCATGTGGCCGCCGGCTTGCGGGCCGAGTCGATACGCCTGAACCAGCTAATCGACAGGCGCGAGTAACCCCCCCCAGCCGCAGCTCACCCACCGGGCGAGCTGGACTCCGCACCACGCTGCGCCATGTCTCGCAGGGAGCCGACCGCTCGCGGGCCGTCGGGCGCGGGGTTGGGCCAGGTCCCAAGGACACGTTCAACCTCAGCGCGTGTCGCGAAGCGGGCTAGAACCTCGACGGGGCCCGCGACGCCCTGATGGAAGTCTTCGAGCGCAAGCTCACCGTCGGGATCGAGCCGCTCGATCGTAAGCTCGCCCGTTCCCGGATACCAACAGGCGCGGTAGCGGTCGTCTCCATCGAGCCAGTCATGACCGAACTCGAGAGCATCGCCCCGCCGGGCGGGATCACCATCTAGAAAGTCGGAGTAGCGGACGTAGGCAACAGGGGCAGGACTGTCTTGGCTCACGCCGGGACCTCGGTTGGCGGCCAGGGATGCCCAGAGCCTAACCGGATGACTCTTGCCGACGCCAGCCGACATGGGGTGGCACTGACGGCCGCAGGAAGCTTGTCAACCCTTTCCTCCACTTGAGTTAGAAGCAAAGTAGCGCAGAGCCCGACAGCGTCCGCTCATGGGACGCCGCCTTGAGCCGCAGGAAAGCCTCGGCCGAGCAGTGCGCGCCCTTCGACTTGAACGCGGACTCACCCAGCGAGAGCTTGCGCGCGCGGCCGACCTCAATGTGACCTGGCTTTCGCACATCGAAGCCGGCCGTCCCAATCCCGCCTGGGGAACAGTGGCTCGGATCGCTGCCGCGCTTGATGTCCCGGTCTCGGAGCTCGCACTTAGGGCGGAGCGGATCGACGCCGATCAGTCTTAGGGAAGGGCCGGCCGGTGCTCCCTCGTTTGCGCAAGTGCGTAAGCGTTTGCCGGGTTGTGGACCGGGGCGCTACCGGCACCGAGACTTCGGGCGCGAACTACCGTTTGTAGCGAATGAGACGTGTGCGCTGGCGGTCTCGCGGAGCCAAGGATGAGGGAAAGGGTGACGAGCAACAAATCGGGTCGGGAGGGCCGGCGCCTTGCGGATCAGTCGCGCCCCCGGCGCGCGCCCCCACAGCAGCTCTCGGATGAGGCGATCGAGCTGATCGCCGCACGGCTTCGCGTCATCGCGGAGCCCAACCGGATTCGCATCCTCGGCCTCTTGAATGAGGGCGAGGCGACTGTGCAGGAGCTGACGGACCGGCTGATGACAACGCACCAGAATGTCTCCAAGCACCTCGGCGTGCTCTATCAGGCCGGTATGGTCAGCCGTCGCAAGGACGGGATCTCGGTTCGTTACACGCTCGTCGACTGGACGGGCTGGTGGCTGGTCGAGCAGATGGCGACCAGCGTCGCCGACCGCCTTGATGAGCTCCATGGGCTCTTCGCGGCGGACCGCGGGAACGCGGCGTAGGCCCTAGCTGACCTCCTCGGAGCCCCGCCTGGCTCCTTCGGCGGGTGTGACCGTGACTCGCCGGTGCCCAGAGCCCCTGTCCGCGGCTCGCTCGGCTCCGTAACCAAGCGTTTGTACGGCTGTGGGCTTCTCGCCGGAGCGGTCGTACAACCGCCTGCGCAAGCAGCCGACCGGCTCCCGCGGCACCGGGGTCGCGGACAAGGGCCGGCGGCGGACCGAGGAGGTCGCAGGTGGCAGAACGGCGAGACGAGGACCGACCGCGAGGTCGCCTGTTCGCTGCTCGCCTGCGCGGCCGGGGCCGTTATGGCGTTGGAGCCGAAGGGGCGGGGTCGGCTCAGTCTTCTGCGAGGGAGTCCGGCCGTACGCCGGCGGACTTCGTGCGAGCTGGCGGGCGGGTTGTCCTCTGGACGTTCCTGCTGCTCGTCATCGTCAGGGGTCTCGGAGACATCGTCGCGGCCCCGGCGCCGAGCCCGACCGGCGAATCGGTCCCGGAAAGGGGGCTGCTCGCCGAAGACGAGCGGGCCTTCGCGGTTGAGGTCGCACGCGTCTATCTGACCGGCCAAGGCGCCCGCGGCCTGGATGCCCTGGTTGCCCCGGAGCTGCGCGAGCAGCTCGAAGGCCGTTCATCGCGCCGCCGAGCCCGACCGGTCGTGGTCGACGCGACCGTAGCCGCGAGCGAGCAGATCTCCGCGCAGCGCAGCGTCATCACCATCGCCTGCCTCTTGCCGGGAGCGGGGGTGCGGTACGTGGCGGTGCCGGTCGGGCGCGACAGCGAGGGTGGGTTGGCGGCATACGACCTTCCGTCGCTGGTAGCCGGCCCGCCGCCCGGGCACGTCGAGGTCGATGCAATAGCGCCGCTGACCGGATCGGACGCGGCCGAGATCGACCGGCTGGTGCGGAGGTTCCTGGCCGCCTACATCGCCGGCGCGCCCGGAGAGGATCTCGCCTTCTTCGTGTCCCCCGGAGCGAAGGTGGGCTCGCTCGCCCCGGGGCTTGAGCTTGTGCGCGTCGACGCGGTCGACGCGCTTCCGGCCGAGGAGCCCTCGCGGCGCTCGGTCTTCGTCGCGGTCGGGGTGCGCGATAGCGCCTCGGGCGCGGTCTATCCAGCGCGTTACCGCCTCGAGCTGGTGCAGCGCGAGCGCTGGTACGTGGAATCGATACGAGGGGAGGTCGCATGAGGCGACTCTTGCTCGCCGCGTTGCTGGCGAGCGCCCTTGGCGTTTGCCTGTGGTTCGCGCCCGACGCCGCCGCGCAGTCCGGCGACGACGTCGGCCAGAACCTGGGCGACCTGCTCAAGGGCTATGCAGGTCAGATCTACGGCGGGGTGGTGGCGATCATCAGCCTCGTCTTCCTGCTCAACCGGCGCTACACCGAGCTGGGCCTGTTCTTCATCGCCGCGGTGCTGGTCGCCTGGCTCGTCTTCTCGCCCGATCAGGTGGCGGAGACGGCTCGGGGGATCGGCGATCAGGTGCTTCCGTAGGTGGATGAGCGCGGGCTGATCCGCTCCTACCAGCGGATCTTCCGGCCTGAGCGGCGGCTCTACCAGGTCGAGGGCCGCTCGCTGCCGGTTCCGGGCGGCGTGCCGCTTCGCTGGCTCGCCTGGGCGAGCGGCTCGCTGCTCTGCGTGCTCGTGCTGAGCTCAGGTTCGGCTGTCGTCGCGCTGCTCGCCGCCGCAGCGGCGGCGCTCGGGGGCCTGGCCCTGGGCGGCCGGGCGTCCGCCCTCGCCGCGGCGGCGCTCGCGGCGCTCGGGGTGCCGGTGGCGGGGTTCCTGCTTGGGCTGCTCGGCTGGCCGCTTCGCTTCGTCGTCTTGCCGGCGCTGCTGGCGACGCTCGCGACGCAGGCGACGCCGGACGGCCGGCGCGCGGACCGCTTCGCGCTCTCGTGGGTCGCGCTGCGGCTCGCTCCGAGGCGGCGCTCGCTCGGCCGCGCCCTGCCTCCAGCCGGCCAGCGTCGGCGGCAAGGGGGGCGGCTGTGGGTGGCGGCGGATGAGCGCCAGCCGCGGCTTCGCCGCGCGCGCCTCCGCGGACCGGTGACCGCAGTGCTGGCGAGCCGCGCGCGGATCGCGCCGCGGCGCCTTCGCCGCGGCGCTGTGGTCCGGCCGCTTGGGCGTGGGAGGCCGCGCGGTGCGGTCGTCGACTCGATTGAGCTCGGCGAGGGCGAGCTGGCGGAGGTGTGGCCCTGAGGCGCTTCCCGCTGCGCTACGCGCGCCAGAATCTGCTCATCGGACACGGGGGCGAGGCGGCGGCGCTTTACCGCCTCGCGCCGGTCTCGTATCCGTTCCTGCCGGTCGCCGACAAGTGGCTTCTGCTGCGGCGGCTGGAGCGCTTCGCGCACGTGATCGGAGCGGACTTCTCGATCTGGCGCGTCAACCGAGCCTTCCCGGCCGACCGCTACCCGGCCGAGCTCGCAGGCCTTGCCGACATCCGCCACGCCGACGCCGCTGGCTGGCGGCGCTTCCTCGAGGCGCACGAGCGGCGGCTCGAGGCGCTCGCATCGCACGTGCCCGAGATCTACCTGGGGGTGTCGCTCGGCGAGGGCGCCGGCGCGAGCGCGTCATTCCTCCGATCGGTCGACCGCGCCCGGCGCCGGCTTGAGGAGCTGGCCGGCGTCGGCAGCTCGAGGCCGCTCTCCGGGCGCGAGCTCGAAGCCCTCGCGGCCGCCGAGCAGCGGACGTTCGAGCGGCTCGGCGGCGTGCTCGCGGTCGAGCGGGCCGCTACCCGCGAGCTTGAGTGGCTGCTGCGCCGCGGCGAGCTGCGCGGGGTCGGCGAGCCGACCCTCGACGCCTACTGGGAGCCCGACGCGCTGGTTATCGAGACGGCGGACGGCTCGGTGGCCTACGAGCCGCTGGAGCACGACCTGTGGCGCTGCGCCAACGCGCCGCTGAGCGAGGACCCGGGCGAGCCGGCTTCGCTCGAGGTCGAGGCGGAGGATGCGCGCTCGTTTCAGGCCGTCCTGTGTCTGGGGGCGCTGCCGGAAGAGGCCGAGTTCCCCGGTGCGCAGGCTGAGCTGCTGTTCGCCCCGCTCGAGGGGGTCGAATTCCCGGTCGACGCGGTGCTGCACGCGCGCTGGATCGGCAACCGCCAGGCGCTCTCGCAGGTGCGCAAGCGGATCCTCGACGTCGAGCACTCCTACCGCGAGCAAGCCGAGGGCGCCCAGGCCGGGGCGGGGTGGCTGGCCGAGGAGGACCGGGTGCTCGCGCGCGACTACGAGGCGATCCTGCAGTCGACCGCGCACCCGCCGATGCTCTACGCCACGGTCGGCCTCGCGGTCGGCGCTCCCGACCGCGGCGAGCTCGAGCGGCGGGTCGAGGCGCTGCGCGAGCAGTACGGGGCGGTGCGCCTGCACCGCCCGCGCGGCCTGCAGCACCAGCTCTTCGCCGACCACCTGCCACGGGCGGACGGCAGCTCGGTGCCCGACTACGAGAGCCAGCTCACGGTCGAGCAGTTCGGCGCGATGGTCTGCCTGGCGACCCAGCAGGTCGGCTCCGAGCGCGGCATCTATCTCGGCTACTCGCCGGTCGCCGACGGGCGCCCGGTCCGCTACGACCCGACCGCGCCGTCTCGCGAGGCGCGCACCTCCGCGGTGCTGTTCGCGGGCACGCTGGGCTCGGGCAAGACGGTCGCGGCCCAGCTGGTCGCGCTCGCCGCCGAGCGGCGCGGCTCGCTGGTGGTCGACTTCGACCCCAAGCCCGACCACGGCCTGCACCGCGTCGACGGGCTCGGGGACCGCGTCGAGGTGCTCGAGCTCTCGGGCGACCCCGAGCACCGCGGCAAGCTCGACCCGCTGCGGATCGGGCTCGCCGAGCTGCGCGAGGAGCTCGCCTCGTCGTACTTGCTCGAGCTGCTGCGCGAGCCGCCGCCGGCGTGGGAGAACCAGGTCCAGCGGGCCGTGCGCGATGCCGACCGGGCCGGAGCGAGAAGCCTGCTGGAGGTCGTCGAGCGCCTGCGGCGCTCCGATGTCGAGGCGGCGCGTGAGGCCGGCGACGCGCTCGAGGTGCTTTCGGACTTCGGCCTCGCGCGGCTCGGGTTCGGCGCCGGCGACGGGGAGGGCCTGGAGGCGGGCCGGCCGGTGACGACGATCCGCACCCCTGGGCTGACGCTGCCCGACCCCGGCGCCTCGCGCGAGACCTACACCCGCTCCGAGCGTGTCTCGGTGGCGACTCTCTCGCTGGTGGCGGCGCTGGCGCTGCGGCTGGTCGCGGGCGACCGCTCCCGCCACAAGGTGGTGCTGCTCGACGAGGCGTGGTTCCTGCTCGCCTCGACCCAGGGGCGGGCGCTGCTGAACCGGCTGGTGCGCCTCGGCCGCGCCTACAACGCGACGGTCCTGCTCGCCACGCAGCGCCTCGAGGACCTCGGCGACCTCTCAGACCTCGTCGGCACGTACTTCATCTTCGGGCAGGAGTCCGACCGCGAGGCGCGCCGGGCGCTCGAGCTGCTCGGCCTCGACCCCGCCGACACGGCCATGGCGGCGCGGCTGAAGGAGTTCCGCCGCGGCCGCTGCCTGATGCGCGACCTCGAGGGCCGCGTCGGCGAGCTGCAGATCGACCCGGCCGTGCCGGACCTGCTCGAGGCGCTCGACACCAACCCGCGCCAGGAGCAGCCCGCTTGAGGGGCCGCTGGCGGCGCCTGCTGGGCGCGAGCGGCTGGGCGCTGGGGCTGCTCCTCCTCTTCGGACCCGTCGCGCGCGCGGGTAGCGACGTGTTCGGCAACGTCGCTCCCGCCTCGCAGGTCCCCGACGGGCTGGCCGAGCGCTACCCGCTCGGCAACTACGCCCTCGACGAGCACTTCGACGCCGTCGAGGCATCGCTCACCGGCGGCGTCGACGTCTCGGGCGTGCCTCCGATGATCGCCCACTTCCTCGCCAACTCGCTCTGGCAGCTGACCGCGTTCCTTGCCGACGCGCTGATCACCCTGTTCACCTTCGCCTTCTCGCTCGACCTGGTCACCGGCTCGGAGGCCACCGGCGGCGCTGGCGCGCTCGAGCCGGTCGGGCAGGCGATCCGGGCGCTCTACACCGACGTGCTCGGCGAGCCCTGGCTCGTCGTCGCGATCGTGATCTTGGGGATGTGGGCGATGTGGCGGGCGCTCGTCCAGCGCCGCTACACCGAGACCGTCGGGCGGCTTGGGCTCTCGCTCCTCTACCTCGTCCTCGCGCTCGCCTTCGTCACCCAGCCCGAGCGCACGATCGGCGAGGCGACCCGCTGGACCAACGACATGTCGGTCGCCTTCCTCACCCTCTCCCAGGAGGGCACGCTCTCGAGCGAGGACGACGCCAAGCGCGCCGCCTCCGACCAGCTCTTCGAGCTCTTGGTCTACGAGCCATGGACGGTGCTCCAGTTCGGCGGGCGCGAGCACTGCGTCGAGGGCGACGGCACCGACGACGAGCCGACCTCGGTCGCCGTCCGGCCGCTCTCGCGCGACCCCGACCGCGACGCCGCGCTCGCCGCCCAGCTCGAGCGCGAGGACCAGGTCGCCGCCGACGGCAAGACCTGCATCTCGAACCGCAACAAGTACGCCGCCCGCTTCCTCGAGCACGCGCCCGGCTCGGAGGAGCGCAAGGCCGAGTACGAGGCGATCAACGACGGCGACACCGGCGAGCTGCCCGACGAGCAGCAGGACGAGGGCTACTCGCTCGACGGCGCCGACAAACCCGCCGCCGACGCGATGGAAGAGGGCGGCCAGTACCAGCGGCTGCTGATCGCGATTGTCGTCTTCGCCGGCGAGCTCGGCGCCTTCCTGCTGCTCGGCGCGCTAGCGATCGGGGTGATCCTCGCCCAGGTCCTGCTCCTCCTGCTGCTCGCCTTCGCGCCCGTCGCGCTGATCCTCGGCGTGATCCCCGGCCGCGGCCACGACTTCTTCCGCGCCTGGCTCTTGCGCATCGCCGGCTTCCTGCTCAGGAAGGCCGCCTACTCGCTGATCCTCGCCGTCGTCCTCGCAGTCAACGGGGCGCTCGCAAGCGCCAGCGCCAACCTCGGCTGGCTGCTCTCCTTCGGCCTCCAGGGCCTCTTCTTCTGGTCGGTCTTCCTCTACCGCCACCAGCTCGCCGACCGCCTGCTGGCCGCCACCGCCGGGCCCGGCTCCTCCCGCCAGGAAGGCACCGGTCGCCTCGCCTCGGTCTACTACGGCTCCCAGCTCGCCACCCGCCCGCTGCGCTCCCTGCGCCGACGGACCAGCCCCGGCGGTAGCGGGCGGGGACCAGCGACGGCGGCCACCAGCAGCGGTGTCATGCCGCCAGCCGCGGTCGCGCCGCAGGCCAGTGAGGCCGACGCCACCAACGAACGCTCGGCAGCGCCCGCCCGGCAGGACACACGGGCCGCCTCGGAGCGGTCCGAGTCCGGTCAGGCGCCCGCCCCTCCTCCGGGGCGCGGCGAGAGCCCGCCGGCCCAGGAAGGCGAGCGTCGCTCGGCACCGGAGGCCCCCGGGCGGGCGCCTCGATCGAGCAAGCGAGGCTCTGGCGAGGCGGGCGCCGGCAAGCAGGCGTCTCCCCCTCCGGAGCGTCCGGACAGGCCGCCCAGCCCCGAGCGCGCAGACCGGGGCGGACAGTCGGTCGAGCGCTCGCCCGGCCAGCGCGGGAGCGAGAGCGCGCTCAGCGCCGACCTGCGCCAGGAGCGCGAGCGGACCGCGCCCGCCCCCACGGAACCGGGCGCCGACGACCGTGGCAAGCCGACGCGGGAGGATCGTTGATCTCACGCGCGCGCGAGCTTGCCGAGCGGCCGATCGGCGACCGGGAGCGCCCGCGGCTGTTCGTCGCGGCCACGATCGTGCTGGTCATCACCGCGGCGGTCCTGCTCGCCGCTGGCCGCGGTGACGAGACGCCCGCTCCGCCGCTTGCGCCGCCAAGCTCACCGGCCACACGGCCGCCCGAGCCCGAACCTGAGGCCCCGGCCGTGCCGCCCGAGGCCGAGCAGGCGGCGCGCCGCTTCCTGCCTGGCTACCTGAGCTTCCTCTACGGCCGCCGCGGACCAAGCGCGATCGAGGCGGCCGCTCCCGCGTTGCGGCGGGAGATCGTCCGCTCGCGCCCCAGGGTGCCGCCGGCGGCGCGCCGCCGCCGCCCGCGGGTGGTCGAGGTTCGGTCCGTGCGGCTCGGTAGCCAAGCCATCTCGGTCGCCGCCGAGGTCGCCGACGGCGGCGTGTCGCACTACACGATCACGCTGAAAGTCCGCCCGATTGACGGGCGCTGGATCGTCGTCGAGGTGGGGAGCGATTGAGCGCGGCGGCGGCTGAGTCCCGGCCGCGCCGCGGGCGCAAGCTCGCGGCGCTGCTCGGCGTCGGAGTGGGAGCCGGGGTATCGCTGCTGGTCGTGCTGCTGGGGACGGTGGCGGCGATCGTCGGGGGCGACCTCGGCTGCCTCGGCGGCGGGTCGAGCGGCGCGGACCAGCCCGCGGCGTCGCGGTCGGCCGAGGCGGAGATCCCGCCGGCGCGGCTTCGGATCTACCAGGCGGCCGGGCGGCGGTTCGACATCGACTGGGCCTTCCTCGCCTCGATCGGCGCCCAGGAGTGCAACCACGGCGCGTGCGGCGGGGTCAACTCCTCAGGCTGCGCGGGGCCGATGCAGATCGGCGTCGGCGGCGCCTGCGGCAACATATGGGTCACCTACAAGGTCGACGGCGACCGCGACGGGGACACCGACGTAAACAACCCCGCCGACGCGATCTTCACCGCGGCGCGGATCCTGCGCCAGGCCAAGGGCGCCCCACCCACCGGCGGCTCCTACGCCGCCTACCGCGAGGCGGCCTGCGGCTACTACGGCGCCTGCGGCGACGCGGTCGCCGCCTACGCCGACGAGGTGATGGCCCGCGCCGTCCAGTACGGCTTCCAGGGCTCAGGCGCCCCGGCGCCGACCGACCCCGAGCAGGCCCAGCCGCAGCTCGCCTCCAGCGGCGGGTGCGGCAGCGCCGGCACGCCCGCCGGTCAGCTCGGCGAGGCCCGCCGCGCGACGTCGCCCCAGGGGCTGCGGCCACTGCCCGCCGACATCACCCCCGGCACCGCGGAGAGCTGCGACGCGCGGGTCGTGCCCGACGTCGTCTACCTCGCCCGCCGCTACGGGATCCTCGTCACCGACTGCTACGGCCTCGGCCACGCCCCCGACGGCGAGCACCCACTCGGCGCCGCGATCGACGCCGTCCCCAAGGACGGCAACTGGTCGCGGACCCTCCGATTGGCACGGGCGCTGGGCTGGTCGGAGTCGTGCGCGGCGAGCGGTGTCGCCCCGTCGTGCGCCGACCCGCCGTTTCGGTTCATCGGCTACAACAATTTCCCCAGCCACGGCGACCCGAGCAGCTGCGTGCCGTGCACGGGCGGGCCGCACATCCACATCTCCTGGCAGACCTCGGCCTCGCCGGGCCAGCCTGACAACGCTGCCCGCTACGGCTACACCGCGCCGGAGTGGATCGACGTGCTCGCCTCCCCGGCGGGCGGGTCGGGCGACAACGCCCAGGAGGGCCGGACCCGTGCCTAAGCAGCACCGCCCCGCGGGGCTCGAGCGCGGCGATCTCTACGGTCCGCGCCTCGCGGGCGACCGGCTCGAGCCGAGCCGCGTCCAGGTCCGCTGGTGGAGGCGCCTCCGGGCCCTGCTTCAGAGCCGCGGCGAGCGCGAGGAGCAGCTGCTAGAGCGCCGCCTCGCCGCTACCGCCACCCGGCTGAGCCGGCCGAACCACGTCGCGGTCGTCTCGCCGAAGGGCGGCGTCGGCAAGACGACCTGCACCCTGCTCGCCGGCGAGGTGCTCGCACGCAGCGTCCGGCTGCGCTGCGTCGCCCTCGACGCGAACCCCGACTACGGGACCCTTGGGCTGCTCGCCCCCGACCGCGTCCGCTCCGAGCGCTCGCTCGCCGACCTGCTCGAGCAAGCCAGCGAGGTCGAGCACGCGGGCGCGCTGCGGCCGTTCATCTCGCCGCTTCCCTCGGGCCTTCACGTGCTGGCCGCGCCCGGCGACCCGCGCGCGATGTCCGACCTCACCACGGAGCACTACGGCCGCCTGCTCTCGCTGCTCGACCGCTTCTACGAGGTCGTTCTGCTCGACCTCGGCACAGGGCTGACCGACCCGCTCGCGCGCCTCGCGCTCGAGCGCTCCGACCAGATGGTGCTGGTCTCGACGCTCGAGTGGGTCACCGCCGAGCGAGTCCTCGCGGCGCTCGACGACCTGCGCGCCACGCGCGCCGGGGAGCGGGCCACCGTCGTGCTCAATCAGGCGCCCGCGAGCGGCGCCGTCGACCGCCAGGTCATCGAGGCGGCCTTCCGCCGCCACGAGGTCGCGGCGCGGGTCGCGATCCCCTACGACCCGGAGCTGCGGGCGATGCTCGACGCCGGTGCCCTCGCGCCCGCCGGGCTGCGCCGCGAGTCCCGGATGGCGATCAGCCGGCTGGGGCTGGCCGTGGCCGAGGGCCTGCGATGAGCGAGATGGCGGCGGCCCTGGCGGTCGGACTGCGGGTCGGGTCGGCGGTCGGATCGCAGGTCGCCCCGATCTCTCGCCGGCGGCCGGCTTTCGCGCTCTCCACCGGCGGTTCCGCCCCTTCGGCGCTGCCGACGTCTCTAGGTGACCAGGAGTTTGGAACGTGAAGCGCTCGCGGCGCGACGACCCCGCGCTGGCGCTGGCGGTGATCGCAGCGCTGATCGGACTGCTCGGCTGGCAGCTCATCTCACAGCTCAGAGCCGAAGCCCTCGCTCGAGATCTCGCATCGCTTATCCCGGCGGCAGGTGTCGTCGCTCTGCTAGCCGGCGCTCTGGTCCTAATCCGGACGGTCGCCACGCGGCTGGCGCTCCGCACTCGGGTGACGCTGCTCGTCGTCCCGGCGGATGAGTTCGATCCCTCGCCCGAGAGCATCCTGCGCTTCGCCGCCCAGCTGAGCCGGGTGCGTCGCAGCGTCCGCGGCTGGCTCGACCGGCGCGCGAGTGCCGTCCGGATACAGCTCGAAACAAACCCAGAGGGCCAGCTCCTCTACCTGCTCGAGGTGCCGGCCCGGGCCGAGGGAATCCTGCGCTCCGCGCTTCGCTCCTTCGAGGGCATCGAGCTGCGCCAGCCCGACTCGCCTGGCCAGTGCGCACGCCCGGCGGCCGCCCGGGCCGAGCTTGTCCTCGCGCGCGCGAGCGTCGAGCCGCTCGCCCGCATCGCGCTCGAGCCCGACCCGCTGCAGTCCTATGCCGCGGCGGTCGGGGACCTCGACCCCGCCTGCGAGCGCGCGACCGTCTGCGTCGATCTGCTGCCTGCCGGTGGTGGCGAGAGCCGGCGGCTTCGCCGCCGGCTCCTTCGCGAGGCCCGCCGCGAGTACGGCGAGCAGCCGCTGCCGCTACTGCAGCTGCCCGATCAGCGCTCGCGCAAGGCTGAGCCCGACGAGCTCGCCGAGCGCCGCGCGGCCACCCGCGCCCTCGACGCCAAGCTCAAGGACTCCGGCCCTCTGTTCGCACTCCAGGTGCTCGTGCGCTGCGAGGCACGCACCCGCGCCGCTGCGAAGGCGAGCTTGCCGCGCCTGCTCGCCGCCTTCGAGCAGCTCACGGATCGCAACTGGCTGCGTGTCAGCGGCGTCCCGCTCCCGGGCCTCGGCTTCGCTGGCTCCGACCTGCCGCTTCGTCGCCGCCGCTTCGACCGGCGCCTCCGCACCGGTCACTTCCGGCCCGCCCGGCGCAGCGTCGTCAGCGCCCGCGAGGTCGCTGGGTTCCTCAAGCCGCCCACCGTCCACTGCCTGGCCGAGAACGTGCTGCGGTCCGGGGCGCTGGTCGCGGCGCCACCGGACCTGCCGGCTTTCACCGGCGAGCCCGACCAGATTCCGCTCGGGCGGATCGCGGGCGAGCAGGGAGAGCGGGTCGTCGGCGTCCGGGTCGCCGACACGTTCTTCTCCTACTGCGCCGGGCGCTCGCGCTACGGCAAGACCGAGCTCGCCGTCGCCCAGTTCCTCCACCTCGCCCGCTCCGGTCACGGCGGCCTCTTCCTCGACCCCCACGAGGACGCCGTCGCGAGGATCAAGCGCCACCTCAACGAGCCGGGGCTGCGCGAGCGGGTGATCGAGATCGACCTCGCTGGTCCTGGCGCGCGCGAGCGCCAGCCGGCCTGGAACCTCTTCGAGCTCCGCGGCGACGCCGAGGGACGGGTCGAGGCGGTCGTCGACGCCTTCGCATCGGCGCTTCGCTGGGATGAGCGAAACACCCGCGCGATCAACATCACCACCCAGGCCGCCCAGGCGCTCGCCCACGTCGCCCGGTCGGTCCCGCCCGAGCTCTGCCCGACGGTCTTCCAGCTGCCGACCCTGCTCTCCGACGAGGACTGGCGCCGCGCCTGCCTGCCGGTCCTGCCCGCCGCCTCCCAAGCGTTCTGGCTCGATCGTTTCCCCCGCCTCGCCGAGGAGGCGATCACCCCGGTCACCAACCTGATCGACCGACTGCGCGCCTCGACCGCGATCACCGCCCTGCTCGGCCAGAGCGAATCGAGCTACCGGATCCGCGAGGCCATGGACCGCCGCCAGATCGTGCTCGCCTGTCCCGGCTCCGGCGGCACCCGCGACCGCCTGGTCGCCAACCTGCTCGTCTTCGACCTCCTGCACGCCGCCAAGGGACGGGCGGAGCTGCCGCCCGCGGAGCGGACTCCGTTCTGGGTTTTCCTCGACGAGGTCCAGACCTACGACGGCGCCTCCTCGGGGAACCTCGCCGCGCTGCTCGAGCAGACCGCGAAGTACGGGGTGCGGGCGTTCCTGCTCAACCAGAACCCCGAGCGGCTCACCGCCCAGACGCTGAACGCGGTCACCACCAACCGCTCCCACCTGCTGACCACCGCCCTCAACGCCAAGGCCGCCGGGCTGATCGCCAAGGAGTGGGCCGGCGATCTCGAGCCGGCGGCTGTCGCCCGGCTTCCGCGCTACCGGTTCCTCTGCCAGGTCACCCACCGCGGCGCGCTCTCAAAGCCCTTCGCCCTGAGAGGGATGCGGGTCGAGGATCTGATCGGAGACCCCGACCCCGGCGACCTCGCCGAGCTCGAGCGGGCTGTCGACCGCACCTCTTCAAGGCGGCCAGCCGCCGACGCGCTCGCCCACCTCGAGACGCTCGACGAGCGGATCAAGCAGGCGCTCGGCGAGCACCGCAGGTCATCCGGCAGCCCGGCGCCAGACAGGGAGGCGCCGGCGCCGAGCCGCCGCGGCGGCTTGCGGGTGCGGACGAAGGGCGGCGACCGGTGAGCGAGCGCCACCGCGCCGCCGGCGGCCTGCCGGAGAACGCCCTCGAGGTGCTGGCGAGCGTCGCCCAGCACCGCCTCCTGACCACCGCGCAGGTCCAAGCGATCCACCTTCCCGGCCGCGGCGAGCGCTGGGCCCAGCGGGTGCTCGGCCGCCTCGCCGGCGCCGGGCTGCTCGATCACGTCCACGCCCCGGGCGGGCGGCGACGCCTCTGGTTCATCACCGGCCACGGCGCCGAGCGTGCCTCCAGCGCCGGTGTGCTCGACCGGCCACCGAAGCTGCTGAGCGCCGCCGACGCCGCCGGTCAGCTCCACGCCCACACCCTCGCGGTCAACGACACAGCGATCTGCTTCCTCGAACAAGCCCGCGAGCGCGGCGACGAGTTCGGCCCCCTCTCCTGGCGCCACGAGGTCGCCCACCCGCTCACCCGCGGCCGCGGCAAGCGCCGCCGCCAGTTCGTCGCCGACGCGCTGCTCAGCTACCTGCTCGTCGCCGAGGAGGAGGTCGTGCTCGAGCAGCGCTTGCTCGAGCTCGACCGCGCGACCCTTCCCGTCGACCGGCTCGCCCGCGGTCTCGCCCGCTACGCCCAGCTTCACCGCGCCCGTGACGAGCACGGCGAGCCGCTCTGGCGCACCTGGTACCCGGCCTTGCCGCCGGTTCTCTGCGTGCTCGCCGGCGCCTCGCGGGCCGTGCTCGAGCGCCGCCGCGACACCGCCATCGCCCTGTGTGCGACCGACCCCGAGCTCGCCCGCACGCCCGAGGTCGCGATCTCCCTGTGCCTGCTCGAGGACCTCCAGCGACACGGTCCCTTCGCGCCGATCTTCACCGACTTCCAGGCCCCGGATCGCCCCTTGGACTGGCTCGGGGCGACAGCGGCGACGTCCGGCGGCGACAGGGCCAGGGGGTAGGCGCTGGGGTACTCGGCCAAAGAGAGGGCCCCGAGGGCGACAGGAGCCGCGACAGCGCCCAGTTCCTCAGAGTGGTCGCTGATCGAGGGCGACTGCCTCGAGGTCCTGGGCTCGCTCGAGCCCGGGTCGGCCGACGCGATCGTCACCGACCCGCCCTACGGGATCGACTTCCAGGGCGAGCGCTGGGACGGGCGCGCGATCCGCGAAGCCGCCGCCCGCCTCAACGGCAAGCGCCTCGCCGCCGCTGAGTCCTACCAAGCCTGGACCAGGGCCTGGGCCAGCGCCACGATCGGCGCGCTCAAGCCCGGCGCACACCTGCTCGCCTTCAGCGCGCCGCGCACCGCCCACCGCCTCGCCTGCGGGATCGAGGAGGCTGGCTTCGAGCTGCGCGACTGCCTGATCTGGCTCTACGGGACCGGGATGCCGAAGTCCCGCAAACTGCCCGGCGGCAGGGCCGCATCGCTGAAGCCGGGCTGGGAGCCGATCCTGCTCGCCCGCAAGCCGCTCGCCGGCACGCTCGAGCGCAACCTCGCCGCCAACGGGACCGGCGCTCTCAACACGGATGCCTGCCGGGTCGAGGGCCGCTTCCCAGCCAACGTCACGCTCACGCACGCACCCGGTTGCCGCTCAGGTCGCTGCGCGGTGGGCTGCCCGGTCGGGATCATCGACGCCGCCGCCGGGTCCTCGCGCGCCTCCTCGCGAGCCGCCCGTCAAGCGAGCCGCCTCTTCTACTGTCCGAAGGCGTCACGCCGCGAGCGCGACGCCGGCTGCGAGGCGCTCCCGCCGCGAGCCCTCGACCTGTTCCCGAACGCAAAGCACGCCCGGAAGCCGCCGCCCGCGACAAACCCGCACCCGACGGTCAAGCCGCTCGCGCTGATGCGCTGGCTGGTCCGGCTCGCCGTCCCTGATGGCGGCACCGTGCTCGATCCGTTCAGCGGCTCGGGGTCGACCGGCTGCGCCGCCGTGCTCGAGGGCCGGTGCTTTCTCGGCATCGAGCGCGAGCCGGCCTACGCTGACATCGCGCGCGCCCGCCTCGAGCACTCGTCGCAGTCCGATGACGCTTGATGCGGAGGACATCGAGCCGATCGCTCGGCGCGTCGTCGAACTCCTCGCCGACACGGAATCCCACGGCATTCGCCTCGTCGATGCGGCAGAGCTCGCGCGCAGACTCTCCGTCGAGCGCGACTGGGTCTACGCACACGCTCGCGAACTGGGCGCGATTCGCCTCGGCGGCCGGCAGGGCCGGCTTCGCTTCGATCTGGTCGAGGTCCGTCGCCGTCTGACCGTCAACGCCCCCGAGTCACACGAGCCCGACCGTCGAGCCGCGCGCGGCGGGACCCGCTCGGTGACCGCTGACGCGGTGGAGCTGCTGCCCTATGAGCAGAGCTAAGGTCGTCGCGACCGATAAGTGGCCGGGCGGCGTGGTAGCGCCCCCGGCCGTGACACCGGGAGGCTAAGTCCCGATGTATGAGAAGCGTATTCGCGCCCAAGGGCCGGTGGGCTGATGGCCCGCCCCGCCCGCGGCAACATCCAGACCACCACGCTCGCCGACGGTACCGAGAAGTACCGGCTGCGCTTCCAGGCCAACGGCGAGCGCCGCGACGTGATCCTGCATGAGCGCCGTGACTGCTCCTGCGGCTGCGGTGGGGGCTGGAGCAAGCGCACCGCCCGCGCCGAGCTCGACACGATCATCGCCAAGGTGCGGGCCGGCGTCTGGCGAACGCCGCTGCCGCGGAGCGCTCCAGCGCCACCGAACGGAATGCCGAGCTTCCACGAGTACGCCTCGAGCTGGCTCGAGCGGAAGCGCAACGGCACGATCGGCGACCGCACGATCACCCCCAGCACCTACCAGCACTATCGCGGCGCGCTAACTAACCATGTGCTCCCCTACTTCGCCCGCCACCGCCTCGATGAGATCGACCGCCACCTCTGCCTCGCGTTCAAGGCACACGTAATCCGCGAGGCGACGGAGCTGCGCGAGGCGATCGCCGCCGGAGCCGAGATCCGCGACCGGCGCGGTCGCCGCTGCGTCCCGATCGGCGCTAGCTATCTGAAGAAGCTGATCGGGGTGCTCGCGATGGTCCTCGACGAGGCAGTGGAGGATGAGCTGATCGACCGGAATCCCGCCCGCGGCAAACGGATGCGCGTCCGCGTCCCTAAGCCCAAGCGCAGCTTCCTCGAACTCGACGAACTAGCCGAACTGCTCGACGCGGCCGCAGCCCAGGAGACCCTGCCCCGGTTCGCCGCTGAAGCGCTCGCTGGCGACGGCACTCAGGCGCGAGTCGCCCGCCGCGCGGCCGCGGGCCGGCGCCCACAGGACATCGCCCGTGAGCTCGGCATCACCAAGCAGACGGTGAGCTTTCACCTCAACCGTCTCGGCGCCGCGGCGCCGATCGGCTACATCGGCCGCCGCGCCGTCGTTGAGATCCTCGCCAGAAGCGGCGTCCGCGCGAGCGAGCTCTGCGACCTGCGGATCCGCGACGTTCGCTTGCACGATCCCGCCGGCGCGCGGTTCCACATCCGTGACGCCAAGACCGACGCCGGCGTACGCGAGGTCCAGATGACGCCCGACCTCGTCGAGGCCGCCGTCGAGCACCTCGACCGCCTCCGCCGCGCAGGCAAGCCAACCGACCCGAATGCGTATCTCGTCCCCAACCGACGCGGTGGGCGGATGGACCGCCAGCGCGTCGGCGAGATCGTCGGCGAGGCAGCCAAGCTCGCCAGCACCCGCCGCGCCGAGCGCGACCTACCGGCCTTGCCGCACATCACCCCGCACAGCCTGCGACGTACCTACATCTCGCTCGCACTGGTCGCCAACGACTTCGACGTCAAGTGGGTCATGAGCCAGGTTGGCCACGCCGACTCGAAGATGACCCTCGACGTCTACGCCCAGCTCGAGCAGCGGATCCCTCGCCACCACGGTGAGAACCTCGACCGTCTACTTCGCGGAGAAGCGCCCGGCGACGACTCGGGTCCTCACATGCCGGCTGAGCAGATGCAGACGATTCACCGCTAGAGGCCCGGCTCGTCGGCTCCCGGCCAGAACTCGAGTGGTCGATCGCCGGAGTCGATCTCCGTGAGGCTGACAATCCGCTCGTCGTCGTAAAGCAGTCGATGGAGACGAAGATTTGGGGATCGGTCAACCAGCTCCTCGGCATCGGCTGACAACCGAATGCTCTCTGGATCGTCGCCCACGACGAAGAGCATCAGGTCTTTGACCCCGCCGCCGGTCGCGCGCTCGTTGTAGTCCCGCCACTCAAGCTCCTCCTCGATCGCCTCAGCGGTCGGCAGTCGTACCGACGCGTCGATGAAATGCACCCCGAAGGTCCCGCCGGTTTCCCCTCTGATCTCGATGAGATGGGCAAAGCGTTGGAAGTCGCGTGGCGCTTCGAGGATCGGGCAGATCCGCAGCCGATCGCCCCAGCGGTCGACCAGATGCTGAAGCAGCGCGAACTCGATCACGTCCTTTCGCTGCGGCGCTCTCGTCAATCGCTTGAGGTGCTCCTGAGCACTCGCGTCGAGGATCTGTGCTCGAGGGACCACAATCGACCATCCGCTCGAGGTCTGGCGAACCCGTGCCGCAGCGACGTGGGCGTAGTAGCAGCGGTCGTCGTCCTGATCGCAGAGGATGAGAATCACCGGCAGCGAGTGCCCCAGCCAGTAGTTCAGGTGTTTCACCTCGCCTCGGTAGACCCAGCCGGTGCCGTCCGCCATCGGCTCGGAAAACCACGACTTCCCGCACTTGATCTGCGCGGCGATCAAGCGGCCCGTAACGCGGCGGTCGCGGTGCGCCAACTCGATCAGCGCATCGATCCCGAAGTCCTTTCGAGTCTGATCGCGAAAGATCCAGCCGAGGTCCTCGGAAACGACCCGATCGACCATCCTCATCCCCTGATCGCCGAGGCCGTCCTCGCGCGTGGCCTTGGGAAGCGGATCGGGTGCGAAATCGGCGCTCATCTCGAACGGGCTAGGCCGGCTCGCTTCGACTACGGCGTCGGAGCGCCGTTGCGCGCGACGACCTCGATCGGGTGGCCGTCTGGATCATGTGAGCGAAAGCCGCGATGAGTCGATCTCTGTAGTTCGGTCGTCTGAAGCCCGAACTCGTCGAAGTGTCCGCGAATCTGAATGACTTCGTCCGCGGCGACGTAGAGCCGGATTGCCGGCATCAGCGCCTCATCGCCTGATTTCAATGAGAGCTGCCCGGCGCGCTCGTCGGGCTCGAGCGCAAGCCATCCGAAGCTGATGAATCGGTCGGTAGCGCGGCGCACCGACAGACCAACTACCTCGGTGTAAAAGGCCTTCGCCCGGTCGATGTCGCTGACGCGCAACACCAGGCCAACTCGCGGCTCGACCCGCGGACTCGGCTCCTGCACCGCCCCGGTCGCTTCCTCAACTCCGTTGCTTGCGGCAGGCCGCGAGATCGATATCCAGCGCGGCTGGCCGTCTCGACCCTTGTCGTAGCGCTTGATCAGGAGTGATTGACCGAGATCGGTTTGCAGCGCCCAGCTCCGAACGAACTGCGTCCGGGCCGGCAAGTCGACGACGTCAGCCAGAAGGATGCGCCCGAACGGCGGCAGGTCGCCCTCGGCGCCCGGTCGGGCCTCGTCGAGCCAGCGGTAAAGGCGCGTGCGCTCCTGGGTCGTGAAGGCCCAATCGATTCGATCCCCAGCTCGACGGAGTTCCAGTTGACGAGCGAGCTCCTGGATGTATTGGGAGTCCTGGACCTGGCCGGCGAGCGGTCGCAGCCAGTCGCCTCCCAGGAGGAGTCCAAGCAGCCCCCCGGTCATCGCCGCCAACGTGTCAGTGTCGGCACCGCGCGCGAAGGCCGCGGCCAGCAACCCCTGCTGGGGCTGACTCAGGTAGCGCGCGGCAAGGAAGATCGAGGCCACCGCGGTGACGGTGCCGGCCCCCGAGGCTTGGCCAAAGGCGCCCAGGTCCTCGAGCACCGGATGATCGACGGCCACCGCCCCTTCGCCGATCCCGGCCCGCGAGATTTCAAGAGCGCGGCGCAGCTCGTCAACGGTTCTCCGCCACTCCCCCTCGTAGTCCCGAGCGGCGCGCTCGGCGGCAAGATGCCAATCGTCAGAGAGTCGTGGCGGCCTGCTCCATTCTGGCTCCGCGTCGAGCACACGCTCGATCAGCTCGCCGTAGCGCAGCTTCGAGCCACGGTGAAGGCCGTGCAATGCGGCCCATCCATAGACGCGAGCGCCGAGTAGCGCTCGGGGGTGGCCGTGTGTGGTCGCTCCATCCTCGTCGAGCCGGAGGGCTAGCTCGTCCCAATCTGCGGCGACGGCGCAGTGGCCGAGGCAGCGCATCGCCGTGCCATTTCCCCCCGCTTCGAAGTAGCTGCTGACCGCCTTCGGCTTCTCGGCGTCGTGCCAGGGTGGGTGGCCACGAAGCCAGGTCTGCGCCGCACGCTTGGTCGCCCCGCCTCCGCCACGCTCGTAGACCGTCCAGAGGGGAAGCTCCACCCGGGTCCAGTAGGCCAGCCAGTCGTCACGATGAAGGACGCTGCGGGCGACGGCGAGAGTGAGCTGCGTGTCGTCGGACACCGAGCCGGCGTCGACGGGCTGCTCGTGAGGCCCGTAGCCGCCGCCCTCCCGGCGCCTCCAAGGGACCAGGGCCCAGTCGGGCTTTACGTTCGCGGTACCGCCAACGCGGTTGCCTCGGTCCTCCATCGGCCAGCCGAGCGCGTCGCCGACCGCGACGCCCAGAAGGCCGCCGGTGATCCGGTCGCGCTCAGGCGGCATCGTCTTCTCCGTGGGTCCAGGGGGTCTCGGTCGGCCGCCGACCGGCGTTGAGGGCGCCGCTCAGGCTGATCTGAAAGAGCTTGGGGGCGACGATGAGCTCGAAGGTGTCGGGCGGGACTTGCAAGATGTCGAGTCCTACTAGGACTCGCGAGGCTTGTGCGGTGTCGGCGACGACGACGCGACCGGCGTCGGCAAGCGGGATCTGCTTGGCGATCAGGACCTCGGCCTGGTCGTCGGTCGGACAGCTGAGCGGCTTCGACCCGCGCGTGTAGGTGCGCCCGCCGCTGCCAACGACGGAGTCGGCGAACATCGCCTCGAACGCCGTCGGTCCGCGGTCGATGTAGGCACCGCCGGCGGCGGCGGCGTTGCGAAAGCAGACCAGCGTGTCCTCTCGCCAGAGATGGTGCGGCTCGATCAAGACGCAGACCCAATCGGGGAACAGCTTCTGCAGCGGGGTCGCGCGCCTGCGGCGCTGGCGCAGATACCAGACGTTGGGGTACTCGATCGAGCAGCTGATGTGGTCGGGATGACCGTCGAGGCGCTCGAGGTCCTGCTGGGTGAACGCGGCGCGCGCGTCGCCGGAAAGCTCGAACGTCGAGCGAAGCCCATCGCCGCGGGCGATGTGGATCAGGTTCTGAAACGGCGTCAGATGACAGAGCCGCGTGATCTCGCGCTCGCGGGCGAGGTGTTCGATCTCGGTTATCCCTTGCTCTGCACCCATAGCCCCTCCTCATTTGGAAGTAGCTCGGTGATCGTTCCAGTCGCCGTCATCAGCAGGTTCTGACGCGCGCGCGTCACGGCCACGTACAGCAGCCGGCCATCCGCGACCGTCGCCTCCTCCTCGCCGTCGGCGCTGACAGCCTGGGGCTCGGGCCACCAGTCGGTGCTGAGCTCGGGGAGGATCACGCTCTGGAACTCGAAGCCCTTGGCGGCGTTCACGGTCGCGCTCCAGATCCCCGGCTGAGCGTTCCACAGTGGGGTGTCGCGATTGAGCTGCTCGGCGCCTCGGCAGGCTCGAACGAAGCGCCCGGCATCGACGCCGCGGCGAAAGAGCACGCCGACCGTACCCGTGCGTCCGAGAGCCTGTGCCTGCTCGATCACCCAGTCGCGTTCGTCGCTCGGGTTCTCGAACACTCGCATCGTCGGCGGTGGCCCCTCGTCGACGTCCTCGTCGGGCTCGACCAGGTCCTCGACGTCGCGGTAGTAGGGCATCGCCGCGATCGCCTGCGCGAGCCGCACGATCGGCGCCGAGTTGCGGTAGTTGTGGGCGAACTCCCAGACCTTGCTGACCCCGATCCCCGCGCTTCGCCACGAGACCCCGCGACCGTAGATCTGCTGCGCCGCGTCGCCGAACAGGGTGAAGGAGCCCTCGGGATCCATCGCGCTGACCAGGCTGCGCAGCATCTGCACCGAGAAGTCTTGGCCCTCGTCGATCACGATGTGGCGGTAGCGACGGGGCTCGTCGTCGGCCTCGAACTGGTCGACGACCGCCGTCGCCAGGTCATCCCAGTCGTAGCTCAGACCGGCCTCCTCGCGTGCCCGCTCGTAGCCCAGCCGCGCCGCGTAGACGGCCGCGCGCTGGTCACGCGTCAGCGGGTGGATGCGGCCCACGCGATCGGCGGCGAGGTAGTCGTCCTCGCTCACGATCCCGTTGCGCCCCATCCAGGCGAACTCGCTCGAGAAGAAGCTCGTGCCGCGATCGAGCACCGCGTCCGAGCGCCCCTCGCGCGTGGCACCCAACGCGGTGGCGATCAGGTTTCGCCGCTCGCCACCCTGGGCGACGGCGCGGTCGGTCGGCAGGCCGCGCGACTTTAGATACCCGAGGGCGAAGTGGTGGTAGTTGCGGACCTCGAGCAGGTCGTCGTCGCCGGTAATGACCTGGCGCAAGAAGGCCAGGAGCGCTCGGTTGTAGGTGACGAGTAGCGTGCGGCCGTGGTGCTCGGCGCGCGGGTCGGCGAGGAACATCGCCCGCAGCATCGCCATCGTCGTCTTCCCGGAGCCGGCGGTTCCGAGGACGACGTGGTGTCCGCTGGGAGCGAGCGCAACGACGTCGGCTTGCTTGCCGATGGGGGTCGGGAGCCGGTCGCGGATCGCGTCGTAGCGAGACGTGCTCATCGCCGCGACCTACTCAAAGCTCTCGAGCGGGTGGTTGTCGCGCAGGTATTCGGCGAAGAGCGGCACCGTGAAATCGACCTGGCCGCGGCGCGGGCTCCACACCAGCCCCTTCTGGATCAGACCGTCGCGATGCACTGAGACGCCGCGTTGGTCGCGGGCGCCGTAGGCCGACGCGACGTCGCCGACGCGGTAGGGCGGCTCGCCGGCCGCGGCCATCGCGGCGAGGTAGCGCTGCTCGGCGTCGGTGGCCATCTGAAAGCGGGTGCCGAAGAAGCTGCGGGCGAGCGTGTCACGCACCAGCTCGCGCACGGTCTCGAGGTCGTCGTCGTCGATCGGAGAGTCGTCGGCGTGGTTCCAGAGCTCGAGGCCGTACTCCTGGATGAAGTAGGGGTAGCCGGCGGCCTCGGCGACGACCTTGCGGGCGGTGGCCTCGTCATAGGTCACGCCCAGGGTCGTCGCCGGTCCGATCAACGCCGAGCGCGCCGCCGGGTCCGGGAGGCCGCCCAGCTCGTGGTACTGAAAGAGCCGGTCGGCGTAAGGCTTGGCGGAGATCAGACGGACCTGGAGGTCGGGGAGCCCGGCGCCGACGAGCGCCACCGGTAGGGTGCGGCGGCTGATCGCCTGCAGCGCGATGCAGATTGCCGCCAGCGAGGGCGTGTCGAGGTTGTGCATCTCGTCGACCAGGAAGAGCGCGCCGGTGTTGGTGCTCTGGGCGACCTCGCCGATCTCGGTCAGCAGGTCGGCGAGGTCCTGCTCGGGGTCGCCGGAGTCGGCGACCCCGGAGGCGGCCTCGACGTCGAGCTTGATCTGCACGCCGCCCGGCACCGCGAGGCTGAACGCCTTGACCACCCCGAGGGCGCGGTCGACGCGATCCTTGATCCGGTGCTTGCGGCTCATCTCGCGCAGCAGCCGGGCTGCCATGCGAGCGAAGGTGACGCGGAAGTCGGGCTGCGAGCCGACCTCCTGGACGTCGGTGGTCGCCCAGCCCGCCTCACTCGCGAGCACGTCGAATTCCATCAACAGCACCGTCTTGCCGACCCCGCGCAGCCCTGAGTAGACGAGGCTGCGCTCGTAGCCGCCGGTGCCGAGCCGCTCGATCAGCGCCTGGAAGTTCTCGAGGTCGCCGTCGCGGCCGGCGAGCGTCGGCGGCTTTCTGCCGGCACCGGGGGTGTAGGGGTTCTCGCGCTTGTTCACTCGGCTTCTAGCTGTTTCTGTGGAGGGGTGTTGGTGTCTTAGAAAGTCTCAGACTTGGCGTCGCTGCACGCCGTGGAGGCAGGGGAAAGCGAGTCTAAGGGTTTCTAACGCTTACGTTAGAAGACCTCAGACTCGCGGTCCCGCTAACTGCCGCGCTTCGGCGCTCGCTGCGAGAGCGCGCTGCCTGCGGCCTTCTTCGACGCCCTGCTCGTTCGCTTGTCGCGCAGCACCTTCGACGCCGCCTTCGCCGCCCTCGCCGAGGTCTTGCGGTTCCTCGCCATCTGCCATCACCTCCTTCGCATGATCGCCTTCGTCAACTCCCTTCCGAGCGGGCAAGCGAAGTGCGACGCCGAGCTACGGGGCGAGGTAGCCGAGGCAGACCTCGTGGCGCATTCGGCGCGTGAGGTCACTGGTCCGACCGCGCCCGGGCGGCGGTAGGTAGCGCCGGTCGGCGGGCAGCTCGCGCTCGATCCGCTCGGTGCGCTCGAGCCCGACCTTGCGCGCGAGCTTGTCGACGACGTCGCCGAGGGCGACGGGGATCCCGAACAGGGTCGCGTCGGCGATCACGAACGTGGCCGATCCGCCCGCCCGAAGGACGCGGGTGGTCTCCTTCATGATCGCGTGGAGGTCATAGAGGTAGCGGCGCAGTACGCCGCGGGTGCGCGCTGGGGCGTCCTTGCCGAGCGTCTCGGCGATCAGCTCCTCGTGGTCGTCGCCGTCGTGGCGGGCACGCTCCGCGCCGACGACGCTGCCGCGCAGATCGCGCAGCTCGCTCAGCGTGTAGCCCATCCAGACGAGACTCATTCGGTGCCCGCGCAGGTAATCGATCGCCGATAGGTAGGGCGGCGAGGTCATCGCCATGTCGATCGAGTCGTCCTCGAGGGGAAGCTCGCGGGCGTCGACGCGCCCGAAGGCCAAGTCCTCGGGATCCGGTCGCGTCTCGCTCAGGGTCGCGTGTCGCCTCGCGACCTCGCGCGCGGATCGCAGGTAGTTGGCGATCGGGTCGAAGTCGGTGCGCTCCCGGACCTTGTGGGGGCGGCTGTGAGAGACATCTCGTGCGAGGGAGGCGCCGCGGTCCTTGGTGATGATGAGCCTTGAGAACGCGCACCACAGCGCCGGCTGAAGAACATCTTGCTGCCCCGCTATCGCCTCGGTGAGCGCAGCGAGCCGCCCGCGCGCGACCTCGTCGAACCAGCGCTCGATGAACTCGAGTGTCTCGGCGTCCTCGACCGCCACCTCCGCGGGCTCGGCTTCGCGCGCTTCCTGAGCGACGTCCCCGGCGGCGAGCAGGTACGCCTCCTCCTCGAGCGGTCGACCCCAGACCTCGGCGATCAGGAGCGCGAGCGGGTCGAGGTCATAGCCGGTCGCCGAGTGGCCGGCGGCTCCGGCGAGCACGGGGATCGTCCCCGAGCCCATCATCTGGTCGAGCACGCGGGCCGGCTCCTTCGGTAGTCGCTCGAGCGCGAGCTCGGGCGCCATCCGCGCCGGAAACGGATGCACCGGAAGCGGTGTCTGGGGAGGCTTCGGAGAGTCTGAGCTGGTTCGGGCGCCGGCCATCGACGAGCGAGTATGGCTCAATGCGCCCGCTCCGAGCCGTGCCGCCGACCAGCCTACGGATCGGGCGCGGCGCCGATCAGCTCATCAGCTCTTCGCCGGGCCGGCCGGCTGGGCGAGTCAGGTCAGTCGAGCATTCGCAGCTTGGCCGGCGTCGGGTCGACGGCCGCGAGCAGCGGACGCGTCATCGATGTGAAGGAGACGATCGCCTGGCCGGGCGCAAGGCCCGGGAGCCGCTGCCAAAGGGCATCATCGACGCCCGCCACCGATCGCCGCAGCCGCGAGATCGTGTCGGCGTCCGAGATCCGGTGCAGCACCCAGTTGTTGACCAGCCCGAGCACCTGCGGTGGCAGGTGGCGGGGCAGCTGGGTGACGAAGACGAGCCCGAGCCAGCGCTTGCGACCACGCTTGGCGATCCGGGCGACCTGCTGGAACAGGAACGGCATCTTCGTGACGCGCTCGTCGGAGAGGAACTCATGGGCCTCCTCGATCACGATCAGCACTCGCGTCGGCTGATCGCCGCCGTCCTCGAAGCTCCGATACGCGGCGTCCTGGCGGTCTTGTACCCCACGCAGGACGTCGGCGATCACGAGGTTGTTGACCTGCGGGGAGTCCGAGTCAGAGAGGTCAAAGATGCTGACTCCACCGGGCCGCAGCAGGGCGTCGTAATCCAGGCCGCCCGTGCTGTCGAACACCCGCAGGCGGCGGAGCCGGTGAAGGTGGCCCAGCAGGGCGCGCCAGGAGATCTTGTTGCCGAGCTTGCCGGCGGCCAGCTCGGCCTTCTGCTTGAGCCTGCTGCGGCCCTCGCCCGAGCGAAAGTCGCTCGTCATCATCACGCTCTCGTCGAGGTCGCTTCCGTAGAGGGAGTCGTGGATCATCCGCGCAACGTCGATCACATGGTCGAGGCGCATGCGCGGATAGCCCGTCTCCATCTCGTTGAGCTCGATCGCCATCCGCTTCTCCTCGTCGCTGTCGCGGCGCGGGAAGATGTTCAGCTCGCGCAGCAGCGCCTTGGCGGTTTCGTAGGCCTCGGTAAAGCGTTCGGCCTGGGCGCTGGTGAGATCGAGCAGCTCTTCGACGATGAAGGGAGAGAAGCGCTCGAAGGAGAGGTCGAACTCCTTCTTGTTCGGGTGGCCCGGGTTCGATGTCCGCTTGTCGGCGAGCACGTAGAGCTCCGTGCCGTCGATGCCGTGGGGCTGTTCCTCGCGCTCTTCGAGCAGCTCGAGCATCGTCTGGTCCTCGGTCGGCTCGTTCATCAGCGTGTACTCCCCCTCGGTGTCGAGCAGAATCACGGCGAATCCCTGGCGCTGGGCCTGGTCGATCAGACGCGAGACCGTGGTCGACTTTCCGCCGCCGGTGGTGCCCAGGATGCCGGTGTGCCGTGGCAGGACCGCCTTCTTGTCGGCGGGCACGTTGACGACCAGCTCGTCGTCGCCCGCGACGACTCCCAGGCGGATGCTGCCGCCAAGCTCGAGTACCTCGCGGGACTCGTCGCTGTCGAGCAGGAAGACCGGGCTGTTGGGAAGCGGGCGGAAGCGCGGAGGTGACAGCGCCTTGCCGCGGCGCTCACCGAGGATCTCGATCTGGACGCGGCCGTGGTACCGCGGCACGAACGCGGTGGCGCCCCGGACGGCTGTTGTGACGATCGTCGGTGCGTCCGCTCGCAGGCCGTCGGGCTCGGCGAAAGGGCCGGCGGTGACAATCGCGAGGTAGGTCCGCTCGTCTGAGCGGCTCTCGATCCGCAGCAGCGACTGCGCCGGCACCAGGGTGAGCGAGTCCTTCGGCAGCAGCACCGTGAGCGTGTTGTCCTGGCTGCCCGGCGTGTCGAACATCGTCCGCCCGATCGCGTCGGCGTCGCGCGGGTCGGGCTGCCATTCCTCCCCGGCGTCAATCCCGTCGAGCGCGGCGGCCGGGATTGGGGCGACTGCTGGTCCGGGCCCGACGGGGCCGAGGTCGGGGCGCTGGTCCGGCTGTGCATCGTTGTCGTTCTCGCTCATGATTCTCCTATCGGGTGTCGCGTTCCGGGGCGAAGCGGAAGGGGGCGCCGGCGTCGACGTAGGCCGAGCGCACCGTCTCCTTAAAGCCGTCGTGGCCCATCGTGGCGTTGACCACGTGATGGGCGATGTCAATCAGCATCGGAAAGCCGCGGTGCTCTTGCAGCACGGAGTCGGCCATCGCGATGACCGCGGCCTCGTGGACGTGATCGGGGTGGGCGTAGAACACCTGTGCGGGCGCGCCCTGCGCTGCGCGAAAGACGCCGACGACGATCTTCGGTCCGACATCGGCGACGAGCTTTCGGGCACGCTCGGTGTACTCGCCGGCGTAGTGGCCGCCCTCGACCACGGCCGACATCCGCCGTTCCGCCGACTCGACAACTGCGTACTCAAGCGGGCGCAGCGCGTCGCCCACGGTGATCAGCCAGCGATCTGAGATCGTCGAGGGCACGAAGATGAACTGCTCGTGGTCGAGCACTAGCCCGCGGAGCATCTCCCCGCTCGCATCGAGCAGCGGCATCTTGCCCTCGCTCACGAGACCGCCGCCGGTGAGCAGCTCGTACGGGGCGACCGAGCCGTGACCGAAGCGCCACGGCGCGGTCGACTGCTCGAGCAGGACCGCGCGCTCGGCGTACCCCATGATCCCGCGGCGGGCGAGCTCGGAGAGGGTGTCGTGGGGGTCCTGGACGCCGATGGCCGAGCGTCCCATTCGCCGCTCCAACAACTCGCGCACCCGCGCCTGTGGGTCGCGGCGCTGGTCGATGCGCAGATCGCGGCGAAACAGGCGCTGGCTGAGCGTGAGCTGCTCACCCTGGTAGGAGACGAGACAGACGCCGAGTTGCGTCACTGTGAGCACCAGCGTGTCGTGCTCGGCGACCGTGCCGTCACAGGCCTCGACGCAGCCGTTGAAGAGGGCGTTTCGCAGGGCGCGGTCGATGTCCTCTGGACGTGCCTGGTAGACCCCGGCCTCGGCCGGTGCATCGACCTGGTTCTGCAGCCGCGGGAACACCTCCCGGCGAATGAAGGCGACGGCGTCGCGCTCCTGGGCGACGGCTTCTGCGACCTCGTTCGCCAGCCGACGATTGAGTGCCTCGAGGTCGGGGCCCTGCTTCCAGGTGCCCACGTCGAGCGTTTCGAGCAAATCGGCACCGAAGGCGGAGGAGAACTCGTCCAGGTCAACGGCGTCGCGATCCGGCTCGGGCGCGGGGGTGGGCTGTGGAGCGTCGCTCATCTTCAGCATTCACCCCTCTCTTCCGAGCGGACGAAGAAGTTCGACATCAGCTCCAATCGAATCGCCGCCTTCCCCGCCGCTGATCTCCGCTCGCGCGTAGGTACCCGGCGTACTCGCGGGCTGCCGTGCGCGGAAGCCCGAACTCGGCTTCGAGCGTGCGCACGACGGTGAACTCATCGGCGCGCGCCGTGCGCGCGGCGACCACCTCGCGTGGAGCGAGCAGCTCCCACGCCACCTGGGTGGCGCGATCCTCGGCGTGATCGACGGCGATGTTGCGGGTACCGCCGGCCTCGTCGCGCTCGAAGAGGTGGGTGTGCACCCCAAAGGGGATCCGCGCCAAGAGTGCATCGACGTGGTCTTCTGGATCCGGTTCGCGCAACCCGTCGACAACCTCGAGCAGCTGCGGCGCGCGTTGCGCGAGCTTCAGGCGCGGCAACCAGTAGTCGACGACAAAGTGGGCACCTTCGTGAGCAGCGGTGAGCCGGCGCTGCGCTGGGTCATCGGCCGCGTCCAAGAAGAGCACGCCGCTGCCGGCAAACGCGACCAATGCGCCGTGCAGGGACCCCGGTGGCACGTGGACCGGAAGGTGGACCCCGCGCGCCGACAGCCACGCGCCGACGTTGACGCCGCTTAGCTGCTCCAGTTCGATGATCGCGAGCGGCATCCGCCATAGAAGCGCGAGCTCAACGTCACGCGGGAAGTCCTCGGCGGCCGCATCCCCCCACAGAAGCTCCACCGCCTCCGTCAGCCAGGTGGCCTGCAGGCCTTCGTTCGGCGGCTCGGTACGCACGGGCTGCTGTGCGATTTCCCTCGCCGCCGCGAGCATCGGCGCAACCTTGGTCGCCGGCGCGCTCGCCAGCGCAGTCGACGCGTCTACGAGCCTGACCATGTTTGCCAGCGCGATCGGGTCGGCATCGACCAGCGACGCGATCGCGAGCAGGTCGTCGCGAAAGCGCCCGTCTCGGTGCGGCGTGCGACAGAGCGCCAGCTCATCGAACTTCGTGTCTGTGAGGGCGAGCCGAGCCTCGAGAGCATCGCGGGTGGTGTCATTGAGCTCGGCGAAGATCCGTAGGTCGTTGGCGAGGAACGCAGGCTCGTACGCGACGCGATCGGCAGCATGTCGCAGCGCGGTAGTCACTTCGCGCTCCTCAAGCGGCGCAGGCGCGCCTTGACTCGGTCCTTATTTCGCTTGACGTCGACAGCCTGTTCCTGCCCAGGCAGGTCGGTCAGCTCCCAGACCTCAGCGAACGCCTCGGTGGAGCGCTCCCCCTCCATCATCAGGAAGACGGCGCGGCGATCACGCTCATCGGGCAGCGCTTCGCGAACGTCGACCAGCCTCAACTCGGGCTCCTCTCGGTCGGATGGATACTCATCTGTGGAGCTGTTCCGAATCTCGTCCTCGAGTTCGACATCCGCCTCCTGAAGTCGCTCGCGCTGGCGCTGTCGGCGATCGTGATCGTTGAGAAGATCTCCGTGCGCGTCGAGGCGTAGGTAGGTCAGAAGCGAAGCGCGGGCCGGGTCGTAGCGCTCGGGGCTCTCCAGGTAGCCGATGATCGAGTCGATCGCGAAGTCGCGAACCCGCTCGGCATCGCGCTCGTTGCGCCAGCGGAAGCTGAGCCAGTCGATCAGAGGCTCGAGCAGCACCGTGAACACCCGCGACGAGGCGGTCGGGTCGCCGGCGCAGACGTCGGCGTGCAGGCGGTCCTGCACTTCGCGCTCGACTTTCACGGGTACTCCATTCCGACTGCCTCCAGAAGTGCGACAAGTCGGGCTGCGATCGCCCGACAGGTTGTCGCTCTCGAAGCTAGACCAGCAGCCGGACCCGAGCCCGCGGTGACCGGCAGCTGTGACGGGCTACGACGCGCGAAACACGGTTTGCGAGTGCCACTCGAGGAGCTCCGGCGAAGGGGCGGCCGTGGGATCCGCCGGGCGGACGAGCTGCTGGTTCTCAAGCGCGTAGTAGGTGTGGCCGTTCGCGAACTCTGACTTCAGGCGCGGGCTGACGAGAACGCGTCCATCGGTTCGTGCCGACATGTAGCCGAGATCGAACAGTCGGTGAATGTCGCGTCGTAGCGGCAGGCCGTTGGAGACCTCGTGCTGCCCCCCTAGCGACCACGGCCGAATGTGGGCCGCCTCGAGCGCCGGCATCGAGTGCTCGGAGGTGATCGCGCAGCCGCCACCGTAGGCGTCCATGACGGCGAGGCGGAACGAACCCTGCCCTAGTCTCGGGATGACGATCTGGGGTTCGCCCGCACGCTCGCGATCGAGAGCTTCGATGGTCCACTCGACGGCGCTCGTTGCCGCTCGCTCAAGACACTGCGTCCAAAGTGCCTGCCCCTCGCCCTGGTCGAGATCGAGAGCCGAGCCGGACAGGTTCTGAGGGCGAAAGCTCGCTGGTAGTTCGATCCAGTCGTCGGGATCAAGAAACACGCACTCGCTGACGGCAATGCAGCCGATCGAGTCGGCGATGCTGACTGGCCGGCGTGCAAGCCGACCAAGTCGCTCGAGGAGAGCCGCTTCGTCGATGACGCCGTTGGCCTCGCCGAAAACCTCCCAGGCTCGCCAGACCGGTAGCGACGCGAAGCGAGCGAAGAGCCCAAATCCGCCGATTCGGTTGATCGGCGACTTCAGGCGAAAGAAGAGCGGCTCTCCTGGAGCGAGCGCGGCAAGGCGTCGTCCACCAGGGCGCCAGAAGTTGACCTCGCGCAGCGCTGGGCGCTCCTTCAGGAAGCGCCACCAGCCGTGGTCGGTATGAGCGATGTAGCCCCGCACAGTGGCGCCAGTATCTACATCGGCCGATGGTCCCGGATCTGGACGAGCCGCCTGCCCCGATTACGACGTCGGGCTGCACTCGAACCCGGGACATCACGAGTGCCATGCGACGTAAAGGACTCGACGAGACCGAGGAGTCCAAAACACGCTCGAATCCGGCCAAGTCGCCAGGTAGTTTTGGCCGTCGCCAGCCAACTAAGAACCGCCCATATGCGGGTGTTCTACCCGCAAGCGAGCATATTCGAGGTCAGCCTGAAAATCGTGGTGTCGCCGGTTCGATCCCGGCCCTCGCCATTCCGGGCATCGCGGTCGGGAGCGCCGACCGGCACAACGGCTCGAGCTCGGCCAGTCCTTCGCGCTATGGGTGAACGATCACCGTCTGCAACTCGGTGAACGCATGCATGACCTGCGCCCCGCCGACCCGGCCGAGGCCCGAGTCGCTTCGTGCACCGCCACCGAACGGAAGCTGCGACTCCCAGTAGTTCGTGCCCTGGTTGATGTTGACCCAGCCCGACTTGACCGCGTCGGCGAACCTGAGCCCGGCGGCGAGGTCGGCGGTGAAGACGGCCGAGAGCAGGCCGTAGGGCGAGGCGTTGGTCAGCTCGATCGCCTCGTCGAGCGAGTCGATCGCGACGATCGGAGCGACCGGTCCGAACGTCTCCTCGCGGACCACGAGGGCCTCCGGGTCGACGTCCGTGAGGATCGTCGCCGGCCAGTAGAGAGCGGTGGCGCGATCGGCAGCACGCTCGCCGCCGAGCCTGACGGTCGCGCCACGCTCGATCGCGTCGGCGACGTGCGCGTCCATCTTCGCGGCGGTGGCCTCGTTGTTCATCGGGCCGAGCGTCGTGTCCTCGGCGAACGGGTCGCCGAGGCGGATCTCCTGCTCGGCGCGGGCGACGAGGCGGTCGACGAACCGATCGTGGACCGCGCGGTGGACGAGGACGCGCTCGCCCGCGGTGCAGCTCTGGCCGGCGCACAGGAAGCATGCTTCGAGCGACGCCGTCACGGCGGCCTCGAGGTCGGCGTCGTCCATCACGACGAGCGGCCCGTTGCCACCCATCTCGATGATCTGCGCCTTGCCCGCCGCCGCGGTCGCGACCTTCATCCCGGTGGCGGTCGAGCCGATGAACCCGACCCCCTGGACGTCGGGATGGCGAGCGATCGCATCCCCGACGACTGGGCCGGGGCCCGGCAGCAGGTTCAGGACGCCGCCCGGCAGGCCGGCATCGGCGACGCAGGAAGTCAGGGCCTGGGCGCTCAGCGAGGTGCTCGGGGCGGGAGCCCAGACGACCGTGTTCCCGCAGGCGAGCGCCGGGGCGATCAGCTCGGCCGGCATCGTGTAGGGCCAGTTCCAGGGCGAGATCACGCCGACGACGCCGCGGGCGCGGCGGACGAGCAGAGCCCGCGCTCCGGCCGTCGTCGAGTTGGCGAGCTCGCCGCCGAGCCGCTTGGCGTCCTCGGCCGCAAGGCGCCAGTACTCGACCAGCTCGGTGACCTCGTCGTTCGATTCGGCGAGCGGCTTGCCCTGGTCGGTGGTGCAGATCCGCGCCAGCTCGTCGCGGCGTCCCTCGATCAGATCGGCCACCGCGTGCATGTGCTCGGCGCGCTCGAAGGCGGTCAGCCGCCGCCACGACTCGCCCGCCCGGCCGGCTGCCGCGACGGCCGCGTCGACGTCCTCGGTCCCGGCCTGCGCGACCTCGGCGATGACCTCGCCGTCGACGGGCGAGAGGTCGGCCTGACTGTCGCCCGAAGCAGCCTCGCGCCACCGGCCGTCGACGTGTAGGAGAACCGTTGCCGCGACACCCATGGTCGCGGTCAGGTATACCCCTGCACGTTCTTTAAACGGTCTTGAGGGAGAGCGCAGTGGCTTCTGGGGGAGAGGACTCCGACAATCTCGCGGGGTTCGGCTACAAGCAGGAGCTCGAGCGATCGCTCGGAAAGTTCTCCTCCTTCGCCGCCGGGTTCAGCTACATCTCGATCCTGACGGGCGTCTTCCAGCTGTTCGCGTTCGGCTTCGCGTTCGCCGGGCCCGCGGTCTGGTGGAGCTGGCCCGTCGTGTTCATCGGCCAGTTCGCCGTCGCCCTGTGCTTCGCCGAGCTCGCGGGCCAGTACCCGCTCGCCGGCTCGGTCTACAACTGGTCGAAGCGGGTCTCGGGGGCGTTCCTGTCGTGGATGACCGGCTGGATCATGGTCGTCGGCGCGATCGTCACGATGGCCGCGGTCGCCGTCGCCTGGCAGGTGATCCTGCCGCAGATCTCGACGTCCTTCCAGCTCGTCGGCGGTGCCGCTGACGCCGGCACCTACCTGACGCCCGACGGCGCTCGCAACGCGATCATCCTCGGCGCGATCCTGATCGTCTTCACGACGATCGTGAACATGGTCGGGGTCCGCGCGATGGCGCGGATCAACAACGTCGGTGTCGCGATCGAGCTGATCGGCGCCGTCGTCCTGATCGTGCTGCTGCTCCTGGCGGCCAAGCGCGGGCCCGGTGTCGTCACCGAGACGCTCGGCCTCGGTGCCGACTATCAGTGGGGCTACTTCGGAGCGCTGCTGGTCGGCGGGATCATGAGCGCGTACGTCATGTACGGCTTCGACACCGCCGGGACGCTCGCCGAGGAGACGGAGAACCCGCGCAAGCACGCTCCCGTCGCGATCCTGCGAGCGCTCGCGGCCTCGGCGCTGATCGGCGCGCTGATGATCCTGTTCGCGATGATGGCCGTCGACAACATCAACGACGAGAACATCGGCCTGCTCGGGCTGCCCTACATCATCAAGCAGGCACTCGGCGAGTTGACCGGCGACGTCTTCCTCGCCTGCTCGGCGATCGCGATCCTGGTCTGCGCTCTCGCGGTTCAGACCTCGTGCATCCGGATGCTGTTCGCGATGGCGCGCGACGGGCGGCTGCCGTTCGGCGCCAGCGTGGCGCGGGTCTCCGGGAAGGCCCGTGTCCCGGTGGTCCCGGCGGTGCTGACGGGGCTCCTCGCGCTCGCCCTGCTCGGCGTGAACATCGGCAACCAGGGCGTCTTCCTGACGCTGACCTCGGTCGCCATCATCATGTTCTACCTCGCCTATCTCGGCGTGACCGTGCCGCTGTTGGTCAAGCGGTTGCGCGGTCAGTGGCCGCGCCCAGAGCACGGCCAGTACTTCTCGCTCGGTCGCTTCGGTCTGCCGGTGAATCTGCTCGCAGTCGTCTACGGCACGCTCGTGGCGATCAACATCGCCTGGCCGCGGGCCGCGGTCTACAACCCCGACGTCGGCGCCGGCCAGCACTGGTATCTCCAGTACGGCGCGGTGCTGTTCATCGGCGCGACGATCACGATCGGCTCCGCCTACTACTTCCTGGTCCACCGCCGCAAGCCGCTCGAGGTGCTCGCCGAGCACCGCGCCACGGTGCCCGTCGAGCCGGGCGCCTCGACGGCCGAGCCGACCGCGTGAGCGACACGTTCGACTACGTCATCGCCGGTGGCGGCACCGCCGGCTGCGTCCTCGCGGCGCGGCTCTCGGAGGATCCGGACACGACGGTCTGTCTACTCGAGGCCGGCCCGAGCGATGTCGACGACCCCGCGATCCTGCGGCTCGAGGACTGGATGGCGCTGCTCGACTCGGGCTATGACTGGGACTTCCCGATCGAGCCTCAGGAGCGCGGCAACTCGTTCATGCGCCATGCCCGCGCGAGGGTGCTCGGCGGCTGCTCGTCGCACAACTCGTGCATCGCCTTCCTGACCCCCGCGGAGGACCTGGACGAGTGGGCGTCGCTCGGCAACACCGGTTGGGATGACGCCACGTGCAGGCCGCTGCTCGAAGGACTCGAATGCGATCGCCGCGACGTTCCGCCAAACGATCCGAGCGGGGTCGCGCTGCTCGAGGCCGCCGCCGCGGTCGGGCTGCCGACGGTCGCGTTCAATCGTGGCGAGACGATTCGAAACGGCGCCGGCTGGTTCCAGATCAACGCCGAGGCCGACAACACGCGCTCGTCGGCCTCGCGCGCGTACCTGCACCCGATCCTCGGCTCGCGACCGAACCTCGAGGTGCGGACGGGCCGCTGGTGCTCGCGCGTCCTGTTCGACGAGGGCCGCCGCGCGGTCGGCGTCGAGACCTTCGACTCGGAGGTCATGACCTACACACCCGTCCACGCTCGCCGCGAGGTGATCCTGAGCGCGGGCGCGATCAACACCCCGGCGCTGCTGATGCTGTCGGGGATCGGCCCGGCGGAGCACCTGCGCGACGTCGGCGTCGACGTCCGAGTCGACCTGCCCGGCGTCGGCGAGAACCTCGACGACCACGTCGAGGGGCTCGTGTTCTGGGAGGCGGCGCGGCCGATGACCCGGAGCTCGACGCAGTGGTGGGAGATCGGCCTGTTCGCGACGACCGAGGACGGGCTCGACCGGCCGGATCTGATGATGCACTACGGGTCGGTCCCGTTCGACATGAACACGGTCCGGCGCGGCTATCCGACGACCGACAACGGCTTCTGCCTGACCCCGAACGTCTGCCGCGGTCGATCGCGCGGCACGGTGCGGCTGGCGAGCCGCGACTTCCGCGACCGCGCCAGGGTCGACCCGCGCTACTTCACCGATCCGGAGGGCCACGACGAGCGCGTGATGCTCGCCGGGATCCGGCTGGCTCGGAGGATCGTCGAGGCCGACCCGATGAATGCGTGGCGGGGCCGCGAGCTCGCCCCGGGACCCGATGCGCAGACCGACGACGAGCTGCTCGATTACGCCCGGGCGACTCACAACACCGTCTATCACCCGGCATGCTCGGCGCGGATGGGTCCCGACGGAGATCCGCTGGCCGTGGTCGACCCCGAGCTCCGCGTGCGCGGCGTCGACGGGTTGCGGATCGCCGACGGTTCGGTGATGCCGTTCCTGCCCGCCGTCAACCCCTGCCTGACGACGATGATGATCGGCGAGCGCTGCGCGCAGTTGCTCGCCGCACGCTGACACACCCGGCGAGACCGTCTCCCGACCCGAAGGCCGTCGCGCCGGTCGCCGCCGCGCGCGCACGTCGAAGCCTCACCTTCCGGACGTGCCCGGCGCGATCATCACGTCGGCGGCGGGTACCGAGTCGGAGTGTTCGAGCGGACCGACGAGGCGCTGCGCGGCGACGCACCCGCCCTCCGGACGGCTCGGATCGTCGGTCTGATCTTCATCCCGGCGGGCCTCGTCAAGTTCGTGTTCTTCGACTGGGAGCTCGGGAACTTCGAGCGCTTCGGGCTCCCGGTCGCCGCGGCCTGGGTCGTCGCCGCGGGGCTGATCGAGCTCGCCGGGGCCGCGGCTCTGGTGCGTGGCCGGTGGGTGGTTCCGGCGGCGGTCGTCCTGGCGGCGACGATGGTCGTCGCCATCGCGGTGTCCGGGATCGCCGCGGGCGACGTGATCCCGAGCCTCACGCTGGCGCCCGCTCTACTGGCGGGGTTGCTGTTCGTCCTCGCTCGGATCCTCGTCGGGCCCGGCGCGCCCGGCCGGGGTCGTTGACCCGACCGTCTCGGCCTCCGTCGCCCGACGGAGCCCTGCCGGCGGGACTGTGTGACGCTGCGCGTACATCAAACTATGTGACATGAGATAGTGTCGGGGTAGTGGACGCGAGCGACCGTGACCGTCGCTTCGGCGCCCGCTCGATCCACTTCGACCTTCCCGCGAGGAGGCAACCCATGACCGCCACGAAGAGCGAAACTGAGAACTACCGGGAGTTCCTCGAGACGCTCTCGGAGGGCTCGGTCCATGTCCACTTCGATCCCTACGAGGACATCGCCTGGGATTCGCCCGAGCTCGAGCTCGACCCCGACGATCCGGGCTGGATCCTGCCCGCCGAGCACGACCCGCTCGGGGCGACCGCGTGGTATCAGGCGCTCCCGCACGATCGCCAGGTCGAGATCGGTCGCTGGCGCGTGCTGAACGCGATCAAGGTCGGCGGGGCATTCGAGAGCATCCTGATCCGCGGACTGATGCATTACGCGATGGGACTCCGCAACGGCTCGCCCGAGTTCCGCTACTGCCTCCACGAGATGACGGAGGAGTGCAACCACATCCAGATGTTCCAGGAGCTCGTCAACCGCAGCCGAACCGACGTTCCGGGCATGCGACCGACCTTCCGGGCGACCGCACCGCTGCTCGGCTTCCTCGGCGGCTACCAGCCGCTCATCCTCATGGTCGGGATCCTCGCCGGCGAGGAGCCGATCGACCATCACCAGAAGGCGCTGCTGCGCAGCGGCGTCGCGCTGCCGCCCGCGCTGTCGCGGGTCATGCAGATCCACATCGCCGAAGAGGCGCGCCACGTCTCGTTCGCGACCGAGTTCCTGCGGCTTCGCATCCCGCGCCTCGGCCGGCTCCAGCGCGCCGGGATGTCGGTCGTGTTTCCCGTGCTGATGCGGTGGCTCGCGGCCGAGATCATGACCCTGCCGCGCTCGCTTCAGCGCCGTCTCGCCATCCCCGAGGAGGTCTACCGCGAAGCGTTCTGGCGCAGCCCGCACTCGCGCGCGGTGATGGCCTCCTACCTCGCCGACATGCGCGCGCTCGCGACGGACACGGGTCTGATGAACCCGGTCAGTCGCCGGCTGTGGAAGCGCCTGGGGATCGGTGGCGAGCCGTCGCGCTACCGCGGCGAGCCCGAACGGCGCGCTCGAATCGTCGCCTAGGCAGGCGTGACCCACGTCGTAACCCAGTCGTGCGTCGGCGACGGTTCGTGCGTCTATGCGTGCCCGGTCAACTGCATCCAGCCGACGCCCGACGATCCGCGCTTCGAGCTCGCGGAGATGCTGCACATCGACCCGGAGGCCTGCGTCGACTGCGGCGCGTGCGTGAGCGCCTGCCCGGTCGAGGCGATCAAGCCGCACTCTCGGCTCGATGAGCGCGAGCTCGCCTTCGAGGCGATCAACGCCGACTACCACCGCTCGCGCGACCCGCGCCCGGCGCTCGCGCCCGTGCCGGCACCGCTCGTGGTCCGCGACCGCGGCGAGCGGCTCAGCGTCGCGATCGTCGGTTCGGGACCGGCGGCGATGTACGCGGCCGACGAGATCCTCACGATTCCGGGGGCGCGCGTCCGCGTCTACGAGCGCCGTCAGACGCCCTACGGCCTCGTGCGCACCGGCATCGCCCCGGATCACCGCCGAACTCGGCGGCTGACTCGGCAGCTCGACCGGATCGCAGCCCACCCGCGGCTCTCGATGCATCTCGGCGTCGAGATCGGCCGCGACGTCGACGAGGCCGATCTGCTGCGCGAGAACCATGCCGTGATCTACGCGGTCGGCGCGGCGAGCGACCGCCCGCTCGATCTCCCCGGCGCCGACCTCCCCGGCGTCGCCGGTGCGACGTCGTTCGTCGGCTGGTACAACGGCGATCCCGACCACCACGGGCGCACGTTCGACCTCTCGCACCGGCGCGCGGTCGTCATCGGGAACGGCAACGTCGCGCTCGACGTCGCCCGCATCCTCAGCGTCGATCCGGAGTCACTGAGCGAAACGGACATCGCGCGTCCCGCGCTGGACGCCCTGCGCGCGAGTGCGATCGAGGAGGTCGTCGTCGTCGGCCGGCGGGGTCCCTCCGAGTCGGCGTTCACGCTGCCCGAGCTCGTCGGACTGGCAGCGACGCCGGGGATCGTCGTGCGCACCGAGCAGCACGATCTCGACGCGCCCGCCGCGGGCGGTCCGAAGCTCGACCTGCTGCGCGGCCTGACCGCCCGGACGGGTGAGGGCCGGGCGATCACGCTCCGCTACCTCCGCTCCCCCGTGCGCATCGAGGGTCGCGGCAGGGCCGAGCGCGTCGAGCTCGCGGTGAACGAGCCGGCGCCCGGACGGCCGGGCGCGGTTCGCGCGACCGGCGCCCGCGAGACGATCGAGGCCGGTCTCGTGCTGTCGGCGATCGGTCTTCGCGGCCGCGAGGTCGCGGGCCTGCCCTTCGATCAGAGCTCAGGCGCGGTTCCCAACCAACGCGGCCGGGTCGAGCTCGGAGGCGAGCGCGAAGGCGTCTACGTCACCGGCTGGATGAAGCGTGGTCCCTCGGGCTTCATCGGATCCAACAAGGCCTGCGCCCGCGAGACCGTCGAGACGCTCGTCGAGGACTTCGGCTCGGGCAGGCTCGGGTCGCGGCCGTCCCGGGCTGCGAGCCCGTCGAGAAGGTGGCTGGACCCGTCGGTCCGCTAAAGCGCCCTCGCTCGAGCCGTTTCCGCGCGATCCGACGCGACGACGTCGCCGGCCGGTCAGGCGGGATGCGCGCGCAGCCATGAGGCGAACGATGCGGCGTGGTCGTGCCCGCAGGAGCAGCGCTCCGTGGCGACGCCGAGCAGCGAGGCGGGCGTCGTGCCCGTGAGACGCGTGCACTCACGGGTCAGGTGGGACTGGTCGGCGTAGCCGGCGCTCGCCGCCATCGCCGCGAGGCCGTCGTCGGTGGGGCCACGGCCCTGGGCGATCGCCAACTGCGCCATCGCGCGGAAGGTCTGGAAGCGCAGGATCCGCTGCAGCGCCTTGGGCGAGAGCCCGACCGCGACCTCGCAACGGCGGCGGAGCTGACGCTCGGAGATGAACAGGGCCCGCGATACGTCCGCCACGCGCTCTCCGTGTCGCGGCCTCAGCCGCTCGACCGTCTCGCTCACGAGCGGATCGACGACCGGCATCGCCCTGTCCCGCGCGGCGAGCAGGATCTCCTGGAGCTCGATCAGCGGCGCGCTCGACCCGGCGATCGTCTCGCCGGCGCCGTCTGCGCTCGGCCCGAGCACCGCCGCCGCATCCACGCGCAGGTCGGTGAGCTCATCGGATGGTCGCCCGAGCAGCGCGGCGAGACCGCCGGGGTGGAAGCGCGCTCCGACGAGCGACGTGCCGCCGGGCAGCTCCTCGACCCGTGGAGACGCGCTCGGGCCGACGATCTCGGGCTCCTCGCCGAGCTTGCAGCGCAGCTCCGCACCGCCGTGCGGGAGGTGCCGTTGCAGGTAGGGAGCCGACGTGCTCTGCCGCCACACGGAGACGACGTAGGGCGCCAAGCGCGACAGCGGGGGTCGCTCGACATAGACGTCGGTCTCACTCATCCGATCGCATTGTGCTCGATCGGCCACGCGAACATGTCGGCCGTTTCGTTCAATCCACGCCGCCGCGGCGGCTCTAGATTTCGCGCCGATGTCCCCGAGTCGCTGTCGATTCCGGCGCTCGGGATCCGCGCGTCCCGGCGAGCTTTCACCCGAATGGAGGAGAAACGATGAGCGCACTCGTCGCCGAGATGTCGATGTCACTCGACGGCTTCGTCGCCGACGGCGATGACGGCGTCGCCGAGGTCTTCGCGTGGATGGGCGATGAAGAGAACAGCGCCGAGCTCGCTGCCGCCCTCGAGCGGGTCGGGGCCGTGCTGACCGGCCGTCGCACCAGCGACCTCGCCGGAGCATGGGGCGGCCAGCACCCCGCCGGCGTCCCGACCTTCGTCGTCTCGCACCGGCCGCCGCCCGAGGACCTCGACGCCGAGGCGACGGTCCACTTCGTCGGCGACCTCGAGCAGGCGGTCCTCGATGCGAAGGCGGCGGCCGGCGGAAAGCCGGTCGGGGTGGCGGGCGGGGACACCGTTCGACAACTCTTGGGGCTCGGGCTCCTCGACGAGATCCGGATCGCCCTCGTGCCGGTGCTCCTGGGCTCCGGGATCCGGTTCTTCCCCGACCTCGGCGACGCCCCCGTCCGCCTCGAGGAGCTCGGCGTGGCCCGCGGCGCCGGCGTCACGCATCTGCACCTACGGGTCGTTCGGTGAACGATGCCGTAGGGGGCCGGCGTGAGGGTGAAGACGCGATGACGACGACCAAGATCAGCATCACCGAGAACGGCCCGCTCGTCCTCGCCGAGGGGCGAGTCGAGCTGCTCGGCGAGCGCGGAGAGCGTGTCCCCGTTCCCGAGGGGACGACCGTAGCCCTGTGCAGATGCGGCCGATCGCAGAACAAGCCGTTCTGCGACGGCTCGCACGCTCGCACCGGCTGGCGCTCAGCCGAGCGCCTCGGCTGAGTCGCGGCCGCTCAGTTCGGCGCTTCGGCGGCAGCGAGTCGGCGTAGCCGACGCCCGTCTCGACCCAGCGCCGCAGTCCGTCCTCGCTCGCGACCGCGGCGGAGTCGACACGCAGCCAGCCCGTCATCGGACTGCCGCGCATCTCCATCGGCTCGGCCTCGCCCGCTTCGATCAGCCGCTCCCAGTCCGCAGGGGCGGCCCGCACGAGCATCCCGCCCTGACCGCTCGCCGCGACCGCGAGATGCCCGCCGACCATGAACGCCAGGCCGCCGAACATCCTGCGCTCGAGGACGTCCCCGCGGGGGCCGATCTCGTCGCGGATCCGCTCCGCCAGCTCCTCGTCGTAGGCCACGCCGCGAAGCTACACCGCAGCGACGGAGACGGGCGTGTCGAGAGGGCGCGCCTAAGCTCGGCCACGATGTCCTCCCCGCCCGTCGGAGCCCACGTCTGGGGAATCGAGCCGCTCGCCGAGGCCGACCAGGTCGGCGCCGAGTGCATCCAGCTCTTCCTGTCCGAGCCGCAGAGCTGGAAGAAGCCGCCGGACCGCGCCGACGCCGACGAGCTCAAGGCCTCCGACATCGGCGTCTACGTCCACGCGCCTTACCTGATCAACGTCTGCTCGCCGAAGCCGAACGTCCGCTACGGAGCCCGGAAGATCCTGCGCGAGACGTGCGATGCGGCGGCGAAGGTCGGCGCACTCGCGGTGATCGTGCACCCGGGCCACGCCGAGGACGGGATCGACGAGGGGGTCACGCGCTGGACGCGCACGCTCGAGCAGCTCGAGTCCGACGTGCCTGTGTATCTGGAGAACACCGCCGGCGGCGACAACGCCGTCGCGCGCCGCTTCGACGCGCTCGCGAAGCTCTGGGAAGCGGTCGGGCTCGCCAAGACGGACGTCGAGATCGGGTTCTGCTTCGACACCTGCCACGCCCATGCGGCGGGCGAGGATCTGGCGGACGCCGTCGAGCGCGCGATCGCGATCACCGGCGGCATCGACCTGATGCACGTCAACGACTCGCGCGACGAGGCGGGGACGGGAGCCGACCGCCACGCCAACATCGGCCAGGGCCACATCGACCTCGACGACCTCCGTCACATGATCCGGGCCGCCGCCGCTCCCTCGGTCGTCGAGACGCCGCGCGAGGCCGCTGACCTCAAGGCCGACGTCGACTTCGTCCGCGAGGCGCTCGCCGGCTGACCCGAGCGGGGGCCGTGGGCGCCGCTAGGCCAACGCTCGCCGGAGCGCCCGCAGCGAGGACTCGGTGGGCTTGGGCCGTCCGGCGGCCGGAGTGCGAAGAGCGCCCTGACGAGTCCGAGCCGCCGCCGGCTGGGAGCGCTGCGCGGGATCCAGCGCGCGCCGCGCAGGTCCGGGTGAATTCGGGGGCTCATGCGTCGGGCGGGGTGAACTGACTGAGGGTCAGCGCGGCGCCCTGCGGGTCGCGGATCCTGGCGATCCGGGTCCAGTCCGTCTCGTTGGTAGCAGTGATCTCGCCGCCCAGGCGCTCGGCCTCGGCGGCGGCGTCGTCGCGGTCGTCCACGGTGAACATGACCTGCCACTCGGCGGGCCCCTGCTCGGCGCGGATGACACCCGCGGCCGCGTCCTCGAACCCGTCGGGCGCATTCGCCTGGCGCTCGTATATGCCGGGATCCGAGGTCGCGGCGAGGTGGGCCCCGTAGCCCGGGACGCGCGCCATTCCCGCGTCCCCGTAGATCGCGACCTCCCAGCCGAAGACATCGGCGTAGAACGGAATCGCAGCGTCGGCGTCGGCCGTCGCGAGGTGCGAGAAGTTCCATGCTCCGGCGTCGTTGACGCGCTGCGCGCCGTGCCTCCGGCCGGCCTGCCAGAGCCGGAAGCAAGCTCCCTGCGGGTCGGCGGCATCGACCCGAACGCCCGCCGGTCCCTCGGCCTCCGGCCCGAGCGTCACCCTGCCGCCGGCGCCGGTCACGGCCGCCGCCGCGGCCTCGGCGTCGTCGACGGCGATGTAGGTGTTCCAGGCGCCGGAGTCGCCCGGCCCGATCGCCGCGACGTCGGCGCCGCCGAGGGTGGCGACGAAGTACGAGCCGGGCGCGTCGGGAGGCGTTACGTCGGCCAGCTCCCAGCCGAACAGGCGCGCGTAGAAATCGCACGATGCTTCGATGTCGTCGGTCTCGAGGTCGACCCAGCACGGGACGCCGGCGGGGTAGGTACGCGGCTCTGGCATGTGCGGTCGTTTCCCGGCCGCGCGGGATCTAGTCCCGCGCGGCGAGGATCTCGTCGGCGGCCGCCTCGCCGGCTCGGATCGCCCCGTCGATGTAGCCGCTCCACAGCGTCGCCGCCTCGGTGCCGGCCCAGTGCAGCCGCCCGACGGGTTCGCGTAGGGCGTGTCCGAAGCCGGTCCAGGCACCGGGCACGAACAGTCCTGTGTAACAGCCGCGCGAGTAGCGCTCGGCGGTCCAGTCGCGCTCGAGGTAGGCCTCCGGTCGCCCGGCGCGCTCGCCGAACAACCTGGCGAACGTCGCGACGACCGCGCCGCGCCGCTGCTCGGCCGAGACGGCGCCGAGCTCACGCGCCTGGCGACCCTCGAGGAAGCCGAGGAGGACCCCCGGCGACCCGCTGCGAGGCGTGTTGTCGAAGACCACACGGGCGGGTCCGCGGACGCTCGCGGCCTGTCCGCTGAGCCCTTCGGCCCGCCAGAACGGCTCGTCGTAGATCGCCATGCACTTGATCACGGAGCCCATCGGGACACGCTGCGTCAACGCGTCGCGAGCCGCCGGCAGGGCGGGCTCGAAGTCGATCCGCGCGGCGAGCGCCGGCGCCATCGCGACGACCGCCCGCTTCGCCGTCAGCTCCTCGCCGCCTGCCCTGACGAGGACGCGGTCCCGGTCCTGGGCGACGCGCTCGACGGGCCGCTCGAGCAGGACGCGGTCGCCGAGCTCGGAGGCGAGGCCGAGCGAGAGCTGCTGCATCCCGCCCTCAACGCGGTCCTGCTGAGCGCCGCCGTCGGTCCCGATCAGATCGTCGAAGCGTTCCCCCGAATGGATGTAGAAGAGGACGTGGAGCAGCGAGACGTCCTCGGGCTCGCATGCCCAGACGGCCGCCACCGCGAGCGCGAGCAGCTCGCGCGCCTCGCGCGCCGCGACGTTGCGGCCGAGCCAGGTGGCGAACGTCTGGCGGTCCCACTCCGCGGCCTTCGGCGCCGTCCATGGCGCGTCGAGCGGCACGCGTCGGGCCATCCGATCCAGCCGCAGCTGCGCCTGGCCGACGTTGGCGAGCGCGATCGGGTTGATCCGCGGGATGTTTCCCCGGTAGCGCAGCAGCTCGCCGCCGCGGCGCTCGAGGAGGTTCTCGCCGGTCGCGTAGGTCGGGAACGTCTCGAGGCCGAGGCGCCCGATCAGCGCCAGCGCACGGTCCTGGCTCGGACCGACCCACTGGCCACCGACGTCGACGCTCTCGCTGCCGCGGCCGAGCGGGACCGTCAGCGTCCGGCCACCTACCCGGTCGCGAGCTTCGGCGACGAGCACCGAGCGCCCGGACGAGCTCAGCCTGTCCGCCGCCGCGAGGCCCGAGACGCCGCCTCCGACGACGATCACGTCCGCGTCGAAGCTCACCCCTCGGCTCCGATCCGGCGGATCAGGTCCTCGACGATGTCGGCGGCGTCGACGATGGTCGCGTAGTTCACAGCATCAGGGCGGTCGGTGGTCGAGTGGTGAGCCTCTCCAGGGCGAAGCGACGGAACTCCTGCGCGGCAGGGGGCAGACGTCGGCCGGCACGCCAGATCAGCGACACCGGCAGGTGGATCGCCGGGCGCAGTCGCAGGACCTTGACCGGTGGGCCGTCGAGGCTGATGTAGCCGCGCGGCAGCAACGCGGCGCCGAGCCCTCGTGCCGCCAGCGAACGGATCATCATCAGCTCGTAGCTCTCGAACGAGTAGTGCGGGGACGCGCCCGCGGCTGCGAAGCGCTCGTCGATGAGCCGCCCGAGCGCCGATCCCGCGCGGAACCGGATCAGCGGCTCTGCGGCGAGCCGCCCGAGGGTCACGGCCGACGCGCCGGCGAGCGGATGGTCGGGCGCGACGATCGCGACGATCTCCTCCTCGTAGAAGGTCGCGCCGTCGATCCCGTCGCCGAGCTCGGCCGGCGCGGCGAGAGCGAAGCTCATGTCCATCTGGTCGCGGCGGAGCATCGGCAGGGTCTCGGCGAGGATCAGCTCGTGCAGATGCACCGAGACCCCGGGGTGGAGCTCGACGAACGCCTGGAGCATCCCGGGTGTGTCCAGCGACGCGAAGGGCAGCGCCCCGACCTCGACGACGCCTCGCAGGAGACCCGCGAGCTCGCTCATCTCCTGCCGGGCTCCCTCGACCTCGGCGAGGACGCGATGGGCGCGCGCGAGCAGCAGCGATCCGGCCTCGGTCAGGGTCACCGAACGCGTGCTGCGCCGCAGCAGCTCGACGCCCAGCTCAGCCTCCAGGCGCTTGATCTGCTGCGAGACGGCGGGCTGCGCGACGTTCAGATCGCGACTCGCGCGGGTGAAGTGCCCGTGCGCCGCGACGGCGGCGAAGTACTCGAGCTGACGTAGTTCCACCGTGAGGATTGATAGCACGCACTTATCAATCTGAGTGCGAACCTGTCTTGGACATATGACGGTGCGTGCTGCAGGCTGCAGTCATGGCCGCAGCCGGGACGATCACGATCGCCAGCGCCGACCCCCGCGACGAGGACGCGTGGACGCTCGTCGGCGCGATGGAGGCGGAGATCGACGGGCTCTACGGCGACCGCGACGGCTCGATCCACGGGATCACCGCGACGGCCGGCGAGATGAGCCCGCCCGATGGCGGCTTCATCGTCGTGCGCGACTCAGGCCGCCCGGTCGGCTGCGGAGGCTTCAAGCGGATCGGCGACGGCGTCTGCGAGATCAAGCGCATGTATCTGCGACCGGAGTCTCGGGGAACCGGGCTCGCCGCCGATCTGCTCGCCGCGATCGAGGCCGAAGCCAAGCGTGCCGGGTTCGTCCTCGCGCGGCTCGACACCGGCGATCGACAGCCCGCGGCGGAGCGCCTCTACACAGGCGCCGGCTACCGCGAGATCGACGACTACAACGGCAACGAGGTGGCTCGTCACTGGTACGAGAAGGAGCTGCGATGAGCATCGCGATCGAGATCAGGAACGCCGTCGACTCCGACCTCCCCGCCCTGCGCCGGCTGGCCGAGCGCGACACCGCTCCGATTCCCACGGGCGAGTTGCTGCTCGCGATCGAGTCCGGCGAGGTCCTCGCCGCCCGTTCGGCGAGCGGCGAGGTCATCGCCGATCCCTTCGCTCCGACGGCTGCTCTCGTCGCGACGCTCGAGGCCGCGGCGAACCCCTCGCCCGGCCGTCGGGCGCGGCCGTCGCGGACCGCCCCGATCCGCCCGGGCCTTGCGCGCTGAAGCCGTAGCGGCGCCCGCGATCCGTCGCGAGTCGATCGACGGCGACGTCGAGCGGATCGGCGACCTCCACCGCCGCCTCTACCTCGAGGAGTACGGGCTCGGCGAGAGCTTCGTGGACGATGTCGAGATCGCCGCACGGCGGGCCTTCGAGCGCGGCTGGCCGACCGAGCGTGAGGGCGCGTGGCTCGTCGAACCCGCGGATGGCGCCGGCGCGCATCTGCTCGGCGCGGCCGCCCTGCTCGACGAGGCCGGCGGCGCGGTCGGCACGGTCCGCTGGGTGTGTCTCGATCCCCGGTTGCGCGGTCACGGGCTCGGTCGGCGGCTGATCGGAGAGGCCGTCGCGAGCGCGCGCTCGCACGGCTACGAGCGACTCGAGCTCGGAACGTTCAGCGATCTGACGGCGGCCGCGGCGATCTACCGCTCGCTCGGCTTCCGGGTGACGCGCGAGGAGACCGGCCACCGCTGGGGCCGCACGCTCACCTACCAGCGCTACGAGCTCGACCTATCGAGCCCGCCACCGAGCTGATGGCCGAGCCTCGGCCGTGTTCGCCCGACGAGCGTGATGCGATCCTCGCGATCGTCAACGCGGCGGCCGAGGCCTACCGCGGGGTCATCCCGGCCGACTGCTGGCACGAGCCCTACATGCCCGGCTCCGAGCTCGACGCGGAGATCGAGGCGGGTGTGAGGTTCTGGGGGATCGACGGCGCCGACGCGCGACTCGACGGCGTGATGGGCATCCAGGACGTCGGCGACGTCACGCTGATCCGCCACGCCTACGTGCGCCCGGACGCGCAGGGCGCGGGCGTCGGGCGCCGGTTGCTCGGTCGCCTGGTGGGGGAGGCGAGGGCGCCACTGCTGGTCGGCACCTGGACGGCGGCCGAGTGGGCGATCCGCTTCTACGAGCGAAACGGCTTCGAGCGCTGCGACCCGAGCCGCGCCCGCGAGCTGTTCGAGCGCTACTGGACGCTCCCCGAGCGCCAGGTCGAGGCGTCGGCGGTGCTCGAGCTGACCGCGTCCGCCTGAGCGGTTCGCCGCGTCACTTCGTCCGTCTAGGTTCGGGGGGTGGACACGCTTCGTTCCATCGCCCTCTTCGGCGTCGCCGCGATCGCGGAGATCGGGGGCGCCTATCTCGTCTGGCTCGCGGTTCGTGACGGTCGCGGCTGGCCGCTCGCGCTCGCCGGCGGCGCAGCGCTCTTCGCCTACGGATTCTTCGCGACGCTGCAACCGGACCCGAACTTCGGCCGGATACTCGCGGCCTACGGCGGGGTCTTCGTGGTCGGATCCCTGGCGTGGGGCGTCGTCTTCGATGGCTTCAGGCCCGACCGCTTCGATCTGATCGGCGCGGCGCTGTGTCTGGTCGGCGTCGTCGTGATCATGTACGCGCCGCGCGGCTAAGAGCGTTCCGGTTCGCCGACCTCGTTGGCGACCTCGATCAGGTTGCCATCGGGATCGCGAAACCAGACCGACCACAGGTCCCCACGCGCCCCGTCGGCGTCGTCGGGCCCGTGCTCGACAGCCACGCCCTCGGCCTCGAGGTGCGAGAGCACACGGTCGATCGGCGTCTCGGTGAGCAGGCAGAGGTCGGTGGCGCCCGGACCTGCTCCCGATGGCTGCGGGAGCTCCTCGCTCCCCGTCTCGTGCAGGTTCAGCTTGCGCGCGCCGAACGCGAGCGCGGTTCGCGAGCGGCCGCGGAACTCGAAATCGATCCGGCGCATGCCGAGAACCCGCTCGTAGAACTCGACGGTGCGCTCGATGTCGGTGACGACGAGCGCGAGGTGGTCGATCTCTGTGATCTCGGGTTCGGTCGCTGGCATCGCACCGCGCCTACCCGGTCCGGACGCCGCGTCGCGGTTGTCGTTCGGTTGAGATTCGTGACGCCGCGCCCGTGGTCGCGTATGAACCCTCGATGGCTCCAGGGCGCGGCGCGCGGAGGAGGTTCGGTGCGGCGACGCTGGTCGCCGTCCTCGCGCTCGCCGGCTGCAACGAGGGCGAGCCGTCCGCGACCGAGCCGGCCCGCACCGACGCCGACGCCGTCGGCGAAGCCGAGCCCCGCACGGCCGCGATGCGCAGACTCGTCGACGCCCAGCTTCCGGCCGTTCCGACGCGGACCCTGGATCCCACCGCGCTTCGGCGACGCTGGAGCGAGACCGGCGCGCCGGTGCCGATCGACGGTGTGGTCTTCAACGGCCCGAGTTCACGGACGACGGTGCTGCGATTCGATCCGTCGGTCAACGTCCTGCGTGTGGCCAAGCGCGCGATCCGCCTGGGACGTCGTATCCAGACCTGCGGTCCGTACCTCTCCGTCACCGAGCATCGCGACGGCGGCGGCTTCTCTCGCGCCCCCGAGGTTCAGCGACCGATCGGGTTCTCTTCCGACCACGGCGCCTGCGAGGCGCCCTCGGCCGACCTGGTGACCTGAGCCCGTCTACTCGCGCGGCGCGGCGGCGCCGACGAACGCGTCCTCTGTCTCCGCGGCCAGCAGGTGGAGCCCGAGTCGCTCGGAGATCTCGCGACAGACGTTGACGCCGCGAACGCTGTTGCCGTGGGAGTCGAGGCCGGGGGACCAGACGCCGATCCCGCCTTTGCCCGGCACGACCGCCATGACCCCGCCACTGACCCCGCTCTTGGCCGGCAGCCCGACGTCGAACGCCCACTGGCCGGCGGCGTCGTACATCCCGCAGGTGTGCATCACGCTGAGGACGTCGCGGACGACCGAGACGGGCAGCACGCGCTCGCCGCTCAGCGGGCAGACGCAGCCGTTCGCGAGCGTCGCGGCGAGCATCGAGAGGTCGCGCACGTCGAGGCGAATCGAGCACTGGCGCAGGTAGAGCCGCAGGTTCTCCTCGACGTCGCCCTCGAGCATTCCCTCGCTTCGCATCAGGTAGGCGACCGCGCGGTTGTGATCGGAGATCGCGAGCTCGTCGCGCGCGGCCTCCTCGTCGACGTCGATCGTGGGGTTCGCGGCAAGGCTGCGGACGACGTTCAGGATCCGCTCGAGCTTCTCGTCCGCGTCGGCGCCGCGGACCAGCGTCGACGTGACGATCGCCCCCGAGTTGACCATCGGGTTGAACGGCGTGTGCGTGTGCTCGTCGAACGCGATCGCGTTGAACGCCTCGCCGCTCGGCTCGACCCCGACGCGCGAGAGCACCTCGTCGCGACCGAGGTCGGCGAGCGCGAGCGCGTAGGCGAAGACCTTCGAGATCGACTGCAGCAGGAACAGCCGCTCGAAGTCGCCGACGGGGTGGACGTCGCCGTCGACGTGCGCGAAGGAGATCGCGAAGCGGTCGCGCTCGGAGCCCGCCTCCTGCGGCGGGTAGGAACCTCGCGCCGAGCTGTAGTAGCTCGCGACGTCGCCCGCGCCGAGCCCGAGGTGGCGGGCGTGGAGCTCGCCGAGGCGCTCGTCGACCTGGTCGTTGGCCGGGCTCATCGCGTCCCATCCTCCAGCAACGGCCTCGCGAGCGCCATGCAGAGCGCGTCGTTCGCACCCTCGCCGATCTGCGTCTGCGGCGCGTCCCGGCGCAGCCGCGCCAGCTCCTCGCCCGCGGTGTAGGACCTGCTCGCCGCCAGCCGCGCCGCCCTGTCGACCGCCCAGACCGCGGTCTCGGAGGTGATGAGCTTGGCCGACGTCGCGAGGCCGGCGGCGTCGTCGGCGCCGGCGTCGACCGCGAGCGCCGCGCGCTCGGTCAGGGACTCGGCGGCGAGGCGGCGCGCGACCATCTCGCCGAGCCTGAGCTGGGCGTGGGTGTGGTCGCCGAGCAGCCCCGATCCGATCTCGCGCTCGCCGCACTCCTCGACGGCTCGCGCCAGCGCGCGGTCGATGATCCCGAGGCCCCTGCAGGCGACGTTGATCCGCCCGACCTCGAGCGCTCCGAGCATCTGCGAGACGCCATGTCCCTCGCCCTCCTCGCCACCGAGGATCTCGGCGCCCGCGGCGTGGAAGCCGTCGAAGCGGTAGGCGGAGGAGGACACCCCTCGGTAGCCGATCTTGTCGAGCTCGCCGACGATCCAGCCCTCCTCGCCACGTCCCTCCGCGGGCAGGACCAGGCACGAGGGCCGCTCGTCCGCGCCGGTGACGGCGAGCATGAATATGACCGCCGAGCTCGCGCCTCCGGCGACCCAGCGCTTGTCGCCGTCGAGGACCAGGCCGCCGTCGGGATGGCGACGCGCGCTCGTCTCGATCCGCCTCAGGTCCGAGCCCGCCTGCGGCTCGGTGATCGAGAACGAGGCGAGCGCGTCGCCCTGCGCGATCGCGGGCAACCAGCGGTCGCGTTGCCGGTCGGTGCCGTGGCGGACGAGCAGCACCGTGCCGAGTGCTGTCGGATTGATCGATCCGGTCAGCGAGATCCAGCCGCGCGAGAGCGCCCGCCAGACGGGCACCATCTCGCTCACCGACAAGCCGGCGCCTCCGTACCCGGGCGGGACGAGCGCGCCCGGAAGCCCGAGCTCGACCATCCGCGCGACGGCGGAGTCGGGCAGCTCGTCGGCCTCATCCCACGCGGCCACGTCCGGCAGCACCTCGTCGGCGACGAAGCGCTCGGTCGCCGCGGCGAGGTCGCTCGAGCCCTCCCGTGTGCCTCGCTCCGGGTTCTCGCTCACCGCCACGCCGGCCAAGCTAGCGCGCGGGAACCGGCGGGCGACGGTGCGGCGCTACGGTGAACGGGCGGCCGACCGGTCGCGCTGGGGGACGGGCCAGCGGGAGGAGCGGGCTATGTCGGATAGCGGGCGGTCGGGAGACGCGGGCGATCGGATCGATCGGTTCCTGCGAGCACTCTGCGACGTGGCGCTCGAGCGCCGATCCGAGCTCGACCGCCTCGACGACGTCGCCGGCGACGGCGACATGGGGACGACGCTCGCGCGAGGCGCGGTCGCGCTGATCGACAGCGAGCGCGACGGCGATCCGGCCTCCGTCCTGCGCGACGCCGCCGAGACCGCGACCGCGGCGATGGGCGGCAGCTCGGGGCCGCTGATCGGCGTCGGCCTGCTGCGCGCTGCGGACGCGCTCGACGAGGGCGCGGACGACGCGGGGATGCTCCGCGCCGCGATCGCCGGCATCGGGGAGTACGGCGAGTCCGAGCGCGGCGGCAAGACCGCGCTCGACGCGCTGTATCCGCTCGCGGAGGCGCTCGAGGGCGGCGACGATCCGGCGGCGGCGGCGCGCGAGGGCGCCGACTCGACGGCGGAGGCCGTCGCCAAGCACGGTCGTGCCGCCTACGCGGGCGAGCGCTCGAAGGGCGCGATGGACCCGGGGGCCGTCTGCGTCGCGCAGGTGACCGAGAAGCTGCGCGGCGAGCTTGGTGAGATCGCGTCCTGGGAGGAGCTTCGCGAACGCCGCGCCGGCGCCCGCGTCGAGTCCGACGAGGAGGCAGCGGCCATCGAGGGCTTCGTCGGGTCGGCCGAGCACTTCGTCTCGGAGTCGCTCGACGGCTTCGCCGCCGCGCATCCGGATCTCGTGACCCGCCTCGAGGGCCACCAGGTGATCGTGCGCCGCCACGACGGAGAGCCGCCGCGCCGGGTCGCTGTGCTGTCCGGTGGCGGAGCCGGTCACGAGCCGATGCACGCCGGCTTCGTCGGCGAGGGGATGCTCGACGCCGCCTGTCCCGGCGCGGTCTTCACCTCACCGTCGCCGGACGGGATCCGCGCGGCGACCGAGGCGGTCGACGCGGGCGCCGGCGTCCTTCACATCGTCAAGCAGTACACGGGCGACGTGCTCAACTTCCGGCTCGCCGGGGAGATCGCCGCCGCCTCGGGGATCGAGGTCGCGACCGTGATCGTCGACGACGACGTCGCGATCGCCGCCGACTCGGACGTCGGGCGCCGCGGCACCGGTGTGACGATCGTCGCCGAGAAGATCGCCGGAGCGGCCGCCGCGGAGGGCCAGGGACTGCACGAGGTCGCGGCGCTGGCTCGCAAGGTCGTCGAGAACGGGCGCAGCTACGGCGTCGCGATCCACGGCTCGGAGATGGAGATCGGCGTCGGCATCCACGGCGAGCCGGGGGTCGACCGCGTCGGGATCGAACCGGTCGACCGGATCTCCGCGAGGCTCCTCGACCCGATCCTCGACGAGCTCGATCCCGACCCCGACGATTCGCTGCTCGTCCTGCTGAGCGGGCTCGGCGGGACTCCGCCGCTTCAGCTCTACGTCCTGTTCGAGCATCTGCGGCGCGAGCTCGAGGCGCGCGGGCTCGGGGTCGCGCGTTCGCTCGTCGGCGACCTGATCACTTCGCTCGAGCAGGCGGGAGCGGTGCTGTCGGTCGTCGTCCTCGACGCAGAGCTCGCGCGGCTCTGGGACGCGCCGGCGAAGACGCCCGCGCTGCACTTCGGCTGAGCGCGTCGCGGTCTAACCGCGGGCCGGGCGGTACTCGATCAGCAGGCCGAGGTCGGTGAAGCCGGCGCGCCGGTAGATGCCCTCGGCCGCCGGCGTCGCATGAAGGCTCGCGGAGCGGCAGCCCGATGCCAGCGCGTCGGCGAGCATCCTCCCGAGTACGCGGCTCGCCGCGCCCTTTCGCCGGTGGCCCTCCGCCGTCGCGACGAACGAGATCGAGCGGTCGCCGTCGAGGTCGTGGGCGAGGGCGCAGGAGACGAGCTCCTCGTCCTCGAGCGCGAGATACCAGGTCGCGTCGTCGGGCCAGGCATCGAGAGTGTCGAGCGACAGCGCGTTCAGCTCGAGCGCCTCGCCGGGCGCGAGCGTCGTCCCGATCGAGAGCTTGCCGCGTGAACCGCGGCGCTTCGGCGGCAGCCGGTCGAGGTGGACGAGCATCGCGCGCGTCGCCTCCGAGCGCTCGAGTCCCGCCGCCTCGATCGCCTCGAGGCTCGGCGCCTCGGACTCGTGGGCCCAGATCGCGTAGTCGCTGACACCGCCGTCGGAGTAGTGCCCGCGCAGGCAGTCGACGGTCGCCGCCGGGTCGCTGCACCCGCGGTCGAGGAGCGCGTTGTTGAACACCGCGCCGCGGGGGTCGGGAAACCGCGCCGCGCAGGCACCGTCCAGCGGGCCGGCGGAGGCTCCCTCGGAGAACTCGGCGAGGTCCGCCCACAGCGCCAACAGGCTCGAGCGCATCCGCTCGTAGTCCTCGCGCCGCTCGCCGCTCGGGCGCGCGCCGGGGTCCGTCGCCCGTCGTCCCCCGACGCGGCGGTCGATCGCTTCGGCCATCACCGCCGGACGTTTTACATCGTCAGGACCATCCTGAACCGCGCATCGCCCTCGATCATCCGCTTATAGGCGTCGGCGGCATCGGCGAGCGGTACGGTCTCGATCGTCGGCGCGACCTTCTCGAGCGCCGCGAAGTCGAGCGTGTCCTCGGAGTCCTTCGAGTCGCCTGACGCGTGCCCGAGGATCGTCTTCGAGCCCATGATCAGGCTGATCGGGGAGACCTCGATCGGCTCCGCGGAGGCGCCGACGATCACGAGCCTGCCGCGCGTCCCGAGCCCCGGGATCGCCGCCGCCATCGCCTCGCTCGACGTGACCGTCGCCAGGATCACCTTCGCGCCACCGAGCGCCGTCAATCGCTCGCCGACGTCCTCGGAGGTCGAGTCGATGTAGTGATCGGCGCCGAGCTCGAGCGCCATGTCGCGCTTGTCCTGCCCGCGCGCGATCGCGACCGTCTCGAATCCGAGCTTGCTCGCGAACTGCACGCCGAGGTGCCCGAGGCCTCCGACGCCGAGGATCGCGACGAGGTCGCCTCCGCGTGCGCCACTCGAGCGCAGCGCGTTGTAGGTCGTGACGCCGGCGCACAGCAGCGGCGCCGCGTCGGCAGCGCCGAGGTCGTCGGGGATCCGAGCCAGCGCGTCGGCCGGCGCGATCATCGACTCCGCGTAGCCACCGTCGTAGGAGATGCCCGAGACCTGGAGGTTCTCGCAGTCGATCCGGTCGCCGCTGCGGCACGGATCGCAGCGCATGCACGAGCCGCCGAACCAGCCGACGCCGACGCGGTCGCCCTCGGCGAACCCCTCGACCCCGTCGCCGACCGCGTCGACCCGCCCGGCGACCTCGTGGCCGGGCACCCGCGGGTACTCGATCCCCGGGAAGAGCCCCTCCTTCGTCATCGAGTCGGAGTGGCAGACGCCGCACGCCTCGACCGCGATCCGCACCTCGCCTCGGCCCGGCTCGCGGAGCTCGCGCTCGACGACCTCGAGCTCGCCGCCCTTCTCGGCCACCTGGACCGCCGTGTAGTTCGCCATCGCTGCGTCCTCGTTCTCGTAGGGGTTGCGTCCTCGGCGGTGCGTCGTCCATGCGCCTCGCCGGGGGCGTTCCTGCCCGTTCGGAGCCCGTCCGACGCATCGCGGCGCTATCGGGCGGCTGACGGGGTAGGGACTCGGCCATGGGATCGATGGCGCGACTGCCGCGACGGGAGTGGTGGGCGGCGGTCAAGAGCTCCGTCGGCGAGTTCAACGAGAAGCAGCTGGGCGACCGGGCCGCGGCGCTCACCTACTACACGGTCCTCGCGATCTTCCCGGGCCTCGCCGCGCTCGTCGGCCTCTTCGGTCTGCTCGGATCCCCCGGCACCGTCGACTCGGCGCTCGAGGTGGTCGGCGACCTGGGGCCGCAGTCGGCCGTCGACACCCTCGGCGGGCCGCTCGAGAGCATCCAGCAGAACACGGGCGCCGCCGGCGTGGCTTTCATCCTCGGTATCGCCGGTGCCATCTTCAGCGCGTCCGGCTACGTCGGCGCCTTCATGCGCGCCGCCAACGTCGTCTACGACGCCTCCGAGGAGCGCTCGTTCTTCAAGCAGCGCCCGCTCCAGTTCGCGATCACGCTGGTCACCCTCCTGATCCTCGTCGCGATCCTGCTCGCGCTCGTCGTCAGCGGCCCCGTCGCGGAGTCGATCGGCTCGGTCGTCGGGGTCGGCGACACCGCGGTGGCGGTCTGGTCGATCGTCAAGTGGCCGTTCGTGCTCGTGGGCATCTCGGTGATCTTCAGCCTGCTCTACTACGCCGCCCCGGACGTCCGGCACCGCGGCTTCTCCTGGCTCGTCCCGGGTGCCGTGCTCGCGGTCGTCCTGTGGATCGCGGCCTCGGCGCTCTTCGCCCTCTACGTCGCGAACTTCTCCTCCTACGACGCGACCTACGGCACGCTCGCGGGCGTGGTCATCTTCCTCGTCTGGATCTGGATCACCAACCTGGTGATCCTGCTCGGCCTGGTGCTGAACGCGCAGCTCGAGCGCCGCGGGATCTCCCCGAGCGAGGCGGTGGCGCGGGGGCGGACCGAGTTGCCCGAGGCGCAGGTCCTCGCGGATGTGAGTGGCGACCGCGACGATTCTCAAACCGCTCCGGCCTCGGAGAGGACGCACGCCGACCCGCAACGCGACTGACGCGGTCGGAGCGACCCGCCGGCCCGCCACCTTTGCGACGAACGCTGCGTAGAGGACGCGCGCGGCGTCACGAATTGCTGTCAGAAATCCCTGCAAAGCAGCGACTGAGCGGTTGAAGGGACGACGCGGAGCCGTCCGACCACCCGCGTAGCGTGATTTTCAGCGATGACCGACCAGACCAGCCTCTCAGATGCGATTCCGAGCCTGCTGCCGGAACTCGAGCCGCCGCAGCTCGCGGCCGCCGAGACCGCGGTCGCGCTCGCGCCGATCGCCGAGCTGGCCGAGGGCCGCTGCGCCGGCGTCTGGGCGGTCAAGGACCGTCAGCGACTGTCGCGCCGCAACGGCTCGGACTTCCTCAAGCTCGTGCTCCGCGACCGCACCGGGACGGTCGAGGCGAAGGTCTGGGACGACGTCGAGGCGTGTCACGGATGCGCCGAGCCCGGCGCGATCGTCCGCGTCGAGGGTCAGTACTCGGTCCATCCGCAGTACGGCGCCTCGATCAAGGTCGACCGGATCCGCACCGCGGCGCCCGGCGAGTACGACCTCGACGACCTGATCGCCTCGGGCGACATCCCGATCGAGCGCCTCGAGGCCGGCCTGCGTGACCTGCTGGCGACGATCCACCACCCCGACCTCGTCGCGCTGCTCGACCGCGTCTTCGGCGAGGACTCGGAGATCTGGGCGCGATTCCGCGAGGCCCCGGCCGCCAAGCACTACCACCAGGCCTTCCGCCACGGACTGCTCGAGCACACGCTCTCGGTCGCCGAGGCGGTGTCGGCCGCGGCGTCGGCGTTCCCGGGCGTCGACCGTGAGGTCGCGGTCACCGGGGCGCTGCTCCACGACATCGGCAAGCTGCAGGCCTACAACGACGACCCGTTCGCGATCGACCTCACCGACGCCGGCCGCCTCCAGGGCGAGATCCCGCTCGGGTACTTCTTCGTCCGCACGACGGTCGAGTCGATCGACGGCTTCGACCCGGCGCTCGGCCAGGCGATCTTCCACATCATCCTCTCCCATCACGGCTCGCTCGAGCACGGCTCGCCCGTCGTCCCGGCGACCCGTGAGGCGACCCTCGTCCACATGATGGACAACCTCGGCGGCACCCTCGGTTCGTTCGACCGCATCGAGGCCGGGCTGCGGGAGGGGGAGGCTTGGTCCCGCTTCGACCGGGGGATCAGCTCGTCGGCTTACTTCCCCGCTCGTGCGGCCTAGCGGCCGCATTCGCTTGAAGTAAGCCGCCTCGTCCGGGGCGGGGCCTGCAAAGCGGCGCCACTCGGGGTCATCGGCTCGTCGTGTGCGGAGCACACGTCCTCGCCTGCTTCCCCCGATTGGCTTGCTTTTCGGCCCCGTTCGGTTGACGGGTGACGGTGGTTGTGGGTTGTGCGCAATTCGTGTCTTGTGGCCGGGTGCCGGGGTAGGCGGAGGGCATGACTTCTTCTGACACCTCCTCGGTTCCCGCGGTCGCTCTGAACTCCGGCGGTTCGATACCGCAGCTCGGGTTCGGGGTGTTCCAGATCGAGCCGGAGGAGACGGAGCAGGCGGTCGCGAAGGCGTTCGAGGTCGGCTACCGCCACGTCGACACCGCCCAGATGTACGGCAACGAGGTGGAGGTCGGGACGGCGATCAAGGCGTCCGGCCTCGATCGCTCCGAGATCTTCCTCACCACGAAGCTGAACAACGACAGCCACGGCTTCCAGAAGGCGAAGAACGCGCTCGAGGAGTCGCTTTCGAAGCTCGCCACCGAGTACGTCGACCTCTTCCTGATCCACTGGCCGCGGCCGCAGGAGGACAAGTACGTCGAGACCTGGCAGGCCTTCGAGGAGCTGCAGAAGGAAGGCAAGGTTCGGGAGATCGGCGTGTCGAACTTCACCCCGGAGCACCTCGACCGTCTCGCGGCCGAGACGACGGTCGTCCCCGCGGTCAACCAGATCGAGCTGCATCCGTTCTTTGCACAGCACGGTCTGCGCCGCGAGCATGGCGACCGCGGCATCGTGACTGAGGCGTGGAGCCCGATCGCCCAGGGCGGCGACCTGCTCGAGGACCAGGCCGTCGCCGAGATCGCCGAAGCGCGCGGGAAGAAGCCCGCCCAGGTGATCCTGCGCTGGCACGTCCAGCTCGGCAACGTGATCTTCCCGAAGTCGGTCACGCCCGAGCGGATCGAGCAGAACTTCGAGATCTTCGACTTCGAGCTCTCCGACGAGGAGATGTCGACGATCGACGGCCTCGACCGCGGCGAGCGGATCGGGCCCGACCCTGACCGGTTCGGCTAGACCGACCCCGACCCCGCGGCGCTACGGCGACGCGGGGTCGTACTTCGCCGAGCAGCGCGACAACTCGTCGACGTCGCCGTTCGCCCGGCGCATGCAGTCGAGAAGCCTGCGCGACTCCGCCACGCTGGCCTCCGAGGCCTGAATCTGCTCGCGCTGGAGTCGCTGGGCGCTGCGGATCGCCTGCCGGGCTTCGGGCGAGATCTCGGCGGCCTTCTGGATCGAGGGCCCGAACTGCTCGAAGCTCTGTCCGGCCTGATCGATCGCCCGGTTCGTCGTGTCGAGCACGGGCCGGACGATGAACAGGTAGACGCAGCCGAGCGTCACGACGGTGCTGAGAAGGGCGATGGCCCGGTACGCGATCGATCGTCCGCTCAGCAAGTTGTCCCTCCCCATTCGCCCGGCGATCCGAGGCGTCGCGAGCCTAGTTCACGCCCCAGCGAACGCAAGCCGTCGGCTCGCGCCCGTCGAGTCGTGGACGGGCCGCGGGGGTGGCGCAACGTGTGACGCGGCGTTTCCGAACCCGTCGTGACACCGCAAATTGGTCGGTCTGAGTGCCGATCGCGGGGCCCGGCCGGGGATATCCTCGTCGTCGATGGGACGCAAGCAGGAGACGCACGCCTAGATGGCCAAGGACACCGAGAAGCTGATCCGCCAGCTCTCGCTGATCTCGTTCCTGATGTCGCACCGCCGGCCGGTGTCGGCGCTCGAGATCAAGCGCGACGTCGAGGGCTACTCGTCGATGAACGAGGACGCGTTCGCGCGCCGCTTCTACGCCGACCGCGCCGAGCTCGAGAGCCTCGGAATATCGCTCCAGGTCGAGCGCCCCGCCGAGGGCTTCTTCGAGGCCGAGCTCTACGCGCTCCCGCCGGAGAACTACTACCTGCCGGCGATCGAGTTCCCGGACACCGAGCTCGCCGCGCTGCGTACCGCTCTGGCGCTGCTCGACGGCGAGTTCGCCTATGCCGAGCCGCTGCGACTCGCGCTCCAGCAGGTCTCATGGGGGCGTCCGAGTCCGCTCGAGGAACCCGACATGACCCCGATCGAGGTCAAGCTTCAGCCGTCGGCCGGCGGGCGCGAGCTCTCGCAGCGGCTGGCGAAGATCGAGACCGCGATCTCGCGCCGCAAGCGGATCGAGTTCAGCTACTACACGATGCAGCGCGACGAGGTCGCCGACCGCAAGGTCGACCCGTACCACCTCGTCTTCCGCGAGGGCCAGTTCTACCTGATCGGCTACGCCCACGAGCGCGACGCCGTGCGCGTCTTCCGCCTCTCGCGGATCCGCGGCAAGGTCTCCTACGCGACCAAGGCCGAGCACGACTTCACGCCGCCGGAGAACTTCGATCGCCGCGACTACGCCTCGCGCGCCGATTGGCAGATGGGCGAGGTCGACGCGACCGCGAGGATCCGGGTCGGCGAGCGGATCGCTTGGCTGGTCGAGCGCGACTTCGGCCTCTACGGGACGCTCAGCGAGGAAGGTGAGGAGGGCGGCGAGGCGATCTACGAGACGCGCTACGCCTCGCGACGCCAGCTCGCCTCGTGGGTTCTCGGCTGGCGCGACAACGCCCGCGTCCTCGAGCCCGCCGAGCTCGTCGAGACGGTCGAGTCGAGCCGAGAAGTGCTGCTCGAGCGCCATGGGTCGGAGTTCGAGGTGGCCGCGACCGTCGAGCGCGCCGCCGAGCCGGAGCCCGAGACCCAGAGTCGCCGCGGTGGCCGCTCGTCCTCGCGCGGCGGCGATCAGGTGATCCGGCCGGAGCGCTTCGCCCGCCTGGTCAGTCTCGCCGGCCTGCTGATGAGCGCGGCGCGCGCCGACGAGCGGCTCGAGGTCGATCGGGTGCTGCGCGATCTCAACCTGTCGATGGACGAGCTGCGCGAGGACATCGACGTGATCAACGTCGTCAACTTCGGCGGCGGCACCTACGTCCTGTTCGCGGAGATCGTCGGCGACGAGATCGAGGTCGACCCCGATACGTACGGCGACAACTTCGCCCGCCCGGCGCGGCTGCTCCCGCTCGAGGCGAAGGCGCTCGTCGCGGCGATCGACCTGTTCGGCGACCACCTTCCGCAGGGCAGCCTGTCCTCGGCGCGCAAGCGCATCGTCGAGGCGCTCGGCCACGACCCCTCAGAGGAGGGGCTCGAGATCGCGACCGGCCGCGACGACTCCGAGGTCATCGGGCGCCTCAACCGCGCGATCGAGGACGGCCTCGTCCTCGAGCTCGACTACTACAAGGAGAACGAGGACGAGTTCAGCGCTCGCGAGGTCGAGCCCTACGGGCTCGTCCGCAGCCGCCAGGGCTGGTACCTCGGCTGCTTCGACCTCGGGCGCTCCGCCACCCGCCACTTCCGCCTCGACCGGATCCGCGAGGCACGGGTCACCGAGCGCTCGTTCGAGCGTCGCGACGAGGTCGCCGAGCAGCTCGCCGCGCAGGAATGGCTCGTCCACGGTGAGGTCGGCAGCGCCGGAGTCGCGCGCGTCTGGGTCTCGCCCGAGCGCGCCCGCTGGCTGATCGAAGAGCGCGAGGTCGTCTCCGAGCACGAGGACGGCTCGGTCGTCGTCGAGCTCCCGTTCGGCTCGACCGACTGGCTCGTCCGCGAGATCCTCAAGGGTGCCGGGGATCTGGTCGTCCTCGAGCCCGAGGACGCCCGCGCCGCGGTGGCCGACGCCGCTTCGGTCCACGCCCGCGCCTAGGGCGCGAAGGTCGCAGGTAGCCGCGCGGCGGCGTGGGTACGTCCCGGGCACCGTGGTCCACGAGCTCGACGCCGAACGCACCGCGGTGACGCTGATCGCGCCGAATCCCGGCCCGATGACCGGTCGCGGGACGAACACCTACGTGATCGCTGGCGAGACCGGCGGCTGCATCGTGATCGATCCCGGTCCCGCGATCGGCGCGCACCTCGACGCGATCCGCGACGCCGCCGCCGGGCGCGGCGGGATCAAGGGCGTGCTGCTCACGCACTCGCACTCCGATCACGCCGAGGCGGTCGAACCGCTCGGCGAGCCGCTCCTCTGGCCCCTGCCCGGTGTCCTCGCGGAGCGCAGCGAGGCCGAGCTCGAGACCCCCGCCGGGCCGATCCGCGTCGTCCCGACACCCGGACACGCGGCCGACCACGTCTGCTTCGTCGCCGGCGGAATCGGCTTCGGCGGCGACGCCGTCCTCGGCGAGGGGTCGAGCATCGTTCCGCCGCGCTCGGCCGGTGGGTCGCTCGGCGACTACATGCGCTCACTCGACGTCCTCGACGCCCTCGAGCTCGACCTCCTCCTGCCGGGCCACGGACCGGCCATCACCGACCCTCGCGCGCGCATCGACGAATACCGAGCGCACCGCCTCGGCCGCGAGCGCGATCTCCTCGCCGCGCTCGGCGACGGCGTGCGCGAGCGCGGCGAGCTGCTCGATGCCGCCTGGTCGGACGTCCCGGAAGCGATGCGCCCGGCGGCTGACGTCGCGCTCCAGGCCCACCTCGAGAAGCTGAGCGACGAGGGGCGGCTGCCGTTCGGCGTCGAAGGTCCGCTCTTCGCGGCGACCGACGCGGAGCCCGGGGTGTCGGCGAGGGTCGCCGACCGGTGAGCAGGCGCTCGGAGATCCGGCTGTCGGTCGTCGAGCAGTCGGAGCTGCTCGATGCCGAGCGCGTCTTGATCGTGACCTCGATCGGGCCGCGCGGATGGCCGCACGCGATGCCGATGTGGTTCGTCGCCCGCGACCTCGACCGGGTCAGGAACGGAGGGCTCGAGCCGCTCGCCGACTCGCTGGCCGAGCCGGCCGAGGACGCCGGCCTCGGCGAGCGCGACGCGTTCGAGGCGGCTGGCGCGCGTGAGCTGTGGATCTGGACGTACGCGAAGTCGCAGAAGGTCCGCAACCTCGAGCGCGACCCCCGCGCGACGCTTCTCGTCGAGACCGGCCACTCCTACCAGGAGCTGCGCGGCCTGCAGGTCGAGGCCGAGGCGGAGATCATCCGCGACTCGGCCGCCGTGCTCGACTTCGGAAAGCAGCTGACGCTGCGCTACGCGCCGGGGCTCGACGAGATCGGCCCCGAGGCCGAGCGGGCGCTGGCCGCGCAGGCCGAGAAGCGGGTCGCGATCCGCTTCGCCGAGCGTCGCGTCGCGAGCTGGGATCACCGCAAGCTCGGCGGCGGCTACTAGCGCTCGGGCCCGCACGCGACGGCCCGCCGCGGCTCGCCGACGCGCCCGGGAGAAGTCGACCGCGACTAGTCTCCGGCGCCATGTCCGAGCTCAAGGGCCTGATCCTCTCCGGCGGTGCCGGCACGCGCCTGCGCCCGATCACCCACACCTCCGCAAAGCAGCTCGTCCCTGTCGCCAACAAGCCCGTGCTCTTCTACGGGATCGAGGCTCTCGTCGACGCCGGGATCACCGAGATCGCGATCGTGATCGCTCCGCAGACCGGCGAGGAGATCCGCGAGGCCGTCGGCGACGGCTCGGCCTTCGGAGCCCGGATCACCTGGATCGTCCAGGACGCCCCGCGCGGTCTCGCCCACGCCGTCCTGTGCGCCGAGGAGTTCGCCGGCACCGATCCGATCTGCATGTACCTCGGCGACAACCTGCTCCGCGACGGGATCCGCGAGCTCGCCGACTCCTTCCGCGCCTCCTCACCCGACGCCTCGATCCTGCTCACCCGCGTCCCCGACCCCGAGCACTACGGCGTCGCCGAGCTCGACGCCTCGGGCGAGCGAGTGGTCCGGCTGGTCGAAAAGCCCTCCGAGCCGCCATCGGACATGGCGCTCGTCGGCGTCTACCTGTTCGGCCCGGCGATCTTCGAGGCCGCCAGGGCGATCGAGCCGTCGGGCCGCGGCGAGCTCGAGATCACCGACGCGATCCAGCGCCTGATCGACTCGGGCCGGCGGGTCGAGTCCCACACGGTCTCGGGCTGGTGGAAGGACACCGGCCAGCTCGGCGACATGCTCGAGGCAAACCGGCTCGTCCTGTCTGACATCGAGCGCGAGACCGAAGGGGCGGAGCTCATCGATTCAAAGCTCGAGGGCCCGGTCCGAATCGATCCCGGCGCCAGGGTCGAGCGCTCGCTGATCCGCGGGCCGGCGGTGATCGGATCGGGCGCTCGGATCATCGACGCCTACGTCGGCCCCTACACCTCGATCGCCACAGACTGCGTCGTCTCGCGCGCCGAGGTCGAGCATTCGATCCTGCTCGCCGGCTCGCGGATCGAGGACGTCTCGACACGCGTCGAGGCCAGCCTGCTCGGGCGCGACGCTCGCCTGGCTCAGTCCGAGCGGCGGCCGCGGACGATTCGCACGATCCTCGGCGATCGCTCGGAGGTCGAGGTCTCGTGATGGCCGGCCGCCGCGAGCGTGCACCCGAGATCCTGATCGCCGGGGGCGAGGGCATGCTCGGACGCGACCTCGCCGATGCCTGCGCCGCGCGCGGCCACGGCGTCTCGGCACTCGGGCGATCCGAGCTCGACGTCACCGACGGCCGCTCGTGCGAGCGCGCGATCAAGGCGCGGGCGCCCGACGTGGTCGTCGACTGTGCGGCCTGGACCGACGTCGACGGCGCCGAGACCGACGAGGCCGGCGCGATGCGCGTCAACGACACCGGCGCCGGCCTGCTCGCGACGGCCGCTGCGGATTCCGGCGCGGCGTTCGTCTACATCTCCACAGACTTCGTCTTCGACGGCCACAAGCGCTCGGCCTACGTGGAGTCCGACGGGACCAACGCCCTCAACGCCTACGGCCGCTCGAAGCAGGCCGGCGAGACGGCGGTCTCGGTCGCCAACCCGCGCAGCTTCGTCGTCCGCACCTCCTGGCTGTTCGGCAACCGCGGGCACAACTTCGTCGAGACGATGCTGCGGCTGGGGACGGAGGGGAGCGAGGTCCTCGTCGTCTCCGACCAGCACGGGTGTCCGACCTACACACGCGACCTCGCGGGCGCGCTCGCCGAGCTCTGCGAGACGGAGGCCTACGGGGTCCACCACATCGCCGGCGCGGGCGAGGCCTCCTGGTACGAGTTCGCCGAGGAGATCTTCGATCAGGCGGGCGTCGACTGCCGCGTGATCGCCGCGACGACCGACATGGTCCCGCGACCGGCACGTCGCCCTAAGCGCTCCGTCCTGCGCACGACCCGCGACGACACCCCGCGCCTGCCCGCGTGGCAGGACGGCCTCGCGACGTATCTCGCGGAGCGCGAACGGGTCCGGCCGCCGATCGGAAGCGGGGCGCCGGCATGACCCTCCTCGTCACCGGCGGCGCCGGGTTCATCGGCTCGGCGTTCGTGCGCGAGCGCCTCGACTCGCACCCCGACGAGCAGATCCGCGTCCTCGACAAGCTGACCTATGCCGGCCGGCCCGAGAACCTCCCGCTGGGCGATGAGCGCGTCTCGCTCGTCGAGGCCGACATCGCCGACCCGGCCGCTGTCCGCGGAGCGATCGACGGCTGCCGCGCGCTCGTCAACTTCGCCGCCGAGTCCCACGTCGACCGCTCGATCGAGGCGCCGGGCGAGTTCATCCAGACCGACGTCTTCGGCACCTACGTCCTCTGCGAGGCGGCCCGCGACCTCGGCATCCGCCACCTCCAGATCTCGACCGACGAGGTCTACGGCTCGATCGAATCGGGCTCGTTCACCGAGTCCTCGCCGCTCGATCCCTCCTCGCCCTACTCGGCCTCGAAGGCCGGCGGCGATCTGATCGTCTCTGCCTTCCACCACACCTACGGCCTCGACTCACTGATCTGCCGGGCCTCGAACAACTACGGGCCCCGCCAGCACCCCGAGAAGCTGATCCCGCTGGTGGTCTTGAACGCGATGGCCGGAGACTCGCTCCCCGTCTACGGCGACGGGATGCAGGTGCGCAACTGGCTCTTCGTGAGCGACTTCGCCAAGGCGATCTCGCTGGCGCTCGAGTCAGGCGAGGCCGGCCGCGTCTACAACGCGGGCGGCCCCGACGAGATGGCGAACATCGACGTCGTCAGGCGCGTCATCGAGCTTGCCGGCGCTGACGAGTCGCTGATCGAATACGTCCGCGACCGCCCCGGCCACGATCGCCGCTATTCGCTCGGCTCCGAGCGGATCTCCGCAGAGCTCGGCTGGCGCGCCGAGGTCGGCTTCGACGAGGGCATCCGGCGGACCTTCGAGTGGTACTCGGACAACGAGAGCTGGTGGGGGCCGATCCGCTCGGGCGAGTACCGCGAGTACTACGAGCGCCACTACGGGCGAGCGCTGGGCTAGCGCGACTCGCCCGGCGCTTCCGTACTCTCCGAACGGTGGGGAGGCTCTCTTCGGTCGGACCGCGGCTCTGGCCGGCGGTCCTCGCTCTGATCGTGATCGCGGTCGTGCCGATGACGGCCTCCGGCGGCGGGCGGGCGACGCCCGGCGCCCTGACGCACATCCGCGATGACGCGAACTGCATCGCGTCGTACCTGCGCGACCGTTGCTCGGTCGGCGTATCGATGGAGGGCATCAAGGAGATCGTCGTCTCGAACGACGGCCGGTCCATCTATGCCTCCGGCGAGCGCGGAATCACGATCCTCGGGCGAAGCCCGCGGACGGGGGCGATCTCGCAGGTCAAGGGCGCCCGCGCGTGCGTGTCGGGTAGCCGGGGCACCGAATGCACCTACCTCGACGGTCTCGCGGACGACGGCGTGACGGGGATGACCTTGTCGCCCGACGACGAGACGCTCTACGTCCCACGCTCGGACGGCACGCTGACCGTCCTCGACCGAGCGAACGATGGCTCGCTGAGCCAGGCGCCGGGCCCGGCCGGCTGCATCGGCCCGGACCCGGACGCCGTCGTCTACCAGGGCGAGGTCCCATATCCGCCTGACGAGCAGCGCACCTGCTCCGTTATGGAGGACGCACCCCAGGTCGGCGAGTTGAGCTTCGGTCCGGACGGCGACGAGGGCTTCATGAGCTACGGGTCCGACCCTGCCCGCATCGCTGCGTTCCGACGCACCGAAGCGGGGGGCTTCGAGTTGCTCCGCACGGCCGATAGCTGTGTCCGCGGCACCTCGTTCTTCGGCAACCTCGGTCCTTGCACGGAGGTCGAGGGCTACGGCGGCGGCCGGTCCGATCTCGCGCCCGACGCGGAGAACCTCTACGCGCTGTCGGGTTTCGGATCCCCGGACGGTGGGGCGGTCGCATACGCCTTCGATGTCGACGTCGACTCGAACACGATCGCGCCGGTTCCCGGCCTCGGGTTCTGTGCCTCCGACGACGGTCTCAGCGGCGCGGGCGACGACGCCGTCCCGTGCTCGGACACACGCGGCTTGGGCTGGGTCCGGGATTTCGCGGTCGGCGACGGGGCGGTCTACGCCCTCGCTGACGGGAAGCGACTCGTGGCGCTCGAGCGCGGAGAGGATGGCTCGTTGAGCCAGCGAGCCGGGCGATCCGGTTGCGCCTCGACGGGCGGCGGAGGCAATTGCGTCGACGTGCTCGGAATGAAGGGTGCGATGTCGATGGAGCTGACGGCTGATGACAGGTCCGCCTACGTGTCCGGTTGGGCCGACGACACCGTCGCCACGATCGCTCTCGACAAGGATGGCCTTCCGACAGGGCCCGTGACGAGGAAGCCACCGTGTCACGGCGGCAGCTACCGAAGTCCGTGCAAGGACATCCCGAACGTCTCGGGCTCGATCGACTCGATCGCGGCGGCCCGCGACGGAGAGAGCGTCTACATGGCGGGCGACGAAGCGGTCGTCGGCTTCGATCGCGGCCCCGTCGGGCGACCGGCGGTCGCGAAGCGGCGAATGACGCTTCGCCTATCCGACCGCCCGCTTCGACCGGGCGTACAGCGAATTCGCTGGCGCGTTCGGATCCGCTCCTCCGACCCGGAGTGCATCGCCGGCCAAGAGGTCTGGGCACGCGCGCTGCACGATGGAGGGGGCTACGGCAGCCTCGGGCCGATCCGGACCAACGAGAAGGGCCGGGCATCCGCGAAGGGAAGGGTCTACGGCGACAGCCGAGTCGTCGCCCTCGTGCATGGCGACACCACATGCGCCGATGTGCGGTCGAACAAGGTCAGGGTGGACGTGGGGCGGTCGCGCTAGGCGCTCTCCGAGGCGCCCCGCTCTGTCTCCGCGGACTCGGCGCGTCCGCCGCGACTAGCCTGCGCTCGATGCCCGCGCCCCGCCTTCTCGAGACGCAGCTCGACGGCGTCGTCCTGCTCGAGCCGACCGCCCACGGCGACGAGCGCGGCTTCCTCGTCGAGAGCTACCGCTCCGACCACTGGCGCGAGGCGGGCATCGACGTCGAGTTCGTCCAGGACAACCATTCGCGCTCGGCTCCGGGCATTCTTCGCGGCCTGCACTTCCAGCCGGGTCAGGCGAAGCTCGTCCGCTGCGCGCGCGGCGAGATCTTCGACGTCGCCGTCGACCTGCGCTCGGGCTCGCCGACGTTCGGCGAGTGGGAGGGCCACACGCTGAGCGATGGCAACCATCGCCAGTTCTTCGTCCCGGCGGGCTTCGCCCACGGCTTCTGCGTCACCGGCGACGAACCCGCCGACGTCGCCTACAAGCTCTCGTGCCTCTACGACCCCGAGACCGAGGCCGGCATCGCCTGGGACGACCCCGACGTCGGGGTCGACTGGCCGCTCGCAGATCCGCAGGTCTCCGCGCGCGACGCGGCGGCGCCGAAGCTCGCCGAGGTCCGGGACCGACTCCCGTTCTGAACCGGCGGGCGTCGGCGTCGAGGCGAGCGCCGCCGCCCCGTCCCGCGGTGAAAGCCGGCCTGCCACCCTCCGTAAGCTCGGAGGGTGGCCGAGCGCTCCGAGAAGAAGAACGGGACCGCAGACGTCGCCGCGCTCGACCCGTTCTCACCCAAGGTCCGCTCGTGGTTCGAGCGCGTCTTCGAGGGTCCGACTCCTGCCCAGACGGCCGGCTGGCCGAAGATCTCGAGCGGCGCGAACACGCTGATCAGCGCCCCTACCGGGTCGGGCAAGACCCTCGCCGCATTCCTCTGGGGGATCGACCGCCTCGCCCGCCGCCCGGATCCCGATCCCGAGCGCGCGAAGGAGGACCCTGACTTCCAGGGTCTCGGGACCGGTACCCGGCTCGTCTACGTCTCGCCGCTGAAGGCTCTCTCCTACGACGTCGAGCGCAACCTGCGCGCGCCGCTGCGCGGGATCGGCTCGCCGATCTCGATCGGATTGCGCACGGGTGACACGCCGCAGGCCGAGCGCCAGGCGATGCGCCGCACGCCGCCCGACATCCTGATCACGACGCCCGAGTCGCTCTACCTGATGCTGACCTCGCAGGTCCGCGAGATCCTGACCGGGGTCGAGGCGGTGATCGTCGACGAGATCCACGCCGTCGCGCAGACGAAGCGCGGCGCCCACCTCGCTCTGACGCTCGAGCGCCTGGCGCACCTCGTCAAGGACGAGGGTGGGCCCGACCCGCAGCGGATCGGACTCTCGGCGACCCAGCGCCCGCTGGAGCGCGTCGGCCAGTTCCTCGTCGGCCCGAACCGCTCCTGCGAGGTCGTCGACACCGGCCGCCGCAAGGATCTCGACCTCGAGATCGTCGTCCCGGTCGAGGACATGTCCGACCCCGGGGCGAATCCGATCGAGGTCCCGGGCCTCGGCACCGGCAACCCCGACGGGATCGGCGACGACGGCGAGCCGAGCTTCTCCGCCGGGATCGATGGAGACGGGGAGCCCAGCTCGTACCCGAACACCCCCGGACGCGAAGCGGAGGAGGTGGGAGGCCCTTCATTCGATGCGCCGAATCCGCGTTCGATCTGGCCGGCGATCTACCCGGAGCTCCACCGCCTGGTCACCGAGCACACGTCGACGATCATCTTCGTCAACAACCGTCGCGCCGCCGAGCGCCTCGCCAAACGCCTGAACGAGATCGAGAACGAGGAGCCCGAGCAGGAGCTTCCGGCGACCGAGCACGCCGGTCATGCCGGACCGCCGACGCCAGGCGACGAGGGCTTCCGCGAGATCGCCCGCGCCCACCACGGCTCGCTCGCCCACGAGGAGCGAACGCTCGTCGAGGAGCTCCTGAAGTCCGGCAACCTGCCGTGCCTCGTCGCGACCTCCTCGCTCGAGCTCGGGATCGACATGGGCGCCGTCGACCTCGTGATCCAGGTCGAGTCGCCGAAGTCGGTGACCCGCGGCCTCCAGCGCGTCGGTCGCGCCGGCCACTCCCTGAACGAGACCTCGCGCGGGCGGATCTTCCCCAAGTTCCGCGCCGACCTGCTCGAGTGCGCCGTCGTCGCGCGGCGGATGCGAGACGGGGAGATCGAGGAGACGATCATCCCCCGCAACCCGCTCGACGTGCTCGCCCAGCACATCGTCTCGACCGTCGCCGAGACCGAGTGGGAGGTCTCGGAGCTGGCGCGCCTCGTGACCGCCACCGAGCCGTTCAAGGAGCTCGGCGAGGAGCAGCTCCACAACGTCCTCGACATGCTCGACGGCCGCTATCCCTCCGAGCGCTTCGCTGACCTGCGCCCGCGGATCGTCTGGGACCGCACCGCCGGGACCGTCCGCGGCCGTAAGGGCGCCCGCCAGCTAGCGGTCACGAATGCCGGCACGATCCCGGACCGCGGCCTCTACGGCGTCCACCTGCCCGACGGGCGCCGCGTCGGCGAGCTCGACGAGGAGATGGTCTACGAGGCTCGCGTCGGCCAGACCTTCCTGCTCGGCGCGACGACCTGGCGGATCGAGGACATCACCCGCGACCGCGTCGTCGTGACCCCGGCCCCCGGAGTGCCCGGCGCGGTGCCCTTCTGGCGTGGCGATTCGATGGGCCGCCCTGCCGACCTCGGTCGCTCGATCGGCGCCTTCGCCCGCGAGGCGGTCGGCTCCGACCCCGAGGAGCTGGCCAAGGACTACGACCTCGATCGCCGCGCCGCGATCAACCTCGTCACCTACCTCGACGAGCAGCAGGCCGCGACGCGCGTGGTGCCGTCGGACCAGACGATCGTCGTCGAGCGCTTCCGCGACGAGATCGGCGACTGGCGCCTGTGCGTGCTCTCGCCGTTCGGCGGCCGCGTCCACGCCGCCTGGGGCCTCGCCCTGACGACCCGCCTGCGCGAGGAGCTCGACCTCGAGGCCGATGCGATCTGGTCCGACGACGGGATCGTCATCCACCTGCCCGATGCCGACGAGGCGCCGTCGGCCGACCTCGTCCTGCTCGAGCCCGACGAGGTCGAGGACCTGATCGTCCGCGAGCTCGGCGCCTCGGCGCTCTTCGGTGCCCGCTTCCGCGAGAACGCCGCCCGCTCCCTGCTCCTGCCGCGCGCTTACCCCGGCCGCCGCACGCCGCTCTGGCAGCAGCGGCTCAAGTCGCAGTCGCTGCTCGAGGTCGCGAAGGACTTCCCGCGCTTCCCGGTGATCCTCGAGACCTACCGCGAGTGCCTGCGCGACGTCCTCGACGTCCCGGCGCTCGCCGACCTGCTGCGCGACCTGCACTCGCGCAAGGTCTCGCTCGTCGAGGTCGAGACGCAGACCGCCTCGCCGTTCGCGAGCTCGCTGCTCTTCAACTACGTCGCGACCTACATGTACGAGGGCGACACGCCGAACGCGGAGCGCCGCGCCGCGGCTCTCGCGCTCGATCGCGACCTGCTGCGCGAGCTGCTCGGCCAGGACGAGCTGCGCGAGCTGATCGATCCCGACGCGCTCGCCGAGGTCGAGGCCTCGCTCCAGTCGCTGACCGAGAACGGGCAGGCCCGCGACCGCGACGCGCTCCAGCAGATCCTGCGCCGGCTCGGTGACCTCACCGACGAGGAGTGCGAAGCGCGCGTGGCCGAGGGCAAGTCGGCGGCGCCGATGCTCGCGAAGCTCGAGTCGGAGCGGCGGATCGCGAAGGTCCGGATCGCCGGCGAGGAGCGCTGGATCGCCGCCGAGGACTCGGCGCTGCTCCGGGACTCGCTCGGCGTGCCGCCGCCGCCCGGCCTGCCCGACGCCTACCTCGACGAGATCCCGGACGCGATGAGCGCGCTCGTCCGGCGCTTCGCCGCCACCCACGGCCCGTTCACGACCGCGCGGATCAACGCTCGCTACGGGGTCGACGCGACACCCGCGCTGCGCGAGCTCGAGCGCTCGGGCGCGCTCGTCCGCGGCGAGCTGATGCCCGGCGGCACCGAGCGCGAGTGGTGTGACGCCGACGTCCTGCGACGGCTTCGTCGGGCCTCGCTCGCAGCCCTCCGCCACGAGGTCGAGGCCGTCGACCAGAAGGAGCTCGGGCGCTTCATCCCGGCGTGGCAGAACGTCGACGCCCACCGCCCGGCCGGCGCCGGGGTCGATCGCCTGCGCGAGGCGCTCGTGCCGCTCCAGGGCGTGACGCTGACACCGGAGGTCTGGGAGCGCGACGTCCTGCCGCGCCGCCTCGGCGCCTGGAGCCCGACCTGGCTCGATCAGCTGACGACGAGCGGCGAGCTCGTCTGGATCGGAGCCGGCGCGCTGGGTCGCAGCGGCCGGATCGGCCTCTACTTCCGCGAGGACGTCGGGCTCGCCGGCCCGCCGCCCGGCAACGCGAAGCTCGAGTCGCCGGCCGGCAAGCCGCATGAGCTGATCCGCGAGCGGCTACGTCAGGGCCCGAGCTTCTGGGCCGACCTGTTGGTCGATGTCGATCTGCCGGCCGAGGCGCTCCACGAGGCGCTCTGGGATCTCGCCTGGGCCGGCGAGGCGACGAACGACGCCTTCGCGCCGCTTCGCGCCCGCAAGCTCTCGGCCTCGCAGCGCCAGACGCGGCGCGGCCGGCGCTTCGCGGCCCGCCGCAACGCGGCCGGTCAGACGGTCCAGGGCCGCTGGTCGCTGACCGAGAACCTGTTCCGGGCCTCGCCCGACAGCGGCACGAAGCTGCGAGCGCAGGCCGAGCTGATGCTCGAGCGCTACGGCATCGTCACGCGCGAGACCGTCCTCGCCGAGGGCATCCCCGGTGGCTTCTCGAGCCTCTACGGGGAGCTGTCGAACCTCGAGATGCTCGGCACGGTCCGCCGCGGCTACTTCGTCGAGGGACTCGGTGGCGCCCAGTTCGCGCTCGCGGGCGCGATCGAACGACTGCGCGGGATGCCGCGTGCCGATGGCGACTGGAAGCTCCTCGCCGCTACCGATCCGGCCCAGCCCTACGGCGCTGCGCTCGGTTGGCCGAAGCCCGTCGACGACGGCAGCGAGGAGGACGCGCCGAAGCGCGGCGGCCGCCGCGCCGCGCGCGTCCCCGGCGCCTACGTCCTGCTGCGCGACGGGGACCCGATGCTCTACGTCGAGCGCGGGGGGAAGGGGCTCGTCCGCCTCCAGCGCCTCGAGGGCGACCTGCTCGAGGAGGCGATCGCGCAGCTCACCAGGGCGGTCGCGGAGCGCAAGATCGGCAAGCTCGCCGTGGAGCGGATCGACGGGGAAGCGGTGATCGGCTCGGGTCTCGAGGAGGTGCTCGTCGCGGCTGGTTTCTCGCGGCAACCGCGGCGCCTGGTTACGCCGGCCTGAATCGGGGCAACTCTCCCTAACCCCCGGAAAAGCCTCCAAAGTTCACATAATTACGCCAGAGTGTGAGCGGGTTGTGAAGGATTTACGCACCCGTCCTTGCATTCGGCTAAGGTTCCGCGAGCTTTATGAGGCCTGCTCTTAGAGACGCACCCCAGATGTTCCTCGCCGCCGCGGTCGTCGCGCTGCTGGCCGCGTTCCTCGTCTCTTTCGGTCCGGTCGGTCCGCCGGCCGCCTACGCGGGCGCCAAGGGCTGCAAGGGCGCGAACGCGAAGCCGGGCAAGGCTTCGCAGGGCAAGATCAAGCGCGCGACCACCTGCCTGATCCGCCAGAAGCGCAAGCAGAACGGCGCGGGCAGCATCAACAGCCACTCGAAGCTGGCCCGTGCGGCGATCGGCCACACCCGGCGGATGACCAAGACCGGGTGCTTCTCGCACCAGTGCAGCGGTGAGGCTTCGACCGGCGAGCGCATCCGCCGCACCGGCTACTTCCGCGGCGCCAAGTCCTGGTCCTACGGCGAGATCATCGGCTGGGGGAAGGGCAAGCGCGGCACTCCCCGGCGCATGGTCAACGCCTGGATGGGCAGCTCCTCGCACCGCTCGACGATCCTGAACGGCAAGTTCAACCACCTCGGTGTCGGCTACCAGTCGAAGAAGCCCGGCGGCGGCGGGGGCGGCGGCACCTACACGATCGACTTCGGGCACCGCTCGGGCTGAGCCCGGGCGCCGAGGAGGCGCGCCCGTCAACATGAACGGGTGCCCGAGGGCGACACGATCCATCGCGCGGCCGATCGGCTGCGCGCCGCGCTCGAAGGGCGGGAGATGCGCCTCGCCGACGCGCCGAACCCGCGCTCGCCGATCCACGCCCGCGCGCGTGAGCTGACGGGCCGCCGTCTCGTTTCCGTCGAGGCGCGGGGCAAGCACCTGATCGCCCACTTCTCCGGCGATCTCGCGATCCACAGCCACCTCGGGATGAACGGCCGCTGGCGGATCACCGCCGATGGCCGGCTGCCCTACGGGAAGCCCTGGCTCCTGCTCGCGGCCGGCCGCGGCATCGCCTCTCAGAAGGACGGCAAGCTGCTGCGGCTCGTGAGCGAGTCGCGGATCCGAAACGACCCGGGCCTGCGGCAACTCGGCCCCGATCCGCTGCGCGCCGACTACGAGCACGACGTCGCGGTCGCGCGCGTCCGCTCGCTGGGCGAGGGCCGCGAGATCGGCGACGTGCTGCTCGATCAGCGCGTCATCGCGGGGATCGGAAACGCGCTCCGAAACGAAGCGCTCTACCTCTCCGGGGTCAGTCCGTGGCGGCGTACGGACACGCTGACCGATGACGAGCTCGAGCTGATCGTCTCGGAGAACGAGCGGATCATGAAGATCTCGATCGTCCGCGGGAAGCGGCCGCGCTCGATCTACAAGGCGAACAAGTTCGGCTGTCCGCGCTGCCGCGGCGAGGTGCTCTCGCGGGGCCAGGGCGACGCGAATCGCACCGCCTACTGGTGTCCGAACTGTCAGGTCTGAGACCGGGGTTCACGCGGTCATGTGACGGGCAGTCGTCACACTCGCGATAATGCTTGCGAGGAGTTTGGGGATGAGCGTGACGCAGGCAAACCAGGCGGCCGACCTACTCGGGCGAGTGCCGTTGTTCGAGGATCTCTCGCCGGCCGATCTCGAGCGGATCGGGCGTGTCGCGGTGCCGCGTTCGCTGCCGCGGGGGGTGCGGGTGTTCCACGAGGGCGATCACTCCGACACCTGCTACATCGTCCGCTCCGGCGACCTGCGTGTCACGCGCGAGCACCAGGACGGTCGTGCGATCGCGCTCGCGACCCTCGGCGAGGGCGACATCTTCGGCGAGCTCGCGATGCTCGACGGCGGCCCACGCTCGGCGAGCGTCGAGACGCTGACCGAGTGCGAGCTGATCGGCCTGCCCGCGGCCGACCTCAAGCGCGTGATCTCCGAGAACGGCGACATCGCCGCGAAGCTGATCGTCGCGCTGACCCGCCGCCTGCGCGAGACGAACGAGCGCGTCACGCGCCAGTCCTTCCAGACCGTGCCATCGCGCGTGGCTGGCGTCCTGAGCCAGCTGATCTCCGAGGAGATGGGTAGCGACGGATCGGAGTCGGTGACCGTGCGGATGACGCAGGCCGACCTCGCGCAGCTCGCGGGGACCTCGCGCGAGAGCGTCTCGCGCTTCCTCGCCACGCTCGAGCGCGCCGGGGTCGTCGAGGTCGGTCGCGGCCGCGTCACCGTGGTCGAGCCGCGCCGCCTCGGCGCCTACATCTTCTAGCCCGCGCCCGCCTCGGGGCACGGCGCGCAGCGGATAGGCTGCGCCTCGCATGACGGGCGGTGTCTACGCACTCAACTTCTTCTCGCCGGCGTTCATCGACCAGCTCAAGCGCGGACGCAAGACGGCGACGATCCGGCTCGGCGACAAGTCGCGCAAGTACCGCCGCGGCCAGGTCGTCTGGATCACGGTCGGCTACCAGCACTCGCCGCGGGAGAAGATCTTCTCCGCCGTGGTCGACGACGTCGACGTCAAGCGCGTCCGCGACCTCTCGCCGCGCGACATCGAGCACGACAACCCCGAGTTCCGCCGCCTCGAGGAGACGATGTCGTTCATGACCCAGATCTACGGCCGCCCCGTGACCGAGGACGACATGGTCACCGTCGTCCGCTTCTCGCAGATCGTCGAACCGCCGCGCTCGCACTTCGGCAACGGCGAGCCGCCGTCACAGAACTAGGGCGGTCGGAGCGCCGAGCGTGAGCCGCCGGCGCGAATTCGACCTCGAGAGCGTCTGGGTCCTCGCCGCGTCGCGCGAGCGGGTCTGGGAGCCGATCGAAGACGCCGACTCCTGGATCGAGTGGTGGCCCGGGCTCGTCGAGGCGGTCCGCACCGACGACGGCGCGCCGGACGGCTCCGGCCAGGGTGGCCGCTTCGCGTGGCGAGCTGCCCTCGGCTACACGGTCCGCTTCGAGATGGTCTCGACGCGGGTCGAGCGTCCGAGGCTCCTCGAGGGCGAGGCGAGTGGCGACCTCGTCGGGACCGGGACGTGGCGGCTCGAGGAGGTCACCGACGGAGCGGCTGACGCGGCCTGCCGCGTCACCTTCTCCTGGCGTGTCGCGCTCGCCAAGCGCTGGATCGCGCCGATCGCTCCCGCGCTCGGACCCGTCCTGCGCTGGAACCACGACCGCCTGATGGCCGCCGGCGCCCGCGGGCTCGCCGACCGCCTCGGCTGCGAGCTGCTGCCGAACCGGACACCCACCTAGACACGGACCGGTAGGTTGCGCGCGATGAAGCGCCTGACCGCCGCAACCGCCGCCGCTCTCCTCGCCTGTCTCGCCGGCGTTCTCGGATCGGGGTCGGTCGCGCAGGGCGGCATGCAGCCGGTGTGCCAGGAGGGCGACTCGGCGCAGTTCGACGTCACCGAGACCGAGGGCTGCTACGACGTGCCCGCCGGCGTCTCGGCGATCCAGGTCGAGGCGGTCGGCGGTACCGGCGGTGCGGCGGCAGCACCCGACGGTAGCGCTGACGGTTCGCCCGGTGGTGCCGGAGCGGCGATGAGCGGCGTGCTCGAGGTCGAGCCGGGTCAGCGCCTCTACGTGAACGTCGGCGGCAACGGGGCAGACGGCACTGACCCCAATGGGCCCGGTGACGTCTTGCTCGGCGGCTACAACGGCGGCGGCGACGCGAGCAACAGCGCGAGGGGAGGCAGCGGTGGCGGCGCGACGGACATCCGTACGGTGCCCTGCGGTCTCGACTGCTTCGGATCCGAGACCCTCGACTCGCGACTCCTCGTCGCCGCGGGCGGCGGTGGCGGCGGCTATGACCCCGATGGGGAGGGTCGCGGCAATCGAGGCGGCGCGGGTGGCGTTCCGGAGGCCCAGGGCGCGCCCGCTCGTGGCGGCGACGGAGCCCCCGTCGACAACGGTTCGCTCCGGGCTCAGCGACGCGGGACGCCGATACGTGGTCCTGGCGGTCGAGGTGGAACGGAGAGCGCCGGTGGCGACGGAGGTGACGGGGCCGGTGACGACGGGGGCGACGGAAGCCTCGGCCGGGGCGGCTCCGGCGCCACCGGCGGGGGCGGCGGCGCCGGGCTCTACGGAGGTGGCGGCGGCACCGACTACACGAATGATGTCGCGGACCCGTCCAGGTCCGGAGCCGGCGGCGGTGGCGGCTCGTCTTTGATCCCCGTCGGATTCCGCAGTGATCCGGACGAGACAGGTCTACCGGTGGTCGTGATCGACGTCCTTCGGCCGACGGTCCGCACGGGCCGCGCCACCAAACGTCGCTGTCGCACGGCGACGCTGACGGGTGTCATCAACGCAGCCGGCGGATCCGGCCGCTACGACTTCTCCTTCGGTCGCGTCGGCAGGCCGCTCTCCAAACGGACCGAGCCTGGGAAGGTCGACGGGACCGAGGACCGTCGGGTGTCCGCGCGCATCCGCGGTCTGAAGCCCGGCGCGGCCTACCGCTTCCGGCTGAACGCGTTCGATTCGAACGGCGGCGTGAAGACCTTCAAGACCAAGAAGCGCTGCTGAAGTCCGCCGGCGAGCGCCGGCCACAGCCTCTTCACCTCGATCTCAGTCCCGATCGCTTAGATCCGCCCTTGACGCGCGCGATCGCTTGACTAGACTCGCCGGTCGCTGGCACTCTCCTCGTTAGAGTGCCAATTCAGTCCGAAAAGCTTGCTTCGTAAGCGAGAGATGGAGGTACCCACATGAACCTGAAGCCGCTTGGCGACAGGGTGATCGTCAAGGCGATCGAGGAGGAGGAGACGACCGCTTCCGGCCTCGTGCTCCCCGAGACCGCCAAGGAGAAGCCGCAGAAGGGCAAGGTCGTGGCCGTCGGCGACGGCGCCTGGGACGACGAGGGCGAGAAGCGCATCCCGCTCGACGTCGCCGAGGGCGACGAGGTCCTGTACTCGAAGTACGGCGGCACGGAGATCAAGGTCGAGGGCGAGGAGCTGCTGGTGATGCGGCAGTCCGACGTCCTGGCGAAGGTCGTCTAGAGCGACCGGACACGACCGGACCCAATCACTTAAGGAAGGAACCAGCCACATGGCTCACAAGGAGATCAAGTACGACGCGGAGGCACGCGCAGCGCTGCAGGCCGGCGTCGACGCGGTCGCCAACGCCGTCAAGGTGACGCTCGGCCCGAAGGGCCGCTACGTCGTCCTCGACAAGAAGTTCGGCGCCCCGACCATCACCAACGACGGCGTCACGATCGCTCGCGAGATCGAGATCGAGGACGTCTTCGAGAACCAGGGCGCCCAGCTCGTCCGCGAGGTCGCCACGGCGACCAACGACGTCGCCGGTGACGGCACGACGACCGCGACGCTGCTGGCCCAGACGATCGTCAAGCACGGTCTGCGCAACGTCGCCGCCGGCGCCAACCCGCTCGCGCTCCGCCGCGGGATCGAGAAGGCCGTCGAGCAGGTCGTCGCCCAGCTGCGCGACGAGCAGTCGACGGAGATCGGTGGCAAGGAGCAGATCGCTCGCGTCGCCGCCATCTCGGCCGCCGACGAGGAGATCGGCAACGTCATCGCCGACGCGATCGAGAAGGTCGGCAAGGACGGCGTCGTCAACGTCGAAGAGGGTCAGACCTTCGGCATGGAGCTCGAGTTCACCGAGGGCATGCAGTTCGACAAGGGCTACATCTCGCCCTACATGGTCACCGACCAGGACCGCATGGAGGCCGTGCTCGAGGATCCGTACGTCCTGATCGCGAACTCGAAGATCGGGTCCGTGCGCGACGTGCTCCCCGTGCTCGAGCAGGTCATGCAGTCGGGCAAGCCGCTGGCGATCATCGCCGAGGACGTCGAGGGCGAGTCCCTGGCGACCCTGGTGGTCAACAAGCTCCGCGGCACCTTCACCGGCGTCGCCGTGAAGGCCCCGGGCTTCGGCGATCGCCGCAAGCGCATGCTCGAGGACATCTCGATCCTCACCGGCGGCGAGGTCATCACCGAGGAGATGGGCCTCAAGCTCGAGAACACGCAGGTCTCGCAGCTCGGCCACGCTCGTCGCATCGTGGTGTCGAAGGACACGACCACGATCATCGACGGTGCCGGTGACAAGGCCCAGATCGAGGGCCGGATCAACCAGATCCGCTCCGAGATCGACAACACCGACTCCGATTTCGATCGCGAGAAGCTCCAGGAGCGCCTGGCCAAGCTCGCGGGCGGTGTCGCGGTCGTCAAGGTCGGAGCCGCAACCGAGACCGAGATGAAGGAGAAGAAGCACCGTGTCGAGGACGCCCTCCAGGCGGCTCGTGCGGCGCTCGAGGAGGGCATCGTCCCGGGTGGTGGCGTCGCGCTGCTGAACGCCCAGGACGCGATCGACTCCTCCGTCCTGACCGTGCTCGACGAGCAGACGGGCGCGGAGATCATCCGCCGCTCGCTCGAGGAGCCGGTGCGCCAGATCGCCGAGAACTCGGGCCTCGAGGGCTCGGTCGTCGTCGAGAAGACCCGCAGCCTCGATAAGGGCACGGGCCTCAACGCCGACTCCGGCGACTACGGCGACATGGTCGCCGCGGGCGTCCTCGACCCGACGGTCGTCACCCGCTCGGCGCTCCAGAACGCGGCATCGATCGCGAAGAACATCCTCACCACCGAGGCTGTCGTCGCGGAGATCCCCGAGGAGGCCGGCGCCGGTGCCGGCGGTGGCATGCCCGACATGGGCGGCATGATGTAAGGACGCGCGCCAGCGCATCCTTTCCGTACCGAAGGGCCCGGCGTCACGCCGGGCCCTTCGTCGTTTCAGGCACCTCGTCCGGTCTCTAGACTGCGGCCGAGCCGCCCGGGTAAGCCGGAGCGAGCCCGTTTCGAGACCAAGGAGCACCGAGAAGCTTGGCTTACGTAATCGCAGAGCCGTGCATCGGCCAGAAGGACAACTCGTGCGTCGAGGTCTGCCCGGTCGACTGCATCCATCCCACTCCCGACGAGCCCGACTACGAGTCGGTCGAGCAGCTCTTCATCGACCCCGACGAGTGCATCGACTGCGACGCCTGCGTCGAGGCCTGTCCGGTCGACGCCTGCTTCGCCGAGGATCAGGTCCCGGGTGAGTGGGAGAAGTACGTCGCGATCAACGCCGACTACTTCTCGAACAAGTAGGGCCTGAGGGCCGGGGGGATGAGCCAGCCGGCCCGACCGCTCCGGATCTCGCTGACGCTCTCGGGGGGCGCCTCGCTCGGCGCCTACGAGGCGGGCGCCGCCGCGGGCGTCGCCGTCGCGGCGCGAAAGCTCACGCGCGAGGGTCACGAGGTGACGATCGACGCGGTCGGCGGCGCATCGGCCGGGTCGCTGGTAGGTCTTTTCCTCAGCCACAGCCTGCTCGAGGGCATCGACCCGATCGCGCTGCTCCACGACGCCTGGGTCGAGCGCGTGACCCTGCCGCTGCTGCGGTCGACGTCGCCGACCGCACCGCTCTCCTTCGACGAGCTGCGCGAGAAGGCTCCCGAGATCCTCGACCCGGATCAGCGCGAGCCGTCCGAGCACGACGGCGAGGAGTCCTTCCAGGACCGCGCGATCGCCTTCCACGTCTGCCTGACGAACCTGCGCGGGCTTACCTATCCGATCCAGGGGTTGCGGCGCGACAGCCCGATCACGGGTGCCACGTACGCCGACTGGGGTCGCTTCGAGCTCAAGCCGCGCGGCGGAATGAAGCAGATCCAGGAGCCGTCGCAGGCCTCGCCGCTCGACTTCGTGCTCGCCTCCGCCGCCAGCCCCGGCGGCTTCGCGCCCCAGTTGTTGGATCGCTCCTCGGACCTCGACGGCTACCGCAGCCGCGGCGTCGAGCATCTGCCCGAGGACGGTTGCATGTGGTACACGGACGGCGGCCTCGTCGCCTCGCAGCCGATGGGCAGGGTGCTGGCCGCCGGTCGCGGGCTCCACGGCGAGGAGCCCGACGCGATCCACCTGAACCTGCTGATCGACCCGCGCTCGGAGGTCTCGATGGGCGGCGAGGAGTGGAGCGAGACCGACTCGCAGCTCGGCTGGATCTCGGGACTGTCGCGCGCGCTCGGGATCCTCTCCCAGCAGGAGCTCTTCGAGGACCTGCGCAAGATCGAGAAGGACAACTCGCGGATCGAGTGGGCGCGGCGCCTGATCGAGACGGTCGAGCCGCACCTCTCCGACGAGGCCGAACCCGAGCTCCGCAAGCTGCTCGAGGAGATCGAGTCCGAGCGCGACTCGATGCGCTCGGACGAGCCGAGTCGCGACGGCGGGCGGGAGGGCTCGGAGGCCGAGGGTGCGGGCGCGCTGCTGCGTGAGGCGGTAGCCGAGATCGGCGGTCTCGCGGGCAAGCAGCGGGTCGCCGTCGACGTGATCTCGCCGCTGCTCCTGACCGGCGAGGGTGATGACATCCGCAGCCTGCTCGCCGGCGAGTTCATGGGCGACTTCGGGGGCTTCCTCTCCCACGACCTGCGCACGAGCGACTTCGACCTCGGCTACGAGTCCGCGATCGCCTGGCTCGAGCAGGGGCTGCCGAACTGCGACGTGCCCGACGAGATGGTCGAGAAGGCGCTCGAGTGCGTGCGCAGCCGCCGCCTGCACGACCCCGAGGAGGTCAAGGCCGGTGAGACGGAGATCGGCGATCTATCCCTCGCCGATCGCTGGGAGCTCGTCCGTCTCGGGCTCCACACCGTCCGCGTCCTCGGGTCCGGCACGCTCGGGGTCCGCGAGCGGATCTCCGACCCGGTCGGCAAGCTTATCCGCAAGCTGCCCGGACAGCGCGGCGAGGGCTGAGCTCAGGCGGGCTTTGCGGCCCGCAGCGAGTACATCAGCGGGATCCGCGGACGGTCGGCCGGCATCTTGAAGTAGCCGCCCTCGGCTTTCTCGAGGAACGGAAAGCGCGGGAACAGCGTGTGCTCGTGCTCGTGGAGGAGCTCGAGGCGCAGTCCGGCGGCGATCAGCGCGCTGACGACGTCGCTCAGGGGATGGGTCCACTCGCGCGTGACGTTGTGCTCCGTCGCGAGCTGCTCGTCCGTGTAGCTGCCGGGCTCGTCCCAGACCTTGCCGCCGGGGTCGTGAAAGTAGCTGTTCTCAGCGACCAGCTCGGTGTCTGCGAACACGTCGCCGAGCGGATGGAACTCGCTCAGGTAGAGGAAGCCGCCCGGGGCGAGGAGCTCGGCGACGATCTCGGCCCAGCGACTGATGTCGGGCAGCCAGATGAGCGCCCCGAGACCCGTGTAGACGATGTCGAAGCTGCGCCCGCCCAGGGCATCGACCGCGTCGTGGACGTCGGCCACGACGAAGTCGGCTTCGATCCCGGCGCGACCGGCGATCTCGCGTGCCGCCTCGACCGCGGGCTCCGAGAAGTCGAGGCCGGTGACCCGCGCGCCGCGGCGCGCCCACGAGAGCGTGTCGAGGCCGAAGTGGCACTGCAGGTGAACGAGCGATCGACCCTCGACCGAACCCATCTCCTCGATCTCGAACGGCCGCAGCGGGTCGGCGCCGGCGAGGAACCCCTCGACGTCATAGAACTCGCTCGCGACGTGTGCGGGGACGCGCTCGTCCCAGAAGCTCAGGTTGTCGGCGAGCCGCTCGTCCATCGCCCGAGATCAAATCAGGTGGCGCCGAACGTCCCGGACGTGGTGGGAAACCACAACGTCTCGGACGTTCGAGCCGCGATTCGAGGGGCGGCCTAGCCCTGGACGACCTTGAGCTCGGTGCCCGAGATCGCGGCGGCGACCGGTGTCGCCATCGGCTCGGCCGCCTGCATGACCGGCAGCTCCTGCGGGGTCATCGCGATGATGCCCCGCGCGGCCTGGCGGATCGACACCGCGGCCGGCGACTCCGGGTCGGAGAGCACGAGCGGCAATCCCGCGTCGGCCTGCTCGCGCAACTCGGGCGAGAGCTGGACCTTGCCGAGCAGCGGCACGTCGAGCTCGTCGGCCAGCTGCTGGCCGCCACCCTCGCCGAAGATCTGCACGCGCTCGCCGTCGGGCGTCTGGAAGCCGGACATGTTCTCGACGACGCCCATCAGCTCGAGGTCGACCTTCGACGCCATGTCCGCCGCGCGGCGCGCGACTGTCTGCGCCGCGGGCTGCGGCGTCGTGACGAGCAGGACCTTGGCCTGCGGGAGCAGCTGGGCGAGCGTCATCGACACGTCGCCGGTCCCCGGCGGGAGATCGAGCAGCAGGTAGTCGAGGTCGTCCCAGGCGACGTCCTCGAGGAACTGCTGGATCGCCTTGTGGAGCATCGGTCCGCGCCACACGACCGCGGCGTCGCGCTCGAGGAAGAAGCCGATCGACATGACCTTGACGCCGGCGGGCCCGTCGAGCGGCAGGATCTTGCGCTCGCCGTTGACCTCGGGCTTGGCGTAGACACCGAGCATCCGCGGCATCGAGTAGCCGTAGACGTCGCAGTCGAGGGCGCCCGCGGACTTGCCCTCTGACTGCAGCGCGGCAGCGAGGTTCGCGGTCATCGTCGACTTGCCGACGCCGCCCTTGCCGGAGGCGACGCAGATCACGTTCTTGACCTTCGCGAGCGCGCCCTGCGGCAGCCGGCCGCGGCCGAGTACCTGCTGGAGGTTCTGCTTCTCGGAGTCCGAGAGGACGTCGAAGCCGACGCCGACCTCGTTGACGCCGTCGAGCTCGGAGACCACGCGCGCGACGCCCTGGGAGAAGTGCGAGCGGATCGGGCAGCCGGGCGTCGTCAGCGAGACGACGACCTCGACCTTGCCGTCGGGGCGGATGTCGATCGAGCGGACCATCCCCAGGTCCACGATCGAGCGGCGGAGCTCCGGATCGATGACGGCGCGAAGCGCCTCGGTCACCTGTTCTTGCGTCGGCATACCCCCATTCTCGCAAGCCGCATGGTTCTTCCCCACGAAAAAGACCAGCGGGCCCGTGAGGGCCCGCTGGTCGGGGAGGAGAGGTACTCATCCTGCTCGCGGAGATATGAGTGCGAGCAGGCTTCTCCGGGCGCGCCGCCTCTCCGAGTGCGGCCCGGGCTAAGGGGTCCTAGACGAGCGAGGAGACACGCTCGCTGACCGCGGACTGAGCCTTGTTGAGGCCGTCCTCGACGCGATCGCGGTTCTCCTTGATCGCCTTCTCGACGCGGTTGCGGTTGCGCTTGACCTCGGTCTCGACCTCGCGGCGCCGGGACTTGACGTCACGCTCGACCTGGTTGCGGGTCTTGCGGACGCGCTGGGTGGCCTTGCGACGCGCCTGGCCGCCACGACGCTCGAACTTGTTCAGGTCGCGCTCGAGCTGCGAGCGAACCTTCTTGAGCTCGGCGTTGCGCTTGGCGGTGTCGGTCAGCGACTCGACGGTGCCCTCGATCCGCTCGCGGGCGATCAGCGCCGCGCCGACGGGGATGTCGAGTGCGCGCTCGGCCTGCTGGCGGACGATCGCGGTCGCGCCGGAGCGGGCCTTGGTGACGCCCTCCTTGACCTGCGAGGTGTCGACGCTGTTGCGAACGCGCGTGACGCCGGCCTTGACCTGCGAGGTGTCGACGCTGTTGCGGACGCGGGTGACGCCGGACTTGACGGCGGTCGTGTCGACGCTGCCGCGGACCTTGGAGACACCCTCCTTGAGCTGGGCGGTCTCGGCCTTGACCTCGGCCTTGCGGCCGGCGGGCGTGGTCGTCCGCGGCTTACGGGCGCTCGTCGAACGCGCGGTGGTGCGCTTCGAAGCGGCGGTCGAGCGCTTCGAGGTGGCGGTCGAGCGCTTCGCCGTGGTCGAGCGCGAGCTCGAGGCCTTGACGGTCGAGCGGGCCGACGTCGAGCGCTTGGCGGCGGTCTTGGTGCCGCGCGAGTTGGTGCTCGCCTTGGCGCGAGTCGAGCCGGCGCGGGCGGGGGTGGATCGGTTGGAGTTGCTCTCGGTGGCCATGGAGACCTCTTTTCCCTCTGGGACGGTTGGAAGATTCCAGTAAGTACTCACCTTCGTAAGCTACTTACATCTAAGCTACTTACCGGAAGCGTAGTCGCCCAACCAGCTTCCTGTGCGAGGCTCGTCACACAGTCCGCGGCCGTCGTGGCGCCCGCCGGGGACTCGGATCATGGGTTCGGCGGGTGAGCGCCGAGCGGTTCGGGTCAGGCCGTCTAGGCGCCGGAACCCACCCCGACGACCCGATCGCACCAGTCGCGTGGCGCCTCGAGCTCGGTGAGGGTCGGCAGGTTCTCGGGTCGATCCCAGACGGCCCGCAACGCGTCGGGGCCGGCGTGATCGACGACGGCGAGGCAGAACGCACGGCCGAGCCTGTACTGGCGAAGTTTCTGCTCGAAGCCGAGCAGTCTGAGGACGTTCGCGGCGAGACCGCCGCGGTCGCGTCGCGACTCGAGGCCCTCGCGCAGCGATGCGAACTCGCCCTGCTCGTCGGCGACGTCCATCGTCCACTCGGCGTGGCCCTCGACGACCGCCATCGTCGCCTGGATGGGGTCGAGCAGCGCCGCGTTCTCAGGACCGGCCAGCGCGTTGACGAGCTCCCCGCGAAGCGCCGCGCGGGCGGTCTCACGTGGCGCGGAGGCGAGCTTCGAGAGGACCGAGGCACCGCCCTCGCCGCCGACGTGCCGGCTCGTCCCCGCGATCAGCTCGGAGACCATCTGCGAGAGGTGCTCGCGAAGCCACGGCACGCTCGAGAACTGCACCGCGTGCGTCACCTCGTGGAGCGCCACCCAGCGCAGGAAGTGGGCGCGCTCGAACCCGAGCTCGGAGATCGACCCGAGCAGGTTCGGCTCGACATAGAGCAGTCGCGGCGGGCGCTCCGGGCCGACGAGCGCGATGTCGTACTGGCCGAGGACCTTGCGCGCGATCAGCCCGAGTGCCGCTGCGATCTCGGCCGCGGCGACGGCGCCGACCACGGGCCGCAGGAATCCGGGGCCGCCCGAGGTCTCGCCCACGGAGGTCTCGGCGAGCCCCTCCTCGACCAGCGCGGTGGCGTCCTTCAGCGAGACGAGCGCGACATCGATCCATTCCGCGCGGCTGATCAGCTCACCGCCGGGCAGCTCGCGACGCGGCTCGAGTCCCGTCGCCGCGACGACGAGCGGCTCGACCTCACGCGAGGTCTCGCGCATCCAGTCGGCGTCGATCGGCAGCGTCGCCGGGCCACGGCCGGGAGCCTCCAGCGACGCGATGCCGGCCGACATCCGCCTCGCCAGCGCCCAGTCGATCGGCGCCTTCACCTCTGCTCGCCGCCGTCGGCGCTCGCGCCGTCGAGCACCTCGCGCAGCGTCGCGAGCATCCCGGCATCGAGCGCCGCGGCGACTCCGTAGCGGGCGTCGAGACCCAGGCCCGCCTCGCCCAGCTCCATCCCCGGGAAGACCAGCTCGGCGCCCGCCTCGCGGCAGATCAGCTGGGCAGCGGCGATGTCGACCGAACGGCAGTCGCGCGCGGTCATCATGCCGTCGAAGCGGCCGGCCGCGACGCTGACGACGGAGATCGCGATCGCGCCGACGGAACGGATCCGGAATGCCTTGCCATCGAGTCCCTCGACGAGCGGTGCGATCAGCCGCGGCTGAGCCGACTCGAGGCCCACGACCTCGAGCCCGTAGCCGGGACCGCGGGCATCGATCCGGCGGCCGTCGAGCCATGCGCCCTCGCCGGTCCGTGCCCAGAATTCCTCGTCGGGGCCGAAATCGTGCACGAACCCGAGCTCGACGTCGGCCATCGAGTCGCCACGGGCGAACGCGACCGAGAGCGCATAGGCCGGGATCGTGCGGCGCAGGTTCATCGACCCGTCGACCGGGTCGATGACGATCCGCCACGGCGATTCGCCGTCGCCGAAGACGACCTCGCCACGCTCCTCGGAGATCGCCGTGAAGCCGAGGCCGTGCTGTTCGTGCATCCGGTCGAGCTCGGCGAAGACGACGTCCTCGGCGCGGCGGTCGAGCTCGAGCGACTGATCGCCGCCCTCGCCGACGCCCTCGTAGACGGTGCGCTCGGCGATCGTCGGCTTGGCATCGAACAGCCCGCGCATCTCGGCGGTCATCCGCCGCAGCGATCCGAGCCAGTCGGCATCGAGAAACTCCATCGGGCGCCGATGCTAATCGGCGCTTCGCGGCCGCTTCCCGGGTGGCCCCCGCGAAGCTAGCTTTCGGGGTGTGGGTGACCCAGGGGAGCTGACGCCGAGCCAACCGCAGCAGCGGGTCATAACGCATGTCAACGGGCCGCTCCTCGTCACCGGCCCGCCGGGCAGCGGCCGCACGGAAGCGCTGGCCCGGCGCCACGCCGCGCTCGTCCGCGACGGCGCCGCCGTCGAGGAGGTGCTCGTGCTGTCGGCCCGGCGAACGGCGCGCACCGCGCTTCGCGAGCGCGCCGACGAGCTCCTCGGCAGGGTGCATGGCGAGCTCTGGATCCTGACCCACGCCGAGTTCGCCGAGCGGCTGCTGCGCGAGTACGCGATCGAAGCGGAGATCGACCCGTTCTTCACCACGGTCGCCGCGACCGATCGGCTGGCGATGCTGCTGGAGCGGATCGACGAGCTGCCGCTCCGCCGGCACGCGATCCGCGGCAACCCGACCGGCTTGCTCTCCCGCCTCCTGGCTCGGATCGACGCGCTGAAGCTCGAGGGCGTGACGCCCGGTGCGGTCGCGGAGGCGGCGCGGCTCGGCGGGCGCGAGGCGAGCGACGCCGCGGGCCGTGAGAAGGCACGGCGCGAGGCCGAGTTCGCGGACCTCTTCTCGGCCCACGACCGGATCCTCCACGCCTCCGGGGCCTTCGACGCCGCCGATCTGCGCAGCACGCTGGCGCGGCTGCTCGCCAACCGTCCCGACATCGCCGAGGCCCTCACCGACCGGTTCTCGCACGTGCTGGTCGACGAGCTCGAGGACGCGTGCCCGCTCGATCTCGACGTCATCGTCGCGCTCGTCGGCGAGGGCGAGGGCTTCGTGGCGGCATGCGATCCGAGCACGGCGGTCGAGGGGCCCGACGGCGCCGAGCCCGCGCTCGCGGTCGTCGAGTCGCGGTTCGACCGGCTCGAGCGCATCGATCTCTCGGCGCCCGTCCGGTTCGGAGCGCGCATCGCCCGCGTGACCGCCGCGCTGGACGACGGCGGGGTCGCCGACGTCGCGCCGGATGACGTGAACGTGGCCGAAGCCGATCCTGCCGACCCCGAGGTGCGCTTCTGGAGCTGCGTCGGCGAGCGCGCGCAGGCCGACGCGCTCGCCGACGAGGTGGCGGGGCTGCTGACGGCCGGCGCCTGCCGGCCGGAACAGATCTGCGTCCTCTCAGCTTCGGGTTGGAGCGAGACCCGCGTGCTGGCCGCCGGCCTCGAGGAGCGCGGGGTCCCGTTTCGCTACGTCGGCGACGCCGCGTTCTTCGGCCGCGCCGAGATCCGCGACGTGCTCGCGTGGCTGCGGATGCTGAGCACGCCGTCCGATGCGCCGGCCGCGGTGCGGGCGCTGACTCGCCCGCCGATCGAGCTCCGCTCCGCAGACCTCGCCCGGGTGACGATGATCGCCCGCCGCCGCAAGGTCGACATGGTCGAGGCCGTCGAGGCGGCGCTCGAGAGCCCGCAGCTCCGACCCGAGGCGCGTGACCGCCTCCAGGCCTTCCTGCGACTGCGCCGCGCCGCCGCGGCGGCGATGGAGCGGATGCGCGCCGACGTGTTCGTGCGCCGGCTGATCGAACGCGTCGGGGTCCGCCGCCACCGGCTGTTCGCGGCGAGCCCCGAGGCCGCCGAGCGACTCGTCAACCTCTCGGGCCTCGCCGAGATGGCCGCCGAGTGGATGCGGCGTGAGCCGCGCGGCAGCTCGCGCGACTTCGTCCGCCACATCACCGCGGTGGCCGACGCGGGTGAGCTCGGCGGGGGCGAGGCGGAGCGCCCGGCGCCCGGCGCCGTCGTGATCGCCGAGCCCGATCAGGTGAAGGGCCTCGAGTTCGAGCGCGTGTATCTGCTCGGCCTGCGCCGCGGCGCGATCGCCTCGCGCGCCTGGGAGGCGAGCTGGGTCCCGCCCGAGCTGCGTGGTGGAACGCCCGGCGAGCAGAGCGGCGACGGCGCCGGGCATGCCGCCGCCGAGCGCCGGATCCGCCTCGCCAGGGTGGCGATGACGCGGGCGCGGCGATCGCTCGTCCTCTCCTGGCCCGAGGCCGGAGGTTCCGTCTCGCCCTCGCAGCTCTACACGCGACCGCTCGAGGCGCTCGGTGCCGGCGAGGAGACGCACACAGAACAGCTCTTCGGGCCGGCGGAGGGCCTTCACGCCACCTACCGGATGATTCGCGACGAGGTGCTCGAGACGTCCTGGTCGGCCGGCGGCGCCCTGTCGGAGATGCGCCTCGACACCGCCCACGACGTCGACCGGGCGGTCGCCCGCTTCCTCGAGCTGATCAAGCTCTCGGCTCTGATCCAGAGTCCGGCGACGGAGTCGCAGGCGGATACTCTCGCCGCGATCAACGAGCAGCTTCGCCGGATCGCGACGCCCGAACAGCGCGCCGCCCTGGAGGCCTCGGCGCTCGACGCCTACGTCGCCGAGGAGGAGCGCGAGCGCAGCGCACGCGGCCTGCTCGCCCGCAGCCGCACCGAGCCCTCGCTCGAGGAGTTCATCCCGCGCTCGAAGGACGGCATCGCGCTCTCGGCCTCGGACATCGACCTCTACCGAACGTGCCCGCTCAAGTACAAGTTCGCTCGCGTCTTCGCGATCCCCCAGGAGCCGACGATCAACCAGCGCTTCGGGATCCTGCTCCACAACGTCCTCGAGCGCTTTCACACCGAGCAGATGCACGAGACGCGCGGGGTCGACGGAGCCGGGGCGGGGGAGATCGAGCGCCTCCTCGGCCTGTTCGAGGCCGGTTGGAGGCGCTCCGGATTCGGCTCCTCCGACGACGAGTTGCAGTACCGCGACCGCGGCGTCGCCGCGCTCGCCCGTTACGTCGAGCGCCAGCAGGTCGAGCGCCGTCGGCCGGTCTGGCTCGAACGGAACTTCTCGTTCACGATCGATCGCCACCAGCTGCGTGGCCGCGTCGACCGCGTCGACCGCGCGCCGGGAGGCGGCTACGAGTTGATCGACTACAAGACCGGCCAGGAGAAGTCCGAGGAGGAGCTCGTCGGCGATCTCCAGCTCGCGCTCTACCGGGTCGCCGCGCGCGAGGCCTGGCAGGTCGACGCCGAGATGGGCTCCTACTGGTACGTGCTCGCCGACAGCCGCGTCCCGGCCCCGGCCGCGCCCGACGACGCCGAGCGCGTCGAGCGAACGGTTCTCGAGGTGGCCGGGGGGATCGAGAGTCAGGACTTCGAGCCGCGACCATCACACGAGATCTGCTCGTGGTGCGACTACCGGCTCATCTGCCCGGCGAGCGAGGCCTGACCGCCGATTCGCTTGGCCCGCTGGGCCGCTTCGCCGACGTTGGACACGAAGCGCCCGACCGCGTCGGCCGCCTGCGGCTCGCCGATGTGATCGGGCAGCGCTCCGAGCAGGTTGAGCCGGGTCTGAGCGACCCAGCCCGATACCTCGGGATCACCCAGCCAGCGTCGCTCCGCCCTCCACGTGTCGGTGATCATCCTCGGGTAATCCCCGATGCTGCTCGGAAACGGGTTGGGCGGGCAGAGGCGGTTCTTCTCCCCGGCCTCACCGCCGCGCGCCTCGATCCTGCCGATCAGTGCCGCGTTGAAGCTCGGCGAGTTGTGGCGGACCTGCTGGAGGACGATCCGGTCGGGCTCGAACACCGGTCGCGGCGGTGCGCTCCGCAGACCCACCGCCGTGCAGTCGACGTGGATCGTCCCCGGCTCCGCTGCGACCTCGCCTCGCTCGAGCACGATCCGGTCCGGCTCGACCCTTCGCGCTCGCCCCAGCCGGACCACGTCGCCGATCTCGCGCACCGAACGCAGCTCGGCCCCGTCCAACATCGTCCCCCGATACATCTCGGCCGGCACCGATGTGTCGATGCGGAGAAGCCGACCGCTCTCCTCGAGCTTCAGCTGCAGATCCTCGAGGTCGGAAGCCCGTGCCGCGGCCTCGGCATCCTGCGCGATGCCCTCCATCAGCGCCCCCACCTGCGCCAGGGGCTGGAACTGGGCGCGGTCGTGGAACCACATCTCGCGGGGGCGGACCCACCGGATGCGCTCCGGGTCGACGTCGTTGTCGAGCAGCCAGGTGCACGCGTCGACGGCCGTCTTGCCGGCGCCGAGCACCGTGTAGAGCGCGCCCGGTCGCGCCGCCGCGGGGAGCTCGCCGACCGGGACCACGTCGGCGGCGGCATCGACCTCGAAGCTCGGCTCGTGCGTCGCGGGCACGGAGGCCTCGAGGTAGCGAGCGTCCACGACCTTGCGCGAGACCGCGATGTGCTCGAGGGCTCCGGTCTCGAGGTTGCGGACCGTCTCCGAGCCCTCGCCGGAGTCCGGGCCCAGGTGCTCGTGGCCCGTCAGCAGGCGGACCCTTCCGGTCGCCGCGAGCCGTTGGGCGACGAGCTGGAAGTAGGCCTTGAGCTCCTCGGCTCCGGCCCGCTCGTAGAAGCCGTCGTCGCAGACCCGGTCCTCGCCGAGTGGCAGCGAGTCGACGCCGTAGTAGCTCGACGGTGTGTGCAGCCGCACGAACGGATACGTGTCGCGCCAGTGGCCGCCGACGTGACGACGCCGGTCGACGAGGGTCACGTCGACCTCGGGCGCCGCAGCCGTCAGCGAGTCGGCGAAGGCCAGTCCGCTCGTCCCTGCCCCTACGACCAGGTAGTCCGTTCGCATCGTCTCCACCCCGGAGCGCGATCGACCCGTGCGCTCGGATCCAGGATATTCGCGCCCGTCAAGGCAACTCCGGTGAGATGCTCCGTTTCGCGTCCGCTCTCACCGGGTTCGGGTGCGTTGTCGCGAGGCAGGGTCGTCGGCGACGGTCCCGCGGCTTCGCCGCTGGGGCGAGCGAGGAGCCCGCTAGTCGTCCTGCTGGCGCAGGTACTTCTGGAAGTCGCGGGCGATCGCGTCGCCCGAGACGTCGGGCGGCGTCGGCTCGATCTCGGCCGTCTGCTCGGCCTCGAGCCCTTGGACCAGCTCCTCGATCTCGGGGTTGGCCTGGACCGCCCGGTCGACCTGCTCCTCGAAGCGCTCCATCGCGTCCTCGAGCTCCGAGGCCTCGACCGCGACCTTGGTGAAGCCCTCCAGCCGGCGGAGCAGCGCGAGGGCGGCCTTCGGGTTCGGGACCGCGGCGACGTAGTGGGGGACGGCCGCCCAGAGGCTCGCCGTCGGGACCCCGCGCTCGGCGAACGCCTCGCCGACCACACCGACGATCCCGGTCGGACCCTCGTAGGTCGAGAGCGTCAAGCCCATCTGCTCGACGAGCTCGAGGCTCGACGCGGCGCCGGAGATCGGGACCGGTCGCGTGTGGGCGACATCGGCGATCAGCGCCCCCAGCGTCACGACCATGCTCGCGCCGAGCCGCTCGCCGGCTTCGACGATCAGGTTCGAGAACGCCCGCCAGCGGACGTTCGGCTCGATCCCCGAGACGATGATCAGGTCCCGGTCCGCACCGGGGGCGACGGCGGTCGAGATCACGTTCTCGGGCCAGTCGATCACCCGGCGCTCGTCCTCGTCGATCCGCACCGACGGGCGCGTGACCTGGAAGTCGTAGAACTCCTCGGGGTCGAGGTGGGCCACCGGCCTAGCGTCGAGGTCGTCGATCACGGCCTCGAGCGCGGTCGTCGCCGAGGAGGCGGCGTCGTTCCAGCCCTGAAACGCGGCGACGAGGATCGGGGAGCGGAGCTCCGGCGGCTCGTCGTCCCATATCAGTGCGCTCACGTCAACCGAGACTAGCGCCCGGCCGGGCGGGTCCTCCCCGCGAGGACGGCGCGCCGCGTCCGGATTCGCGGTCAGAATCACCACCGTGAGCGCGACCGCCGAGCCGACGAGCGTGCCGGTCGCAGAGCTGCGATCGGGCCGCCGCTTCGAGGGCCGCTACGCGTGCGCCCGCAAGGACCGGCTGACCGCCAAGAACGGGTCGTCCTACCTCGCGCTCGAGCTCCGCGATCGCACCGGGAGCGTCCCGGCGCGCGTCTTCCGCGACGCCGACCGGATCGGGCTGCGCTTCGAGGCGGGCGACCCGATCGCGGTCCGCGGCCGCGCCTCGACCTACCGCGGCGAGCTGGTCTGCGAGCTCGACGACGCGCGCAAGCTCGACGCCGACGAGGCGGACCCCGGCGAGTTCCTGCCCGCCGCCTACCGCTCGGTCGAGGAGCTCGAGGGGTTCCTCGAGCACCTGACCCGCGAGATCCACGATCCGGGTCTGCGCGGTGTCGTCGAGGCGCTCGTCCATGACGGCCCGCTCGCCGCCGACTTTCGCCGCGCGCCGTGCACCCAGCGCGGCCACCACGCCTACCTCGGTGGGCTGATCGAGCACACGGTCGCGGTCGCGACCCTCGTCGGCGAGACCTGCGTCCTGCACCCGCGGCTCGACTCGGACCTGCTGATGGCGGCGGCGATCCTGCACGACATCGGCAAGACGCGCGAGTTCACCTACGGCGCGCGCTTCGAGATCTCCGAGCAGGGCCGGCTGCTCGGCCACCTCCAGATCGGCGCGGCGCAGATCGGCGAGGCCGCCCGCGGGCTGCCCGAAGCGCGCCGGCTCGCGCTGCTCAACTGCGTGCTCTCCCACCACGGGGTCGAGTCGGCCCCGGGCGGGCGCGCCGGTGCCGGCCGCGGATTCGCCTCACCCGAGGCCCTCGCGCTCTACCGGCTCAACGCGCTCGACGCTTCGGTCAAGGGCGCGCTCGAGCACGGGCTCGGGACGACGCACGAGCGATAATCCGACGCGATGTCAGACGCGAGCTCCGAGGCCGCGATCGAGACGCTTCTCGAACCGCTGCGCCGCAATCCCGAAACCGCCGCGGTGCTGCTCGACATCGACGGCACCCTGGCGCCGATCGCCGGCCTTCCCGAGGACGTCGTCGTCCCCGAGTCCTCGCTCGAGCTGATCGAGCGTCTCGTCGCGCGCTACGGGCTCGTCGCCTGCATCTCGGGGCGGCAGGTCGCCGACGCGAGGAAGCTCGTGCCGGTCGAGGGCCTCGAGTACGCGGGCAATCACGGCTTCGAACGACTCGCGGCGGGGGCGAGTGAGCCCGAGCCGGACCCAGCCGTGGCGGGCTGGGAAGACGCGGCGCTCGGGGTTCTCGAGGGGTTCGAGCGTGACGAGATCGCGGGCGCGGGGCTCCGGCTCGAGGACAAGGGACCGATCCAGGCGATCCACTGGCGCGGCTCGGACAGCCCCGAGGAGGCCGAGGCGCTCGCGGGGCGGATCGGAGAGCGAGCGGAGGCCGAGGGACTGATCGCGCACCGGGGACGGATGATCGTCGAGCTGCGCCCTGACGTCGAGGTGGACAAGGGGACGGCGGTGCGCGGCCTGCTCGGCGATCGCTTCGGGGCGGCGCTCTACGGCGGCGACGACAGGACCGATCTCGACGCGTTCGCCGCGCTCGAGGGCATGCGAGAGCGCTCTGAGCTCGAGACGATCGCGCGCGTCGGCGTGCTCTCGCCGGACGGCCCGCCCGAGCTCGTCGAGCGCTCCGACGCGGTGGTCGACGGCGTCGAGGACTTCGTCAGGGTTCTCGAGGTCCTCGCGCGATGAGCGCGCCGGAGGCCTGAGCGGATGCTGTTCTGCGACCTCCTGCGAGCCACGGTCCTGCTCACCGGCGCGCTCGCGACGGTTCTCGGCGCGGTCAGTGTGCTCGCCGCGAGCTCGGAGAACGACACGACCGCTCTGATCGTCGCCGGCGCATGGTGGCTGATCGCGGCGATCCTCGGGATCTACGCGGGGCGCTCGAACTCGGCCGGCGAGGCGATGGCGAGGACGCTCGCGGGGGCGAAGACGATGACCTCGCTGCCGTCGGAGTCGCCGGCGCGGATCGGCTTCGCGCGGCTCTGGCCGATCCTCGCCTTCGGACTGGTCTGCGGCGCGCTCGCCGTCGTCTTCCCCCCGGTCGCGGTGATCGGCACCGGCTACGCGATCTGCGTCGCGCTGATCATGCGCCGCCGCGAGGCGGCCGTGACCGCGATCGAGGAACGTGACGGCGTCCGCTTCTACGTCGAGCCCTCGGGCGCGTTCACGCCGCTCAAGCTGATCCGGACGCCAGGGCTCTACCGCGACCGGCCTCCGGCCGCGAAGCCGCCGCCTCCCTCGCGCGCCTGAACGCCCAGCGGGCGACGATCGCGGCGACGAACGCCGCCGCGGCGGTCATCACGAGGCCGGAGCGCGGCCCGAGCGTCTCGGCGAGCAGACCCGTGATCGGCCCGCCGATCGGGGTCGAGCCGATGAACACGACGGAGTAGAGCGCCATGACGCGGCCACGCATCGCCGGGTCGGCATCGAGCTGGAGCGTCGAGTTGACGCCGGCGGCGAACGTCACGCTCGCGGCTCCCATCGGCGCGAGCGCCAGCGCCTCGAGCGCGATCGTCGGCGCGGCGGCCGCGAGCAGGGCGAAGACTCCGAAGGCCGCCGCCGAGGCGACGAGCAGGCCGCTGCTCGTCCGCCCACGCGCACCCGTCGCGAGCGCGCCGACGACCGAGCCCGCGGCGAGGCTCGCGAACAGCAGCGTGTAGGTCGTCGCGTCGCCCCCGAAGCTGAACCGCGCGAGCAGTGGAACGAGCGTCGGGAAGTTGAAGCCGAGGGTCCCGACCAGCGCCATCATCCCGAGCGGGATCGCGAGCGCGGGGGTCGAGGCGACGTAGCGGAGCGCCTCGCGGACGCCGCCGCGGCGCTTGCCGCGAGTCCGCTCCGAGAGCAGCTCGGAGCGGTTCATCGTCGCGAGGGCCCAGATCATCACCGCGAAGCTCGAGGCGTTGACGAGGAAGCAGGGCTCGACGCCGACCGTCGCGATCAGGCCACCCGCGAGCGCCGGGCCGACGATCCGCGCCGAGTGCACGATGACGCTGTTCAGGCTGACCGCGTTCACGAGCTGGCCGTGGCCGACCATCTCGATCACGAAGCTCTGGCGCGTCGGGTTGTCGATCGCGGTCACGAAGCCGCGCAGCAGCACGAGCCCGTAGACCATCGCCGGGGTGATGACCCCGCCCGCGGTCGCTCCCCACATCAACAGCGCGGGGATCGCGAGCAGCGCCTGCGTCACGAGCAGCAGCTTGCGCTTGTCGAAGCGATCGGCGATCGAGCCGCCCCAGGCGCCGAAGAGCAGCATCGGCAGGAACTGGAGCCCGGAGACGATGCCGACCGCGACGCCGCTACCGGTGAGGGTGAGGATCAGCCAGGTCTCGGCGACGATCTGCATCCAGTTGCCGCTGAGCGAGACGACCTGGCCGGCGAAGTAGCGCCGGTAGTTCGGGATCCGCAGGGAGGAGACCGAGCGGGCGAGCGCGGCGCTCAACCCGCGACCTCACCGCGGGCATCGACAGCCCGGTGCTCGGTCGTCTCGCCGGCGAGCATCCCTTCGAGGATGTGGGCGGCACGGTCGAGCGTCTCGCGGTCGGCCGCGTCGAGCTCGGCGAGTGAACGGGCCAGGTACGCGGTCTTGCGCGCGCGCATCTCGGCGAGCAGCTCCTCGCCCGACCGCGTGATCGCGACCAGACACGAGCGACCGTCATCCGGATCGGCGCTTCGATCGATCAGGCCGGCGTCCTCGAGGTGGGCGATCAGGCGGGTGGCCGTCGGCCGCTGGATCGCTTCGACGCGCGCGAGCTCGCTCGGCGTGAGCGGGCCGTGGCGTGAGATCGAAGCCAGCGCGGCGACTCGGGAGGGTCCCAGTCCTTCGCTCGCCTCCTGGCGGAGCCGGCGTGCCATCCGGGTCACCGCGAGGCGGAGCTCGGAAGCGAGGTCGCGGACCTCGGCGGCGTCGGTCTCAGAACTGGTTCGCACGGCTAATTAGCTTAGCGAGTCAAACTGCGGTTCCGGTCGGCGGCGGTGGCGTCCCGCTCGGGCGCCGCCGGTAGGTGCGGCACGGGGTCTGGTTGCATCGAGGGGAGGACCCTGGGTGCGCCCGGGTGGGTTCGGGCGCCGGCGGTGAAGCAAAGGCGGATTGGTGCCCCTATAGGGCACCAGGGTGACATTGCTCCCTTTGCGCGGCTCCGAACCCGCACGAAACCCGCGCAGACGCCCGCCGGAGACGGACCAGCTCCCGACGGAAGCCCAGCTCCGGGCCCCCTACGTGACTTGGCCACCCCGCCAGCGGACGACCGCCCCCAAACCGAGCCCTACGCCACCCGCCTTCGCAACGCCAGGAACTCCTCGAGCCCGCGCGTGTTCGCCACGTCCTTGGGCTCGAGCCACGCGCGCCGCGCGGTCGCCACCGACCAGCGCATGTTGTCGAGCGTGTCGGCGCCGTGGGCGTCGGTGTTGCAGCAGATCAGCACGCCGGCCTCGGAGGCCAGCCGGGCGTGGCGGTCGTTGAGGTCGCGCCGGCGGGGCGAGCCGTTGATCTCGATCATCGTCCCGTTTGCCGCCGCCGCCGCGAAGATCGCCTCGGCGTCGACGTCGTAGGGCTCGCGCCTCCCGATCAGCCGGCCGGTCATGTGCCCGATGCAGTCGAGCAAAGGGTGCTCGATCGCGGCGAGAAAGCGCTTCGTCATGTTCTCGCGCGTCATGTTGAACGAGGTGTGGACCGAGCCCACCGCCCAATCGAGCTGGGCGAGAATCTCGTCGGCGTAGTCCGGCGCGCCGTCGGTCCCGATGTTCACCTCGGAGCCGGCGAGGACGCGGAACTCGTCGGTGGCGAGCTCCTCGTTCAGCTCGCGGATCTCCTCGATCCGCCCAAGCAGCGCGTCGGGCGTCACGTGGTTGCCGAATCCGTGTGACGCCGAGTGGTCGGTGATCGCGATGTAGGCGTAGCCGCGCTCTCGCGCAGCCTCGGCCATCTCGCGCAGCGAGTTCCGCCCGTCCGAGAGCGTCGTGTGGCAGTGGAGCTCGCCGCGGATGTCGTCGACCGTCAAGAGCTCGGGTAGCTCCCCGTCGAGCGCGGCCTTGATCTCGCCGTTGCCCTCCCGCAGCTCCGGCTCGATGTAGGCGAGGCCGAGCCGGTCGTAGACCTCGGCCTCGGTCGCGTAGCGGGCCGTCTCGCCGGACTCGGTCTCGAGGATCCCGTGCTCTGAGACCGACAGCCCCATCTTCACCGCGCGCTCGCGCAGTTCGACGTTGTGCTCCTTCGAGCCCGTGAAGTGCTGGAGCAGGTTGCCGAGTGATTCCGGCGGCACGATCCGCAGGTCGATCTTGACCCCGTTGTGGGTCACGATCCGCGCTCCGCCGTCACCCGAGGATCCGGCCTGGGCGGCCAACGGATGCTCCGACAGCGCGCCGGCGAGCGCGGCGGCGTCCGTAGCTGTCGCGATCAGGTCGACGTCCTTGCAGGTCTCGGCCCAGCGCCGCGCCGACCCGGCGATCTCGACGTCGACCGAGGCCGGGTGCTCGCGCAGCGTCGCGGCGATCTGCTCGGCGACCGGCAGCGCTTCCGAGAGCAGGATCCGCTCCTCCGGGCCCTCCGCGCTCAGCCGCTCGACCGCCGTGAGGATGTTCTGCGCCGCCTTCTCGCCGAGCCCCTTCACGCCGGCGACGCGACCGTCCTCGGCCGCCGCCTTGAGGTCCTCGAGCGTCGCGATCCCGAGCTCGTCGTAGAGCCGGCGCGCCGTCTTCGACCCGAGGCCGGGGATCATCGTCACCTCGACGAGCGAGGGCGGGAACTTCGCCTTGAGCTTCGCCGCGGCCGGGATCTCGCCGTCGTCGAGCAGCGCCTTGATCTTCTCCTCGAGCGTCTTGCCGACGCCGGGCAGTTCGGTCACCTTGCCCTGGCGGGTCAGCTCGGCGACCGAGGTCGGGCTCTGGCGGATGACGCGCGCCGCCTCGCGGTAGGCGAGCACCCGATACCGAACCGCGCCGTCGAGCTCGTACAGGGTCGCGAGCTCGCTCATCGCATCAGCGATCTCGGCGTTTCGCATCGTTTCGGCCATCGCCCGCTGACTCTAGATTCCAGGCACCGGAGGAGGTCCGTCAGAAGGCACTTCACTTTGTATAGTGAGTGTCGAATCCGTTCCCGCCGGCGACGCCACGCCGGGGCTTTCGGTAGAAGAGTCCCCTCAACCCACGAAAGCGAGAGCTACCAGTGAGCGGCAAGCTTCCCGACGTCTCAGACGCCAACTTCCAGTCCGACGTGCTCGAGTCAGACGGCCCTGTCCTCGTCGACTTCTGGGCTCCCTGGTGCGGACCGTGCCGCGTCGTCCATCCCATCCTCGAGGAGATGGCCGAGGAGCGCGACGACCTCAAGATCGTCTCGCTGAACGTCGACGACAACCAGCAGTCCGCGGCCCGCTACGAGGTCCTGTCGATCCCGACGCTGATCCTGTTCAAGGACGGCGCCGAGGCCAAGCGGATCGTCGGCGCGAAGCCCAAGCGCGCCCTCGAGGCGGACCTCGAGCCGGCGCTCGCCTAGCGACGGACGGATGCGTCGCGCCACACCGGCGCGACGAAGAGATTCACGAGCCAGACGCCCGGCATCCGCCGGGCGTCGCTCGTTCTGGGCCGCCTCGCAGCCGGCCTACTCCTCGAAGTTCGGGATGTCCGAGACCTTCCACGAGCCGTCGTAGGTGAACTCGACCGGCTCGCCGTTGGAGTAGGTGACGATCGCGGTGCCGCCGTCGATCTCGGTCTCGTCGACCTTGACCCCGTCGAACGTCGCGATGAAGCCCTCGGGCGTTGTCTCGCCCGTTGTGAACGCGTCGCAGGTCTCGGCGTCGAGGAACGGGCTGCAGTTCTGGTAGCCGCTGCTCCACGGCTCGACGAAGGCGACGGCGTCCTTGTCGAGCTGCTTCTCGAGCTCGGCCTCGGGAACGTCAGGCGCCGCGACGGTGGTCTCACCGGAGCCCGAGGAGCCCGAGGAGCCCGAGTCGTCTGAGCCGCAGGCCGCGACCGGCAGCGCCAGGGTGAGCAGGACGGGGATGAGTGCGAGGCGGTTGTTCTTCATGGTGGGATTTCTACGTCCCACGAAGCGCCCCGGCGTCAGTCCGATGGGCTATTCGATGTCGTTCCGGCGAACGACCCTGGAGAGGGGGCGGCCTGAGAGCTCAGCCGGCGGCGGAGACCGCGATCAGCAACTCGCGGCCGTCGACCTTCGTCGCCCGGCCATCGCTGCCGCCGTAGTCGACGCTCGTCGCGAGCGTCTCGCCGGCGACGTAGCCCTCGTACTCCCTGGAGGCTTCGAGCAGCCCCGCGTCACCGCCGAGCGAGAGTGAGATCCGGTCGGTGATCTCGAGGCCCGCGTCCTTGCGCGCGCCCTGCACCGCGTGGACGATCTCGCGCGCGAGCCCCTCGCGCAGCAGCTCGTCCGACAACTCGAGCTCGAGCGCCACGGCATGACCCGCCTCCGACTCGACCTCGTACCCCTCGAGCGGCTGCATCGCGAGCGTCATGTCGCCGGGCTCGAGCGGGTGGTCGCGGCCGTCGATCGCGATCGCGATCCTGCGCTCGCCACGGATCGCCTCGGCGGCGTGGTCGGGATCGAGCGCCTCGATCGCCGCCTTGACCTCGGGCATCTTCGCGCCGAAACGCGGACCCAGCGCGCGGAAGTTCGGCTTCACCGCGTGGCTGACCAGGTCGGCCTCCTCGGATACGAACTCGACCCGCTTCACGTTGAGCTCGGCCTCGACGAGACCGGCCATGCGCTCGATCGCGGCGCGCTCGTCCCCCGTCGCGACGACGATCGCGCGCGCCAGGGGCTGGCGCATCTTCATCTTGCCGCGGGCGCGCGCGGCGCGGCCGAGCTCGACCGTCTGGCGCACGGCCTCGACGTCGCGCTCGAGCTCGGGGTCGCGATGCGCCTCGGCGACCTCGGGGAAGTCGGCGAGGTGGACCGAGTCCGGCACGCCGGCGAAGTCACCGTCGGCACCGCCGACGAGGTTGCGGTAGATCTCGTCGGAGACGAACGGAGTAAGCGGCGCGAGCAGCTTCGAGACCTCGATCAGGCAGTGGCGGAGCGTCGCCAGCGCGGCCGCGTCCCCCGCCCAGAAGCGCCGCCGCGAGAGCCGGACGTACCAGTTCGAGAGCTCGTCGACGTAGGCGGCGATCGCCCGCCCTGCCTGGGTCGCGTCGTAGCCGTCCATGTGCTCGCGCACCTCCGCGACGAGCGAGGCGAGCCGTGAAAGCGCCCAGCGGTCGAGCAGCGCCGCGGGGTCGTCCGCGTCGGGTCCCGTCTCCGGCAGCTCGACGGGATCAGCGCCGGCGCCCTCCGCGTTCGCATACATGACCCAGAACGAGTAGGTGTTCCAGAGCGTCAGCAGGAACTGGCGGACCGACTCGCCGACCGTCTCGACCGAGAAGCGGTAGCCGGCCCAGGGCTGCTGGGACGTGAAGTAGTACCAGCGGAAGGCATCGGCGCCGTGGCGCTCGAGGACCTGCCAGGGGTCGACGATGTTGCCGCGGCTCTTCGACATCTTCTGTCCCTCGGGGTCGAGGATCAGGCCGAGGCAGACGCAGTTGCGGTAGCTGGCCTGGTCGAAGACGAGCGTCGAGACCGCGAGCAGCGAATAGAACCAGCCGCGCGTCTGGTCGATCGCCTCGGAGATGAAGTCGGCCGGGAAGCGCTCGGCGAAGCGAGGGTCGCCGGAGAACGGGTGGTGGTACTGGGCGAACGGCATCGAGCCCGAGTCCCACCAGGCGTCGATCGTCTCGGGAACGCGGCGCATCGTGCCGCCGCAGTCCGAGCAGTCGAGCTCGACGTCGTCGATGTAGGGGCGGTGCAGGTCGTCGGGTACCTCGCCGCCGCGCTCGCGGAGCTCCTCGATCGAGCCGGCGCAGAACTCGCCCTCGCAGTCGGGCGACTCGCACAGCCAGACCGGCAGCGGCGTGCCCCAGTAGCGCTCGCGTGAGAGCGCCCAGTCCTGGTTGTTCTCGAGCCAGCGGCCGAAGCGGCCGTGCTTGATGTGCTCGGGCTGCCAGCCGATCCGCTCGTTCTCGGCCAGCATCCGGTCGCGGACGTCGGTCGTGCGCACGTACCAGCTCGACTTCGCGTAGTAGAGCAGCGCGGTGCCGCAGCGCCAGCAGTGCGGATAGGCGTGCTCGTAGTCCTCGACCCGCAGCAGCAGCTCGCGCTCGCGCAGCAGCTCGAGCACTCGCGGGTTCGTCTCGCGCGCGCCGATGCCCGCGAACTCGCCCATCCGCTCGTCGAAGGTGCCGTCGAGCCGGACCGGGTTCTGGAGCGTCAGGCCGAACTTCTTGCCGAGCTCGTAGTCGTCCTCGCCGAAGGCGAGCGCGGTGTGGACGATCCCGGTCCCGTCCTCGGTCGTGACGAAGTCGGCGGGCAGCACGGTGTGGCCCCGCTCGCCGAAGTCCGTCACGTAGTCGAACGGGGGCGAGTAGGTGATGCCGACGAGCGCAGCGCCGGGAAGGCTCGCGATGATCTCCGGCGCCTCGTCGTCGGGCTCGACCGCGAACACGCGATCGACCAGCGCCCGCGCGACGACGTAGACGCGCTCGCTGCCGGCCGGCCGGACGCGGACGTACTCGATCTCGGGCCCGACCGCGAGCGCCGCGTTCGAGAGCAGCGTCCAGGGGGTCGTCGTCCAGGCGACGAGCCGGTCGCCGGGCTCGAGCGGGCTCTCGGGGATCTCGTCGGAGGGCGGGACCGAGGTGATCGGCATCTCGACGTAGGCCGAGGGGTCGACGATGTCCTCGTATCCCTGCGCGACCTCGTGCGAGGACAGCGCGGTGCCGCAGCGCGGGCAGTACGGGACGACCCGGTGGCCGCGGTATAGGCGGCCGTCGTGCCAGACCTTGGCGAGCGACCACCAGACGGACTCGATGTAGCTGTTGTCGAGCGTGAAGTAGGCGTCGTCGAGGTCGATCCACTGCCCGATCCGTTCGGTCAGCGCGCGCCAGTCGTCGACGTAGCGGAAGACCGATGAGCGGCAGCGCTCGTTGAACTCGGCGATCCCGAACTCCTCGATCTCGGCCTTCGAGGTGATCCCGAGCTCGCGCTCGACCTCGAGCTCGACGGGGAGGCCGTGGCAGTCCCAGCCGGCCTTGCGCGGGACCGAGTAGCCGCACATCGAGCGGTAGCGCGGATAGACGTCCTTGAAGACGCGCGAGAGGACGTGGTGGGAGCCGGGACGGCCGTTCGCGGTCGGCGGCCCCTCGTAGAAGCTCCAGGTCGGGGCGCCCTCGCGCGCCTTCTGGGTACGCGCGAAGAGGTCCTGCTCGCGCCAGCGCTCGAGCGCCTTCTCTTCGAGGGCGGGGAACGAGACCTTGGGATCGACGGGGGAGAAACCGGGCATGGGCGGCCGAGGATTCTAGGTGCGGCGATTCGGCTCGGTCCGCGGGCCGGCGAAGCGGCTGCCCTAGGGTCAGGGGCGATGCCTCGGGCGCCCCGGACCACGATGGCCGCCGCGCTCGTCGCGGCGTTGCTCGCGCTCCCCGCATGCGGGCGCGAGGAGGACCCATCGACGCCCGCAGACTGCCTCACCGACGCCGCCGCCTACGTCGACGCGCTTGCCGCCGCGCCGGACGCGGTCACCCTCGGATCGACGCCGATCGCCGAGTGCCTGCCGTCCGATCAGCCGTCCGGGGACCTCGCCGAGGTCGGTCAGACGATGACCCAGGCGGCGTCGCAGCTCGCCGCCGAGGCGGCCGACGGGGATCGCGAGGCCGCGGTCTCCTTCGGTTACCTGCTCGGCGTCGTGGAGGTCCGCGCGGAGGTCAGCTCAGTGCACTACGACCTCGGACTGCGGATCGGCTCCGAGCAGGCACCGCTCTCCGATGCGCCCGACGCGGTCCGCGAGGCAGTCGCCGAGGGGCTCGAGGCGGGTCGCGCCGCAGCCGCTGCCTGAGGGTCCGCGCCGATAGCCTCGGCGCCGTCAAGCCTTTACCTGAGCGACGGAGGACCGGAAGATGGAAGCGAGCACTGGCGAGCAGCTCTGGGGCAGCGAGACCCAGAAGGCGGTTGAGAACTTCCCCGTCTCCGGTCATCCGATCCCCGCTCCCGTCGTCCACTGGCTCGGCCGGCTGAAGGCGGCCGCGGCTCGCGTGAACGGCGATCTCGGCCTGCTCGACTCCGACATCGCCGAGCGGATCGGCGCCGCCGGCGATCGCGTCGCGGCGGGCGAGTTCGACTCGCAGTTCCCCGTCGACGTCTTCCAGACCGGCTCCGGAACCTCGTCGAACATGAACGCCAACGAGGTGATCGCCAACCTCGCCGGCGAGGGCGTCCACCGAAACGACCACGTCAACATGGGCCAGTCCTCGAACGACGTCTTCCCCTCGGCGGTCCACCTCGCCGCCCTCGACGAGGTTCGCACCGACCTGATCCCCGCGCTCGAGGAGCTGACGGCCGTCTTCGAGCTCAAGGGCAACGAGCTCCGCGACCACGTCAAGTCGGGCCGCACGCACCTGATGGACGCGGTGCCCGTGACCCTCGGTCAGGAGTTCGACGGCTACGCGGCGCAGATCCGGCTCGCGATCGACCGCATCAGCTCGACCCTGGTGCGCGTCGCGCAGATCCCGCTCGGCGGCACCGCGACCGGCACCGGCCTCAACACCCACGAGGACTTCGCCGAGCGCGTCCGGGCGAAGATCGCCGAGGAGACCGGCGTCACCTCGCACGAGCCGCTCGACCGCTTCGAGGCGCAGGCCAACCGCGACTCGCTCGTCGAGCTCTCCGGTGCATTGAAGACGCTCGCGGTATCGCTGATCAAGATCGCCGGCGACCTCGCCCTGATGGGCTCGGGTCCGCGCGCCGGGCTCGCGGAGCTTCGCCTCCCCGAGCTCCAGAAGGGCTCCTCGATCATGCCGGGCAAGGTCAACCCGGTCATCCCCGAGGTCGTCATCCAGGTCGGCGATCAGGTGATCGGCAACGACGCCGCGATCGCGATCGGCGGGACCCAGGGCCAGTTCGAGCTCAACGTCCGCGTGCCGCTCATCGCCCGCAACCTCCTCGACCAGATCAAGCTGTTGAGCGCGGCCTCGCGACTGCTGAATGAGAAATGCGTCGCCGGGATCGAGCCGAACGACGAGATGGTCTCGAAGCACGCCGAGGCGACGCTCGCCGCGGCGACCGCGCTCAACCCGTACATCGGTTACGACGCCGCCGCGGAGATCGTCAAGGAGGCCGCCGACTCGGGACGCACCCTGCGCGAGGTCGCGACGGAGAAGGGCGTCGACGACGAGACGCTCGAGATCGCGCTCGACTACCGCAAGATGGCCCACCCGCACGGCTGAGGGAACGCGATGATCGCCTTCGTCCCCCCGGTCGTCTTCGTCGTCGCCGTCGTGCTCGGTCTGCTGCAGGTCGAGCCGCCGGGTCCGCGGGTCAATCCGTCGGTCGACGAGGCCCTGCTGGTCTGGGTCACCTACCTGGCGCTCGGATGGAACGGCGTCGGCGGCGCGATCTCACACACGATCTTCGCCAAGCCGACAGCGGCCTCTATCGGCTGGCCGTCGGGTGGGTTCCAATACGAGGTCGGGTTCGCCAACCTCGCGTTCGGCGCGGCGTCGATCTACGCCGTCCACTCGGGATCGAACGAGGCGCTCGCGACGGCTGTCATCGGCGCGTCGGTGTTCCTCGTCCTCGCCGGGATCAACCACGTCCGGGGGATGGCGCGCGAGCGCAACTTCGCCCCCGGCAACTCCGTGATCCTGTTGTCGGACTTCGGCGCGCCGGCGGTCGCGATCGTGACGCTGATCTCGACCGGGACGCTCTAGGCCGAGGCGCTCGCGCTTCGCGCCTTCCCGCGACCGAGCGGGGCGAGAGCGCCGATGAGGACCTTGTTGAGTGGACCGGGGAGGACGCGGAGCTCGAAGACGTCGCTGTAGTCGGAGATCAGGGCCGCCATGACCGGCAGCGGTGGCATCCCGTCCTTGCCGGTCTCGCCCTCGCGACGCAGCCGGTCGATCGCGCGGAACCACTCGATCGCGCGGCCGGGTGAGCTGATCCGCCAGTCGGCGAGCACCGGCTCCGATCCCGGGTTCCACATCGCGTGCGGTGTGCCGTGCGGCACGTCGAAGCTCTCGCCGCCGACGTAGCCGCGCTCGACGCCGCCGATCATCGTCGCGAGGCGGCCGCGGCGGACCTCGAAGTGCTCATGGGAGGTCGGATGGCTGTGCGGCGGCGGAGGCTTCGAGCCGGGGCCGTAGGTGACCTCGAGGTGGAGCTCGCGCTCGTCGGAGGAGACGACGCGGATCGTCTCGTGCGGGGTGATCTTGAGGCTCTCGCCCGGGGTCGCGGCTGGCATCGATCCCGACCATAGGCGACGCCGGTTGCGGAATCGTTGCAGGGCTGCGATCGGGTTCGGCGGCTCCGGGCGACCCTAGAATCGATCGCGCACCACGGAACTCGAGGAGCGGGCCGGATGAGCGAGATCGACAGCGGGCACGACGGCGTCGCGGCGCCGGCCACGACCGAGACGGCGACCTTCGCCGCCGGCTGCTTCTGGAAGCCCGAGGCCGCCTACCGCGAGGTCGAGGGCGTCGTCGGCACGGCGGTCGGCTACGCCGGAGGGCATGCCGAGAACCCGACCTACGAGCAGGTCTGCTCGGGGCGGACCGGGCACGCGGAGGTGGTCGAGGTCACCTACGACCCCGAGCGTGTCTCCTACGCCGAGCTGCTCGACCGCTTCTGGGCGATGCACGACCCGACACAGCGGAACCGCCAGGGCTTCGATGTCGGCAGCCAGTACCGCAGCGCGATCTTCACCCACTCCGAGGAGCAGCGCGCGATCGCCGAGGGTTCCCGGGACCGCGAGCAGGGCGGCAAGCGGCGCGACATCGTGACGGAGATCGAGGATGCGGGCCCGTTCTGGCGCGCCGAGGAGTACCACCAGTGCTACCTCGAGCGCCGCAGGACACCGGCCCAGATGCTGCGCGCCCTGATCGGCCGCTGAGCATGCGCAACCGATGCGCGGGCGTGACGGTCGGGTGGCTCGCGCGTAGTGGTGGCATGAAGCCGAGAAGCCTCACCTTCGCCGCCGTCGCGCTCTCGACCGTCGCCCTACTCGGGTGCGGCTCGGAGGAGGGTGGCGACGCGTCGGGAGGCGGCGAGCCCGAGACGATGCTCGCCTTCGAGCTCCAGCCGAAGGGCGAGAACGGCCCGACCGAGCGCGCGGAGCTCTCCTGCCCGGCGACGGACTCGGAGGATGAGGCCGCGTGCGCGGCGCTCGGAAAGGTCCCCGACTCGGCGATCGACCCGCTGCCGACGAACGCGGTCTGCACCCAGCAGTTCGGTGGCGAGGACCTGCTGAACGTCACCGGCACTCTGGACGGGCGCGACATCAACGTCGATCTCAGCCGCGCCGACGGCTGCGAGATCGACCGCTTCGAGGACTGGCTCCCCGTCCTCGAGCAGCTCTACCCCGACTACGAGCCCGGCAGCTCGATCGCGCTCCCGTAGGCCGCAGCGAGCCGGGTGACGAAACCCCCGATAGTCGTGGGTTTCGTCGCCGAGCTCCGCGTCGCCGAGCGGCCCGCCGGTCCGCGCTCTCCGCTAGAGGTTGATCGCGACGTACTTCGTCTCGAGGAACTCCTCGATGCCCTCGTTGCCGCCCTCGCGGCCGATGCCCGAGGCCTTGACGCCGCCGAAGGGGGCGCCGGCGTTCGAGACGAGGCCCTGATTGAGGCCGATCATCCCCGTCTCGAGCTTCTCGCAGACCCGGAACGCGCGCTTGAGGTCGCGCGTGAAGACGTAGGCGACGAGTCCGTACTCCGTGTCGTTGGCCGCGGCGATCGCCTCGTCCTCGGAATCGAACGTGAACACCGGCGCGACCGGCCCGAAGATCTCCTCCTTGCGGAGCCGCGCCTCGTCGGGCACGCCCGAGAGGACGGTCGGCTCGAAGAAGTAGCCGGCGCCGTCGCGCGCGCCTCCGCCGACGACCGCCGTCGCGCCCTTCGAGGTCGCGTCGTCGACGAGCTCGGCGACCTTCTGGCGCTGGTCGTCGTCGATCAGCGGCCCGATGTCGGTGTCCTCGTCGACCCCTCGGCCGACGTTCAGCGCCCGCATCTTCTCCGCGAGCTTCTCGGTGAACTCGTCCGCGACCGATGCGGCGACGTGGAAGCGGTTGGCCGACGTGCAGGCCTCGCCGATGTTCCGCATCTTCGCGGTCATCGCGCCCTCGACGGCGGCGTCGAGGTCGGCGTCCTCGAAGACGAGGAACGGGGCGTTGCCGCCGAGCTCCATCGACGTCTTCAGCACCCGCTCGGCCGACTGCTCGATCAGCATCTGGCCGACCTCGGTCGACCCGGTGAAGCTCAGCTTGCGAAGCCGCGGGTCGGAGATGATCGGCTTCGAGATCGAGCTCGACGAAGCGCCGGTGACGATGTTCAGGACGCCATCGGGAAGGCCCGCCTCCTGCAGCAGCTTCGCCAGGTTCAGCATCGTCAGAGGCGTGAGCTGCGCGGGCTTCATCACCATCGTGCAGCCCGCCGCGATCGCCGGGCCGATCTTCCGCGTGCCCATCGCCGCGGGGAAGTTCCAGGGGGTGATGAAGTAGCAGGGGCCGACGGGCTGCTTCATGACGAGAACGCGTCCCGTCCCGTTGGCGGCCTGCTTGTAGTAGCCGTCGAGCCTGAGCGCCTCACCCGCGTTCCAGCGGAAGAACTCGGAGGCGTAGGTCAGCTCGGCCTTCGACTCGGCGATCGACTTGCCCATCTCGAGCGTCATCGCCGTCGCGAGCTCGTCCTCGCGCTCCTTCATCAGCTCGAACGCCTTCTGGAGGATGTCGGAGCGATCGTTGGCCGGGGTCGCGGCCCACTCCTCCTGGACCGCGCAGGCCGCATCGAGCGCCGCCTTCGCGTCGTCCTCGCCACCGTCGGCGATCTCGCACAGCGTCTCTCCGGTCGACGGGTCCTCGACCGAGAACGTCTCGCCCGAGCTCGCGTCGCGCCACTCGCCCCCGATCAGAAGCTGCTTCGGAACTCCGTCGATCGCGGTCTGCTCAGCGCTTGCGGTGCTCATCGGGGTCCTCCTCGAGCGTGAAATCGTCTCAACCACCGCCGCGCTACCCGAGGCCCCTGGACCCGAAGCGCGCACGGTGCCTTGCACAGTCTGGCGGTTCTCGGTTCAGGCGCGACTCCCGGTTGCCGATGCTGTTCGGTGACGTGATGACGACTCGCTCCAGAGCCGCGATCGGCGCCTGCCTGCTCGCCCTGCTCACGACGCTCGCCCTGACCCCCAGCGCCTCCGCCGGGTGGACGATCAGGGGCCACGGCTACGGCCACGGAGTCGGGATGAGCCAGTACGGCGCCTACGGAATGGCCCAGCAGGGCAAGGGCTACAAGCAGATCATCAAGCACTACTACAAGGGCTCGAAGATCGGGAAGGGCCCGAAGCGCAAGGTCAAGGTCCTCGTCGGCTCGGGCGGCTCGGTCGGCTTCTCCCACGCCAAGGCCGCGTGTGGAAAGAAGCTTCGGCAGGGCAAGAGCTACCGCTTCGACGCCAAGGGCTCGAAGGTGATCCTGCGCGGGTCGAACGGCAAGCGGCTGAAGAGCTGCGGCGCCGCCGGCACGGCCAACAGCGCCGGCGGGAAGATCGACATCGCCGGCAAGGGCGCCTATCGAGGCGATCTCGCCGCGACGGTGAGCGGCGGTTCTCTGCTGCACATCAACCGCGTCTCGCTCGACGATTACGTCGCCGGCGTGATCAGCCGGGAGATGCCGTCGAGCTGGGACCAGCAGGCGCTCCGCGCCCAGGCGCTCGTCGCCCGCTCCTACGGCGTCGCGACCGACAAGCCGGGTCCGTTCGACCACTACGACGACACGCGCAGCCAGGTCTACGGCGGCATCGCAGCCGAGACGGACGCGACGAACCAGGCGGTGCGAAAGACCCGCGGCCAGGTCGTCAAGGCCGGCGGCGACGTCGCGATCACCTACTTCTACTCGACCTCCGGCGGTCGGACCGAGAGCGTGCAGTTCGGCTTCCCCGGGGCGAGTCCGGTGAGCTACCTGAAGTCGGTCAAGGACCCGTTCGACAAGATCTCCCCGGCCCACAACTGGAAGAAGAAGCTCTCGCAGCGCGAGATGAGCTCGAAGCTCAGCGGCCTCTTCCAGGGCAGGCTGAAGAAGATCGCCGTCAAGCAGCGCGGGGATTCGCCGCGGGTCGTGACGGCGCGCGTCGTCGGCTCGCGCGGTTCCTCGAACGTCAGTGGACCGACGCTCCGCGACCGGCTCGGTCTGATGTCGACCTGGGCGAAGTTCCGCAAGCGCTGAGGCGCTACGCGCGAAGGAAGTCGGCCGCGGCCGCCGCGATCGGATCGGGGCTCGGCTGGCCCCAGGCGATCCCCGCCAGCTCACGGTGCTCGCCACGCGGGATCGCGGCCGCGATCGCCGTGGCTCCGGCGCGGAAGAAGTCCGGGCTGTGCTCACCGCTCGACACCTGCGTCGGGACCGAAACGGACGCGAAGCGATCGACCGCGTCACCGATCTCGCCGAGGACCGCGTAGTCGTAGCTCAGCGTGTGGCCGACCGCCTCCATCGCCGGCCAGCTCTCCGACGCGTGCATCTCCTCGAGCATGTGCGGCGGCATCCCGATCTGTGCGAGGAACCAGTCGACCGCCGCTCCCGGGCCACGCTGGGTGAGGACGTCGTGGAGCTCGGCGGTGTGGGTCGCGTGATCGGGGTCGGCGTGCGCGCTGAGTGGCGGCTCGTGCACCGCGAGCCTGCCGATCGCGGGACTCCTCGTCGCCGCGAGCAGCGCCAGGGCGGCTCCGGAGGAGAGGCCGAAGACCGCGGCCGGCGCTCCCGCGGCCTCCGCCACCGCCGCCAGATCCTCGACTTCGCGGTCGGCCGCATAGGGCGGTTCGTCGCCGCTCGCGCCACGGCCACGGCGGTCGTAGGTGAACACGGTGAACTCATCCGCGAGACGCTCTGCGATGGCCGGCATCGGACCGAGCGCGCGGTGTGAGAGCGCGCCGTCGACGAGGACCACCGCAGGCCCGCGGCCGTAGGACTCGGCGGCGATCACGGTGCCGTCGAGTGAGGTGACGTCGAACTCCTCAGCTCCGCGCCGCTCGCTCATCGTGGGTTCCTAACCCCATCTTCGCCGCTTCAAGCCCGAACTTGAGGGCGAACTGAGGACGGCATGCCAACCTTGGGGGCGATGTCTCCGGAGCGTCGCGAGAAGCTCGACTTCGCCCTGCGCGCTGGCGCGGGTCTCGGTCTGGTCTGCCTGATCGCGGGCGCGATCGTCTGGCTCGCGCTGGCGCTCGGAATCGACGACGGACCGGCCCCGGCGGTCGAGGCAGCGAGCGTCGCCGCCGACGCCAACGAGATCGCGCGGAGCTCGCAGGCGAGCGGCGGCGCCGAGCCTCAGCAGGGGCGGCCGGAGCGCGGCGACGTCGCCGACCCGCTCGTCTACGAGGAGCCCGAGCGCAAGGAGTTCGAGCAGCGTGCGGCCGGCGCGTTCTCGCACGTGATCTACGCCAAGAGCCCCGACGGCGTAGTCGCTTCCGCCGAGCGGACCACGCGCTACCGCGACGAGATCGAGAAGGCGGCCGCCGCCGAGGACGTCGACCCCGACGTCATGGAGGCGATCATCTTCCTCGAGTCGGCCGGACGGCCGACGGCGATGGCCGGCCCGACCCCCGACGCGGCCTCCGGTCTCGGCCAGATCATCCCCTCGACCGCCACCGACCTGCTCGGGATGAAGCTCGACCTCGCCCAATCGATCGCGCTGACGAAGCAGATCAACAAGGCGGCCGCGAAGGGTGATGCGAAGAAGGTCGAGCAGCTGACCGAGCAGCGGGAGCAGGTCGACGAGCGCTTCGACCCCGAGAAGGCGATCGCCGGCACCGCGCGCTACCTGCGGATCGCGACCGACCGCTTCGGCCGCACCGATCTCGCGATCGCCAGCTACCACATGGGGATCGGCAACCTCGAGAACGTCCTGCGCTCCTACGCGGCGGCTGGCGGATCCGGGGACATAGGCGAGCTCGTCGCGGGCGAGAACCTGAGCTACGCGAAGGTCTACTTCGACTCCTCGCCGGCACGCAATCCGGCGACCTGGGACCAGCTCGCATCGTTCGGCGACGAGTCGTCGGCCTACCTGTGGAAGGTCTTGGCCTCGCGCGACATGCTCGCGACCTGGCGCGACGATCCCGACGAGCTCCAATCCGACGCCGACCTCGCCAACGAGAAGGCTTCGCTCGAGGAGGTCTTCCACCCCGAGGGCGACACGGAGATCTTCGACGACGCCGATGAGATCGACGACGCAACCGAGGACAAGGACCTGCTGCCGCTGCCGAACAAGCCGAGCCTCGGCTGGGAGATCGATCCACAGATGGGCGAGCTGGCGAAGGAGCTCGACGAGAAGCCGACGACCTACCGCGCGCTCAAGCCCGAGGCGCTCGCGGCGCTCTCCTACCTCGCCGGGACGACCGCCGAGCTGTCAGGCAACCAGCCGCTCGAGGTCACGAGCACGGTCCGCGACCTCGACTACCAGGACCTGCTGATCGGCTCGAACCCGGAGGCGACGCAGGAGTACTCGCTGCACACGACCGGCTGGAGCTTCGACGTCCTGCGCGAGTACTCATCCGACAAGCAGGCCCGCTCGTTTCAGTTCGCGCTCGATCGGATGCGCGCCGTCGGCCTGCTCGACTACGCCGTCGAGCCGGCGGCGATCCACGTGACGGTGTCGGATCGCGCGAGCGTGCTGCTGGACTGAGTGCCTGCCGAGCGGCGCTAGCGCGAGACGCGCCAGGGCAGGTTCTCGAGGATGCACTTGTCGCGGACCTCGCCGTCCTTGACGATGAGGGCGCGGACGGTGAACCGTCCCGTCCAGCGCTTCGCGGAGGCCTTGCGCCCGGCGACGCTCGTGCGAATGCGGCCGGTGAAGCCACGTGTGAGCTCCTCGCGGTAGCGCTCCTTGGAGCGGAACCCGGACTTGCCACCGTTGAGCGGTTGCAGAACGGTGTCGGCCCGCAGCACCTCGTCGCTTCGCCGGCAGGGCGCGCGGAAGTGGATCGCGAACCGTTTCGGATCGTCGCCGGCGGTCCGGAGCTTCACCTTGCGGTCCTGGCGTGTCTGGCCGTCGAAGACGGCAGCGAGGGCGCTGCCCGTCAGGAGGAGCCCGAGAGCGGCGACGAGCGCGATGGCGGCGACGGGCGAGAAGCGACGCGGGGAGGGTCTCATCGGCCGGACGAAACCAGACACCGCGCAGGCGGGCGCCGGTCAGCCCGTCAGCAACAGCGCCAGCTGGCGTGAGTGAGCGACGAGCGTGCCGTCGGGTGCCCAGAGCTCGCCGTCCTCCTCGAAGAACCCGTCGCGGACGAGCTTGTTCTCGAACCGGCCCAGGAGTAGAGGGCCCTCGACTGGGAGGGGCGCGCGGAAGTGGACCGTGAGGTCGATCGTCGGCGCGGCGGCGAGGTTGTCCAGCAGCGACCACGGAGCGGGGAACCACGAGTCGGCGAGAATCGCGATCGCGAGCGCGTCGATCGGGCGCTCCTCGCGGAGGCCGAGCCAGCCGCCGACCGTCGCGTCATCGGAGCGGGTGAACGGCTTCGCGCCGAAACGCCGTTCCATCCCGACCCGATGGGCGAACGGCGGCGCGTCGTCGGGGACGGGGTTGAACTCGGCGCTCGGACCCTCGACGTCGGGCATCGGCCACTCGCCTAGGTCGGGCGAGGTCCACGGCTTCGAGTAGGCGCCGACGGCGATAGCGATCGGCTTGCCGTCCTGGGTCAGCCGGCCGCTCACCGTGCTGAGCGATCGGCCCGAGCGCTCCACCTGTGCCTCGACCTCGACCGGGCCGGCCTCGGGCGGGCGCAGGAAGTGGCAGCTGACCGAGCGCGCCTGGCGCTCCGCGTCATCGACCGCCAGCTCGAGGCCGCGCATCAGGATCGCCATCACGTAACCGCCGAGCGGACCGCGGGGTGTGGACCAGCCGTCGGCCACGGCGCCGCTCCATCGGCCGTCGCCCGACGGTTCGAGCGCTGTGTCGTGATCGAGCTCCAAGGCGGCGCGGAGGCTACCCGCGCCGCGACTCGGGAGCTCCGGCGCGGGGTCTAGTGGCGCAGGCCCTCGGCGAGCGCCGGACCCAGGGCCGGTTCCGCGGCGCGTGCGCCGGAGAGGCGGGCGCTCCAGCCGATCTCGGGCTGGCGGCAGCGCTCGTAGGGCTTGCCCTTCTTCTTGACCCGGACCTTCGCCGCGAACCTGCCGGTCCAGCGCGTCTCGGAGACGCGCTTGCCGCTGACGCGCACCCGGACGATGCTGCGCAGGTTCTCGCTGCGCTGCTTGACGACGTACTTGCCCTCGCTCGCGAGCCGTTCGGCCGTCGCCTCCTCGAACCCGTTGAACCTCGTCCGTGAGGAGAAGGAGTTACCCGGGCGCTGGCACTTGCCGGTCTCCCAGCTGATCACCATCGCCCGCGGGACGCCGTCGATCGCGCGGGTCTCGAGCCGCACCGGGAGGTCGCGGGTCGTCTCGCCGGTGAAGGTCGCGGCCTGCGCGGCGGCGGCGCTCGCCAGCAGCGCCAACGTCGCGACGATCGCGATCGCCAGGGCGAACAGGGACTTCGGGATGGGGAAGCTGGTGCTGTGCATCGCTGCTCACCTAACACGCCGGATGCGGCCGGAGTTTCGGAACCCGGAAATACGAACGGCGCCCCGCCTCGAGCCGAAGCCCGGGGCGGGACGCCGCCTGCGAATCCTCTGAGACTGGGCTCGAACTCAGCCCTGGTAGCCGCGATCGGCCATCGCCGGCGAAGCGGCGCTGCGGCCCGAGGTGCGCTTCACGGTGAAGCTGTTGCCGCGGAGCTTGCAGCGATCGATCTGCTCGCCGCCCTTCTTGACCCGGACGCGCGCGGTGAAGGTGCCCTTCCAGCGCTTCTGGCCCTGACGGCTCGCGTTGACGTTGACCCTGACCCGGCTGCGGATGCCACCGCTCTGGCGCGTCGTGTACGAGCCACGCGAGCTGAGCGAGTTGGCGTCGGCGTTCTTGAAACCGTTGAAGGTCGTCTTGTCCTTGTAGGTGGACCCGTTGGCGCAGCTCGAGCTGTTCCAGCGAATGACGAATTTCGTCGGAACTCCGTCGTTGTTTCGGACCTGGAGCGTGGCGTTCTTGCCCTGCTCGGTCTTGCCCTTGAACGTGTCGGCCTGAGCGGCCGAGGCGACGCTGAGCATCGCGACCATGGCGAGGAGTGCGGCGACCGTGGTCGCGGCGACTCGGCGAAGTGTCTGTGACATGGCGCCGACCTTAGAGAGCCGGGGCGCCGAACGGAAGGCCCAACCGTCCACCCGGCGCTTCAGACCTTGATCGTCAGCACGTCGCCGTCGGCGACGACGTAGTCGCGTCCCTCGGTGCGAAGCAGGCCGCGATCGCGTGCCCCTGCGTAGCCGCCGGAGTCGACGAGGTCGCGCCAAGCGACGACCTCGGCCCGCACGAACGCCTTCTGGATGTCGCCGTGGATCTTGCCCGCCGCGTCCCAGGCGCTGGCGCCCCGCTTGAGCTCACGCGCCATCGCCTCCTTGCCCTCGCCGGCGGTGAAGAACGCGATCAGCTCGAGCAGGTCCCACGCGGCTCGGATCAGGCGCCCGAGCCCGGACTCGGCGACGCCGAGCTCGGCGCGCATCTCCTCGGCCTCGGCGGGATCGTCGATCTCGGCCAGGTCGGCCTCGATCCGGGCGCTGATCGCGACGGCGGCGGAGTCCGCGGCGGCCGCGCGCTCGGCGATCTCCGGCGGCACCTCGACCTCGCCCTCGTCGACGTTGGCGACGTAGAGCACCGGCTTCGAAGTGAGGGCGCTGAGGTTGCGGGCGGCGTCGGGGGCGGCATCGGGCACCGGCACGGTGCGGACCCAGCGCTCGGACGACAGCGCGTCGATCACCTGCTCGAGCCACGCCTGCTCGGCAATCGCGGCCTTGTCGCCCGACCGCGCCTGCTTGACCACGCGCTCGTGACGGCGCTCGGCCTGCTCGAGGTCGGCGGCGAGCAACTCCGTCTCGATCAGCTCGAGGTCGCCGAGCGGGTCGACGCGGCCCTCCGGATGCGGGACCGCCCCCGATCCGTGGCAGCGGATGACGTGGCAGATCGCGTCGGTCTCGCGGATCGAGGCGAGAAAGCGGTTGCCGAGCCCCTCGCCCTTGGACGCGCCGGGGACGAGGCCGGCGATGTCGTGGAAGTCGATCGTCTCGCCGACGACCTTCGACGAGCCGACCGTCTCGGCGACGGCGTCGAGGCGCTCGTCGGGCACGGCGACGACCGCGACGTTCGGATCGATCGTCGTGAACGGGTAGTCGCCGGTCGGCGCCTCGGAGCGCGTCAGGGCGTTGAAGAGGGTCGACTTGCCGGCGTTCGGCAGGCCGACGATTCCGACCTTCACCGCTCTCCGACCTCGCCCGTCGTCTCGGCCGTCGCCGGCTCGTCGGTCCCGAGATCCGGGTCCGCCGGGGGCGCCGATGCGGCGGAGCTGCGCTCGAGTGAGGCGTCGCCTTCGGCCTCGGCGTCGTCGATCCGCTCCTCGCGAACATCCAGGGTCTCGGCTCTGAGGGCTTCGAGGCGACTCTCGACCGACGGCTCGTCGAGCCCGGGCACGATCGATCCGATCAGCACCCCGAGGCTGACCCCGGCCAGGACGTCGGAGGGGTAGTGCATGCCGAGGTAGGGACGCAGCCCCGCCATCGTCGTCGCGAGCAGCAGAAGCGCCGGTCGGGCCTTGGGCTGGACCCGGCCCATCGCGACCGCGGCGGCGAACGACGAGGTCGAGTGGCTCGAGGGGAACGACAGCTTGGTCGGCGCCCGCGAGAGCGGCGGGTGGTCGGTGATCACGGGGCGCTTGCGCCCGATCGCGATCTTGACCAGGCCGTTGAACAGGCCGGCGCAGGGTCCGACGGCCGCGCCGCGGATCCAGCGGACCCGGCGGTGGCGGTCGAACACCGCCCCGGTGATCCCGACGCCCGCCCACAGCATTCCGTGCTCGCCGGCCTGCCCGAGCGCGTGCGCTGCGCGCTCGGCACCGGGCGAGTGGCCGCGGGTGCGGAAGGTGTGCAGAACGCGCTGGTCGAGCCGGCCGAGGGCGCGGGCGGTCGGCCGCCCGAGGCCGAGGGCGGCGCGGGCGGACTGATGGGCGATCTTGCGTCGGCGCGAGGGGAGCGACATCGACGCCGCAGGATAGGAGCGGCTAGGGAACGATCAGCCTGAAGAAGTCGTCTCGCACCCGGAACTCGCACGAGCGCGAGCGGACGAGCTCGCCATCGACGTTGAAGTTCGCCCACCCCGCGACGTCGAGATGGACGTGCTTGCAGCGCGTCGTCTCGACTCCCTGCTGGAGGCCGATCCGCCCGGTCCGCATCCCGAAGGCGCGTCGCGCCAGCCTGACCCGCGATCCGGCGGGGATCGCGACCGCATCGAGCCGGCCGTCGCTCGGATCTGCGTCGACGCTCGAGCCGCCGCCGAAGGCGCCCGAGCAGGCGATCGTCACCTGCCAGGCCTCGCCGGCGAAGATCTCCTCGCCGTCGCAGACGAGCTCGCACGAGACCGGATGGCCCCTGACGCCCGCTCGGATCGCGCCGACCCCGTAGGCCACCGGGCCGAGGACCTTCTTCATCCCGACGGCCTCGCGCGCCGCCGCGGGCGAGAGGCCGATCGAGGCGACGTTGACGAACGGGCGGTCGTCCATCCAGCCGATCTCGAGCGGCTCGCTGCGCTCTCCGGTCGCCGCGAGCTCGCACGCCTCCTCGAACTTCCGCGGAAGCTCGTGTGCGCGCGCGAAGTCGTTGGCCGTCCCGACCGGAACAACGGCGATCGGAACCCCGGCGCGGCCGGCGGCCTGCGCCGACGGAGCGATCGAGCCGTCGCCGCCGGCGACGACGAGACGGTCCGGGCCGAAGCGGATCGCGTCCGCGGTCTCGTCGATCTGGAACGTCTCGACCTCGGCGCCGTGGGAGCGCAGACGGTCGGAGACGCCCTCGCCCTGACCGCGGCCCGAGGCGGTGTTGCAGATCAGGGCGATCTTGGTCGCGGGCATCGGCGGCGAGCCTAGTTGGGCCGTGTGGGTACCGGCTGAGCCCGGCAGCCGTGACCGCGCCGCTGTGGCGCGGTCAGAGTGGAAGCTTCGAGCGGCCCTCGCGGCCCTTGCTCGCGCTCTTGCTCGTCGCCTTCTGCGAGGTGTGGAAGGGCTTCTTGAGCAGGCGCCCGACGGGTCCCGGCGCGGAGCCGGCGGCTCGCGAGCCGGTCCCGAGGACCTTCGAGACCCCGCGCTGCGGATGCCGCGAGAGCCGCGGCGCCAGGAAGGCGAGTACGGCGAGGACGATGCAAACGACGACGACTCCGGCGATCAACATCGCGGGCTCCTCCCGATCCTGATTCCCCTTCCGCGGGTGATCTGCCCCGGCTGGGCTCGTCGCAAACGGCACGTCCGGGCACGGTTGTGGAATGGCGGCGTGGAGGTCGCGGAAGAACGCCGGATCGCGGAGCTCGAGCGCGGGTTTCGCCGCCGAGGACTGCCGCTCTTCGTCGCCGGCTTCACCGCGTCGACGGCGGTCTTCAACCGGGCCGCGGGTCTGCTGGGGCTGATCTTCGTCGCCGAGCTCTTCGGGGCGCTCAACCTCGATTGGTCGCCGCTCCTGAACGCGGCGGCGCTGCTTGGCGCGGCGCTGCTCATGCTCGCGGTCGGGGTCGGGCTCAACCTCGCTCGCTCGCGCCGGCCGCTGCAGCCACCGAACGAGGTCGGCCTGATCGAGCTGACCGCATTCGTCCTCGTCCCGGCGCTGCTGCCGCTGGTCTTCGGCGGTCAGTGGTTGAGCGCGCTGGTCACCGCGCTCGGCAACCTCGCGATCCTCGGCCTGATCTTCGCGGTGCTCGGGCTCGGCCTCGTGTCGATCGTCGGCTGGGCGGCGCGACGCCTGCTCGGGCAGCTCGCCGTCTCGTTCCTGCTTCTCGCGCGGGCCGTCCCGCTGCTGCTCATCTTCGCGGTCGTGCTGTTTCTCACCGCTGAGGTCTGGCAGGCGTTCGGCGACGTCCAGATCGGATCGCTTCTCGCGCTGTTCCTACTGCTCGCGGCGCTCGGAAGCGGCTTTCTGATCGGCCGGCTGCCGGGCGAGGTGCGCAGTCTCGAGCGCCAGGCCGACGGCGATCCGGACGGTCCGCCGCTCGCGCGGCGCCAGCGGATCAACGTCGGCCTCGTCCTGTTCGTCAGCCAGGCGCTCCAGGTGCTGCTCGTCTGCCTGCTGATGGGCGCGTTCTTCGTCGTTCTCGGGCTGCTGATCGTCGACGCGAACCTGATGGATGCCTGGATCGGCAGCGGGGGCGACGTCCTGATCCGCCTCGACCTGATCGATCACCAGGCGATCCTCACCACCGAGTTGCTGCGCGTATCCGGCGCGATCTCGGCCTTCACGGGCCTCTACTTCGCGATCGCGATGCTGACCGACGACGTCTACCGGCGCGAGTTCCTCGAGGAGCACGTCGCCGAGATGCGCTCGACGTTCGACGAGCGCGACGAGTACGTGCGGCTGATCGAGCGCCGCCGCGCCGAGGCGGCGGCCGGCTGAGCCTCAGCCGATCAGCTTCAGGACGGCGGCCTCGATCTTGTCGCGGTCGACGAAATCGTTGTCGTCGGTGACGCGCTTCTGGTAGTCGATCGAGCCCTTGATCGTCACGCCGGAGTCGAACTGGTCGAAGACGCGCGGGTCGATGTAGGCCGAGCGGGCCACGGCCGGTGTGTTGCCGAGGTACTCGGCGACGCGCTTGGTCGCCTCGTTCTTCAGTCGCTTGCGAGCGGTCTTCGAGGTCGCGCGATCGACCACGCCGGCGAGCTGGATGGCGGCGATCACGGTGCCGTTCCAGGTCCGGAAGTCCTTGGCGGAGTAGTCGCCGCCGGTGACCTCCTTGAGGTAGGCGTTGATGTCGGCGGCCTTGACGTCGATCCACTCGCCGTTCGGCTCGCCGTTGTGGCGGTAGGCCAGCAGGTCGTCTCTCTCGGGCCCGGGACGCCCCTTGAGCTTCCTGACGGTGGTCCGGACGGTGGGATCGGCGATATCTCGCTCGACCGGCTGCTTGCCCTTGCCCGTGAACCTGAACTCGATCTTCTTCGACCGAACCGTCACATGGCGCTTCTCGACGGTGGCGAGGCCGTAGGTCTGATGCTCGTCCGCGTAGCGGTCCGACCCGACGCGGAAGAAGCCGAGGTCGATCAGCCTGACGGCGCAGGCGAGGATGCGTTCGCGGTCCATCTTGCGGCGTCGCAGGTCGGCGTCGAGTTGCTCTCGCATCGCCGGCAGTGCGCGGCCGAACTCGAGCATCGCGTCGAACTTCGCCCGCCCCTGGTCGTTGGTCCAATCGTCGTGGTAGCGGTACTGCTTGCGGCCCTCTGAGTCGTAGCCGGTCGCCTGGATGTGGCCGTTTGGGACGGGGCAGATCCAGACCTCGCTCCAGGCGGGAGGGATCGCCAGCGAGTCGATCCGCTCGCGCACCTCGCGGTCAGTGACGAGCGTGCCGTCGGCCTCGTGGTAAGAGAAGCCCTTACCTCGCTTGGTCCGGCCGAGGCCGGGCCCACTGCAGTCGACTCGCTTCGTCCTCGGCATCGGGACGCGTCGCATACCCGCGAGTGGCGGTGATGAAGCGAGCCGGTGCGGGCCGTCACTCAGCCGAGCCAGCGTGGTTCGGTGAAGCCCCCGTATTCCTGGATCGCGCCGAGAACGTGCTGGACGAGGTCGGTGCTGCGCGCAACGCTCAGTTCGCATACGCCGAGGGGGAGCCGGCGGGGACGGCGTCGCTGACTCGAGGCCGGAAGCTCGTCCACACGCGAACCCCGCAGGCAAGCCGCGGGAAGTCGCAGGGCCACGAGCCAATGCCGCTCCACCTCATCGAGCGAAAGGCCGTTCCCGAGATGCGCTCGGACCCTGAGCCGAACGTCGTCGTCGGGGACGGCGAACTCGACGCGGAGAAAGGCGAGAAACAGACGCACGAGCGCGACGTCCGAGTTGACGAGCTGGAGCTGTTTCCTGCTCTTCCAGCCCTCGCCCCAATAGAGCATGCATCCCGCGAGGTGCAACGGGTCGCGAGCTCGCGCGCGCACCCGACCGGTCTCCTGCATCCGTGACCGGGCCAGGCGGGCCCCATCGGAGCGGGAAGCGGCGCGGCGGTCGATGCTCCCGGCGGTCTGCGGTCGCCTGAGGTTCGCCTCGGCCTGTGCGGGGGTCAAGACGATGTCGCTCGTCCAGCGGAGCACCGTCGACGCCGAGACCCCCAGATCCGACCCGATCGAGCGCAGCGAGCGACCCCGGCGCCTCAGCGCTCGCGCTTGCGCCTCGGTCTCGAAAGACTCTCCCACCAGAGTCGAGAGGGCAGGGAGCCGACGGGTTCGCCCCACCCGTCGCGCCGCGTAGACTGCGCCCCGCCGCGGCCCCGTCGTCCAACGGCTAGGACAGCTCTCTTTCAAGGAGCAGATACGGGTTCGATTCCCGTCGGGGCTACTCGATGCAGCCCGAGATCGTCCTAGGACCGATAACGCTCCAGACCTTCGGCCTGGCGCTCGCCGCTGCGTTCATCGGCTCGGGGATCGTCACGGGCCGGCGTCTGGTCGAGCTCGGCAAGCCGGTCGACTGGGCCTACGAAGCGCTGTTCGCGGCGATCATCGGCGGCCTCGTCGGAGCGCGCGTCGATTGGCTGATTCAGAACGCCGGCGATCTCGAGGGAGGGATCTTCGCCAACCTCTTCTCCGGCGCCGGGCTCGTCTTCTTCGGCGGCGTGATCGGCGGTGTGGTCGCGGTCCTGATCTGGGCCTACTGGCGTGGTTTCGCGAACCTCGCGCTCGTCGACATGGCGGCGCCGGCGCTGGCGATCGGCTATGCCGTCGGCCGGATCGGCTGTCAGCTATCGGGTGACGGCGACTATGGGATCCCGTGGGACGGCCCGTGGGCGATGGCCTACCCGAACGGCACCGTGCCGACCGACGTACCCGTCCACCCGACGCCCGTCTACGAGACGCTCGTGATGGGTCTGTTCGCCTGGGCGCTGTGGCAGCTGCGCGACCGCTTCCAGCCCGGCGCGCTGTTTGCGATCTGGCTCGTCGGCGCCGGGACTGAGCGCCTGCTGATCGAGATCATGCGCGTCAACGACACGGTCGTCGCCGGGCTCACCCAGCCGCAGCTGATCGCGATCGCGATGATGATCGGCGGCATCGCGTGGCTCGCCGTGATCCGCTCACGTGCCGGCACCCTTCGCTGGCCGCAGGGCGCGGACCGCCGCGAGCGCCTGAAGCCGGGCCTGCGCCCGGCCCGTGCTTAGGCCTCCGCGGACCCGAGCCCTCGCGTACCGGCCACCTACCTCGAGATCTGTGAGCCGCCGGTGATCGCGTCACGGCCGTCGGGGAAGCGCACCCAGGCCTTGTTCGTGCCGTCGTAGTCGGGCGCCCAGAGGATGAGCGTCGCCTCCTCGCCGTCCTCGCCGCCGACCCGGCAGCTCTCGGACCCCTCGCCATCCTCGCCGCGCCAGATCCGCACGAACGGATTCGACTCGCGCTCGGCTCCGATCGTCGACGGCTCGCGATGACCGGGGTGGATCCGGACCTCGTCGCCGAGCGACATCAGCCGGTCCATGATCGAGCTCTTCAGATCCTCGAAACCGGTCGCGTGCGGCGCCATCGTGCCGCCGACCGTGCCCTTGAAGATCACATCGGCCGTGATCACGTCGGACCCGTCGAAGAGCAGCGCGCAGTGCCCCGCGCAGTGGCCCGGCGTCGCGATCACCTCGGCCTCGAGGTCACCCGACTGCAGCTTGTCCCCGTCGGCGAAGGTCTCGTCAACGTCGAAGTCGAGCTGCTCGGCGGTCTCCGCGCTCGCGAGCACCGGGATCCCGAGCCGGTCGGCGATCTCGCGCACGTCGACCACGTGGTCGGGGTGCGAGTGGGTCAGCAGGAAGTGCGTGATCGTCGTGCCATCGCGATCCGCCGTCTCGAGCAGCGGGGCGAGCTCGCCGTTCGAGTCGACGAGGACGCCGTTACCGCCGGGGCGGTCGACGACGAGGTAGGCGTTCGAGAGCCAATCGGCCTGCTCGACCCTCAACAGCTGCATTCGAGTCTCCTTGGTCTGGTCGCGAGGAAGGGGGGTGGAAGACCGGTTCCCTAGCTGAAGCCGATCACGCTTCGGATCCCGTCCTGGGCGTGCATCAGGTCGAACCCCCTGTTCACCTCGTCGAGCGAGATCCGGTGCGAGATGAACGGGTCGACGTCGATCTCGCCGGCCATCCAGCGGTCGATGAGCTTCGGCACGCCCTCGCGTCCCTTGACGCCGCCGAACGACGAGCCGGCGATCCGCCGGCCCGTGATCAGGAACCGCGGAACGACGTCGAGCGTCTCGCCCTTGCCGGCGACGCCCGCGATCGTGCACAGGCCCCACGCCATCCGCGCGGACTCGACCGCCTCGCGCATCACGCCGACGAGCCCGGTCGCCTCGAAGGTGAAGTCGGCGCCGAAGCCGTCGGTCTCCTCGAGCACGCGCTCGACCGTCCCGGCGCCGCCCTTCCAGATGTCGGTCGCACCCTGGCCCTTGGCGAGCTCGAGCCGGTCGTCGGAGAGGTCGACGCAGATGATCCGCTCGGCACCCGCGAGCCGACATCCCGCGACGGCTCCGAGGCCGACCATCCCGGCCCCGAAGACGACGCAGGTCGAGCCCTCGGAGACCTTCGCGGTGTTGAGCGCGGCACCGAGCCCGGTCGAGAGCCCGCACGCGAACAGGCAAGCGCCCTCGAGCGGCGCCTCGGGGTTCACCTTCGCGAGCGCGATCTCCGGCATCACCGTGTACTCGGCGAACGTCGAGGTGCCCATGAAGTGGCGGATGTCCTCGTCCCCGCGGTGCAGGCGGGTTGTCCCGTCGGGCAGGTGGCCCTGGTTCTGCTCGGCACGAATCGCCATGCAGAGGTTCGTCCGCGGGTCGACGCAGTGGATGCACTCACCGCACTGCGGGCTGAACAGCGTCACGACGTGGTCGCCGACCTCGAGCGAGCTGACGCCCTCGCCGAGCGCCTCGACGACTCCGGCGCCCTCGTGTCCGAGCACGGTCGGGGCGTAGCCAGACGGATCGGCGCCGGACGCCGTGTACATGTCGGTGTGGCAGACACCGCAGTTGACGAGCCGGACGAGGACCTCGCCGGGCTGCGGGTCGCGCAGCTCGACCTCCTGCACGACGAGCGGCTGTCCGAACTCCTCGAGCACGGCGGCGCGCATCTTCATCTCCTCACCGATCCTCTCCTCAAGACTGCGGGGTCCGCGAAGGCCGATCCTGTCAGACCGCCTCGTCCGTGAGCGGGCGGGCCTCAGATCGAGTGCGTCAGACCGCCGTCGAGCGGGATCAGCGCCCCGGTCAGGTAGGCGGCGCGCTCCGAGCACAGGAAGGCGACGAGGTCGCCGAACTCCTCCGGACGCCCGAGCCTGCCCGCCGGGATGCCCTCCGGCGCGTCGCGCTCCATCCGCTCGCGCGAGCCCCAGTTCTCGGCCAGCCGATCGGTAGCGAAGCGCCCGGTGCCGACCGTGTTGACCGTTATCCCGTCGGCGGCGACCTCGCGGGCGAGGGTTCCGAACAGGCCGAGCGCACCCGGCCGGTAGACGTTCGAGAGCGCCAGGCCGTCGATCGGCTCGTGGATCGAGCTCGAGCCGACGTTGACGATCCGCCCCCAGCCGCGCTCGCGCATCCCCGGCAGCACGGCTTCGATGAGCGCCCAGGGCGCCAGCACCAGCGAGCGGTGAGCCGCCTCGCGGTCGGCCTCACCGGAGTCGGCGAGCACGCCCTTCGGCGGACCGCCGGTGTTCGTGACGAGGATCTCGACGGGCCCGAGGCGGTCGGCGACGCGGTCCGGGAGCGCGCGCATCGCGTCGACGTCGTCGGTATCGGCGGCGATCCCGATCGCGCCCGAGCCGACCTTCTCCGCAGCGGCGCCGATGCGTTCCTCCGACCGGCTCGCGAGCGCGACGGCCGCACCCTCGCGCGCGAGGGCTTCGGCGACGGCGAAGCCGATTCCCTTGCTCGCGCCGAGCACGAGCGCAACGCGACCCTCGATCCCCAGCTGCATCGGTTGAGGTCCTACCCGATATGGGTAGGGCGGACCCCAGCGCCGTGGCGTCGCATAGATTGGGCGCAAGACAGTCGGCCGAGCCTTTCCGCAGGACGAGGGATGAGCAGCGCGAGCGATCCAGATCACTCACACCCCCTCGATCCGCTCAACGGGGGACTGGCGCTGCGGGCTCTCGAGGCCTCCGACAGCGGCGTCTTCGTCGCCGACGCGCGTGAGCGTGGCTTCCCGATCGTGTGGGTGAACGCCGGGTTCGAGCAGTTGACCGGATACCCCGAATCGATGGCGGTCGGGCGCGACGTTGACTTCTTGCACTCCGCGGCCGCCGACGAGCGCGCCCGAGGCGAGATGGCCGACGCGCTCACGGCGGGGCGGCACGCCCGGATCGTGACCGAGTCGATGAGGCGCGACGGCACCGTGTTCTCGAACGAGCTCTGGCTCTCTCCGGTCGCCGGCCCGGATGGCCGGCCCTCGCACTACTTGGGCATCCTCAACGACGTCTCGGAGACGCTCCAGGCGCGCGACGAGGTACGGCGAGTGGCCCACCACGACCCGCTGACCGGCCTCGCCAACCGCAGCCTGCTGCTCGACCGGATCGACCACGCCTGCGTCCGCCTCAAACGCCGCGACGGCTCGATCGCGGTCCTGTTCTGCGACCTCGACGGCCTCAAGGCGGTCAATGACTCTTTCGGCCACACCGTCGGCGACGAGCTTCTCGTCGAGGTGACGCGGCGGATCGCCGACACGGCCCGCACCGAGGACACGATCGGCAGGCTGGGCGGCGATGAGTTCGTCGTTCTGCTCGAGGACGTGCGCGCCGACGAGGGCGCGCTGGGGTTCGCCGAGCGGCTGATCGAGCGCGTCCGCGAGCCGTTCGAGATCGGCGGCGAGACGATCCAGGTCAGCCTCTCGATCGGGATCGCGATCGCGACCGACGCGGCGCTCGGCCCGGCCGAGCTCCTGTCGCGCGCCGACAACGCCATGTATCGCGCGAAGGCCGAGGGCGGCTCGCGCGCGGAGGTCTTCGACGGCGAGCTCATGGAGCAGACGCGCCGCAGGCTGCGCCTGAGTCGTGAGCTGCGACGCGCGATCCACAACGAGCAGTTGATGCTCCACTTCCAGCCGATCATCGAGGTCTCGACCAACCGCATCACCGCGGTCGAGGCGCTCGCTCGCTGGCGCCACCCCGTCGAGGGCTGGATCGCGCCGGGCGAGTTCATCGGCATCGCCGAGGAGACGGGCCTGATCGGCGAGCTCGGCGAATGGGTCATCGGGCGCGCGCTGTCGGAGTACGCGGCGATCTCCGAGCGCCTGGCGGGCGCGGAGGTCGGCCTGTCGATCAACGTCTCTCCGCGCCAGCTGGCGCGTCGCGGGCTGGGGGAGCAGCTCGAGGCGCGGGCGATGGCGGCCGGGGTGCCGATCTCCTCCGTGGCGATCGAGATCACCGAGGAAGCGCTCGTCCGCGACGCCGACGGCACGGCGGAGAGTCTCTGGGACCTGCGCGAGCGCGGGTTCCGGATTCTGCTCGACGACTTCGGCGCCGGCTTCTCCTCGATCGGCCATCTGCGCCGTTTCCCGATCGACGGGCTGAAGATCGACCGCTCGTTCGTCGCCGGACTCGGAGGAGCGACCCAGGACGCCGCGATCGTCGCCGCGATCCTGCCGATGGCCAAGGCGCTCGGCATCGACGTCGTCGCCGAGGGCGTCGAGACGAACGAGCAGCTGGCGCACCTGCTCTCGCTGGGCTGCCGCGAGGCCCAGGGCTTCCGGTTCGCGCATCCGACGCCGGCCGGCGAGCTCGTCCCGATGTCCGCCAGCCTCGACCCGTCGGCGCTGGGCGAGGACCCCGAGCGAATCAGCCGCATCGCCGCGGCGTTTCGCGAGGCGATCGTCTCGGGCTCGAGCGAGCAGGCGATCGAGATCATCCGCGAGGGACTCGACGAGGGGATCGACGGGGTGATCCTCCAGGCGAGCGTGATCGGCCCGGCCCTGCACTGGGTCGGCGAGCAGTGGGAGCTCGGCAGGCTCGGGATCGCCGACGAGCACCTGGCGACGGCGATCTCCGACCGCGCGCTCAACCTGATCTTCGAGCGGATGCGCTCGAGGCGCTCGACGCGCAGGGCGAAGGTGCTGCTCGCCGCCGTCCAGGGCGAGCAGCACGTGCTCGGATTGCGGATGACGTCCGACGCGATCTACGGCGCCGGCTTCGAGGTCGACTTCCTCGGCGCCGACGTCCCGCACGGTTCGCTGATGTCGGCGATCGTTCGCCTGCGCCCTGACGTCGTATGCATGTCGGCGACGATGCCCGGCTCCGGAGGCTCGCTCGTCGCCGCGGTCCGCAAGCTGCGGGCGACCTATCCGGACCTGCCGGTCGTGGTCGGAGGCGCCGCCGTTCCCCACCAGGCGCTCGACGGGCTCGACGTCGCGTTCGCCGAGTCGCCCCAGAACGCCGTCGAGCTGGTCGGCGAGCTCACCGCGCGAATCGAGGCCGGCGACGCTCCCTCTCGGAGCGCGGGCGCGGAACCGGTCTGATGTACGTCTCGATGTCGCGGCTTCGCGTCGAGCCCGAGCGGGCGGGCGAGCTCGTCAGCGCGTTCCGGGATCGCCTCGGCCTGGTCGACTCGCACGCGGGCTTCATCGACCTCCAGGTCTGGCAGTCCGACCGCGACGCGGGCGAGCTCGTGATGGTCAGCCGCTGGACGGATCGCGAGTCGTTCCGCGACTACATGCGAAGCGCCGATCACAGGGCCTCACACGACCGGATCCCGGGCGAGCTCGACGAGGCGATCAAGCTCGAGAAGCTCGAGCACATGCACACCTACGAGGTCGTCGCCGAGTGACCGGCTCGCGCCGCACCGAGCCACCCTCCGGCGCGCCGCCGCCGGCGAGCGCGACGACGGCCGACGGCCGTGACGTCGAGCTCGAGCCGCTCGCGGCCGAGATCTGCCGCCGCTACTACGAGCGCTACACCGACGAGGCCGAGACCTACGGGGGCAACGGAGTCGCCTGGTGCGTGCACGACAACCAGTACCTCCTCGACTGGGCGATCGGCGACGTCTCGCGCGTCACCGACCTCGACGCCCAGGTCGCCTGGCTGTCGGGGATCCTCAGCCGGCGCGGGTTCCCGCTCGAGCGCATGGTGCACAACCTCGAGCTCGCGGGCGACGTGGTCTCCGACGAGTTGCCGAGCGAGGACGAGCTCGCCGCGCGACTGCGCTCGGCCGCCGCGAAGCTCGATCGCGACCTCGCCGCCGGCCGGTTCGACGCCTGAGAGCCACGCGTCGTCGCCATAATCGCCGCCGCCCGCGCGGTTAGCTCAGTTGGGAGAGCACCTGCCTTACAAGCAGGGGGTCACTGGTTCGAGCCCAGTACCGCGCATCGCTGGCTGAGCGAGGTTCCCGGCCACTGGGTGATGGAGACTTTCTCCGCCCGCCCAATGGTGCCCAATGGTGCCCGTAACGATGCCCGCCGTCCTTCGGTGCTCTCGGGGCGCTTCCCACATCGACCTGGGGGCGACGAACCTACGCTGGCGCGCGCGTTGGGTGGAGTAGAGCGTCGGGCCGCACCTGATCAGCGCGGGTCGAGGCTGAGGGCGAACGTCACAATCCATCGGGTGAGATCAGTTCAGCCGCATTGGGACACGGTCTACTCGCAGAAGAACCCGACCGAGGTCAGCTGGTACGAGTCGGTCCCGGCCACGTCCCTAGCCTTGATCGAAGCCGCCGATCTGCCTTGCCACGCAAGCATCCTCGATCTTGGTGGAGGAGCATCGACCCTGGCGAGCGAGCTGGTTCGAGCAGGCTTCACAGACGTGACCGTGGCGGATCTATCAGTTGCGGCCCTCGCGGAGGCGCAGGCGAAGAGTACGAACGCCGGCGAGATCGAATGGGTCGAAGCCGATGTCAGAGTCCACGACTTCGGAAGGCGCTTCGACCTCTGGCACGACCGTGCGGTGTTCCACTTCATGACGACCACCGAGGACCGCGCCGCCTATCTGAAGACGCTGGGAAGAACGCTGCGACCCGGTGGCCATCTGATCCTCGCCACGTTCGGCCCGCAGGGGCCGACGCGGTGTAGCGGGCTACCGACCGTTCGCTACTCCGCCCGAGAGCTGACGGAGATGCTCGGGCCGGACTATCAACCTGTCTCGAGCGGTCTCGAGACGCATACGACGCCCGGCGGCCAAGAGCAGCAGTTCCTCTACTGCCATTTCTTGAAGGCGTGAGGGAGGAGCGCCCCGAGCGGAGTTCTTGAGCGCAGCTACCGCGCCATCGGCAGCCCGGCCGCGGCCGGGCTGACTGCTTGGAGGTCGAAGAGTCCGCACTCGTCTATCGACTCGCACTCGCAGCCTCTCGCGGCGGAGAGCCACTCGCGCATCGCCACGGCCCGCTCGATCAGCGCCTCTACCTCAGGCATTTTACGGGCGGCGATGTCTTGGATTCGGTCCGAAATCGGGGCCGTCCCGGCGTCGAGAAGGTCACGGATTTCATCCAAGGAGAGGCCCGCGCGTTGCGACACATCGATGAGGGCGAGACGACGAAGCACCGTCGGCTCGTAGGTGCGCTGACCCGACACCCGATTTGGGTTCGGAAGCAGGCCGATGGACTCGTAGTAGCGGATGGCACTCTTGCGTAGCCCCGACCGCTGAGCAACCTCGCCGATCCGCATCGTTTCGATTTCTGACATCGAGTTTGACCTCAAGTTGGGTTGAGCATCCAGGCTATTGCGACTCGCAAGGAAGGAGGCCTGAAATGCCCGAGGCAATCCCGATTGCCTGCTCGGTCGATCCGGCGAAGCTCCCGGACCGCGGAGAGCAGATGGCCGAACTCGGTCAAATGATGACCGCGATGGAAGCCGATGGCCGCGAGGCGAAGCTCAGCTTCCCGATCTCGCGTCGGAACGATGTTGAGGACTTCATCCGGGCGGAGTCATCATGCTGCCCGTTCTTTGAGTTTTCGCTCGCCGAAGGGGACGACCTAGAGCTCTCGGTGTCAGCGCCGGACGGCGGCGATTGGGCTGTGCGCGGCTTGGTGGCCGGGTTCGCGGCGGGATGGGGTGGCCTGGTACGAGCAGGACGACCTGGCGGACCAGGCTCGCGACCCCGGCCTGCTGAAATCCGGGCGACCTGTCCGGCAAGATTGAAGTCGTGACGGGTCGCTCCATCCTCTTTTTCGCCGCTGCGGCACTCGCCGAGATCGGCGGGGCCTATTTGGTCTGGATAGCCATCAAGGAGGACAAGGGCGTGGGCGTCGCCGCCTTGGGGATCATTGCCCTCGGCATCTACGGGGTTGTCGCCGCTTTGCAGCCCGAAACGAACTTCGGACGAGTCTTGGCGGCCTATGGCGGCGTTTTCATCGTCGGTTCCCTTCTCTGGGGGATGGTGTTCGACGGTTTCAAGCCCGACCGTTACGACATCGCTGGGGCAGCGATCTGCTTGGTGGGGGTGGCCGTGATCATGTACGCGTCGCGCGGCTGATCAGATCCAGCCGACTCGCCGTAGGCCGACCGACCGGGTGATCCGTACCCATGGTGCTCGGTAGTTCGAGCAGTGGCCCGCGCCAACCTACGGGCGGTCATAGCAACAGGCGTTAGTATGTCGCTATATGCGAGGACCGCGCGATCTACTCGGCATAGAGCTCGGCTGGCAGAACGGTTCCACAATCGAGCGCCCCTCTGCGGCTCGTGCGCGAGTCGAGCCACTGTCCCTGTGAACTCGCTCGAGGAGGACTGCGCGACTGGTCTCCAGTCGCGCCCGTCCTCAAGCTGCTCATCTGATGGGCGCTGAGGCACGGTACGTCCCCGCCGCCGGCCGCAGGGTCTTCGCGCGGTTGTACGACCCTGCGCTCGCGCTGACGGTACGCGAGAGGCACTTTCGCTCCCTCCTCCAAGAACGGCTCAGTGCGTTCCTGCCGCTAGACGGCACCGTGGTCGATGTCGGCTGCGGCACCGGCACCTTCGCGATCAGCTTGGCGAGCGCCAGATCGGATGTTGAAGTAATAGGGATCGATGGTGACGTTGATGTCTTGTCCAGAGCTAAGTCGAAGCCGGGCGCCGACCGGGTCAGCTGGCGCGAGGGTCTGGCCGGAGAACTTGACTTGTCGGACGAGTCCGCCGACGCCATTGCGATGTCCTTGCTGCTGCACCATCTGGATCGGTCCGCTAAGAACGCGGCTCTGGCGGAGGCACTCCGCATCCTCCGCCCCGGAGGTCGCCTGCACATCGCTGACTGGGGACGGCCCCATGACATCGTGATGCGAGGCGCGTTTCTCATTCTCCAGACGCTCGACGGCTTCGAGAACACGCGGGACCACGCGGCAGGAAGACTTCCGCTACTCGTGCGCGAGGCGGGGCTAATAGGAGTCATCAGCTACGCAAAGCTGCGAACCGTTTGGGGCAGCCTCGAACTCGTCGAGGCGATCAAGAGTTCATGACGAGCACTACTGCGGCCACCTTCCTCTTCGCCGACCTTGTCGGCTTCACGGCGTTCACGGAACGCCACGGGGACGAAGCTGCCGCAGACCTTGCGCAGACCTTCTGTGCTCGGGTGTGCAGACTCAACACAGGTCACGCCGCCGAAGAGATAAAAGCGCTCGGCGACGCCTGCATGGTTCGTGTCCCGTCGCCTGTCTGCGCCGTCGAACTCGGTCTGGAGATAGTTGAGGCCGTCGGGCCTTCACAGGGTCTGCCGCGGGTCCGAGTAGGCATCGACACAGGCACAGCGGTGAGGCGCGGAAGCGACTGGTTCGGATCGACCATAAACCGCGCCGCAAGAGTGGTCGCAGTAGCGGAAGAGGGGTCGGTGCTCGTAACCGAGTCGGTCCGCTCCGCCGCGCCCGACGCGGACGGTTTCAGCTACACCCGTCGCACAGCGAGACGGCTGCCAGGAATCGAGGTACCGGTCCAGCTCTACCGCGCAGACCGTGGAAACCAGTTCGGGGCTTGCGCGTCCTGGCACGCGACGAGGGTCGTCAGCGGCGACTGAAACCCCCTCGGGACCCTTGTAATGGGCCGAGGGTCGATCGACCGGGCGCGAGCCCCTTACTCCGAGCGCCCCAAGAGTCTAAGTCTCGCTTGCGGAAGCGTCACGGTGCCGCTCGGGACTCTCGTCCGCGAGGGCATCCTTTGCAGCGAGCTCGCGGCGCTGGCGGATCGTGCTTACCGCGATCGAGGCGACCACGATCGCCACCGGCGCCAGGTACATCAGGAAGCCGTACCAATGGTCGGTGGCGAGATGCGCGACCGGTACCAGAAAGCCCATCGCCGTCAATCTAGCTCGGCTTGGCGACTTCGCGACTCAGCGAGCCGAGTAGAGGGCGAAGACGACGACGAGGCCCAAGCTCGCGAACCCCACCAGACCGATGACCACCCCGGCGATCGCCAGCACCCGCCCGCCCTCGGTCCCGCTGGAGCGCTTGATCGACCGCAGGCTCTTGAATCCGAGCCAGATACCGGCAGCTGATCCGATGCCGAACAACCAGATGATCGAGAGGAAGAGCGATGCGATGGCCAGCCCGCTCGTCTCGCCCGAAACCTCCGAGTCGTCGCTTTCCGAGCGGTCGGGAACCCGCCGATCTCCATCTGCCTGGGCCATGAAGCGATTCAAGAGGTTCAACCCGCTCCCCGGACGTCGGTCAGCGTTGGTCGCTTGCCAGCGTGCCGGTCCCGGAATCGAGCCGGGCCAGCTGAAGCGGAGCATTGGTAGCGGCATGATCGACCTGCAGGGTCGTGTGAGTGATCGAGTACCGATCGTCGAGCAGCGCCTCGATCTCCAGACGCTTTCGATGGCAGTTCGCCTCCGCGGCGACGACGACGTGGGCCGACATCGCCGGAAAGCCGGATGTGATGGTCCAGACGTGTAGGTCATGCACATCGCGCACACCGTCTATGCCCGCGATCGCAGTGCCGAGTCTCGCTACGTCGATGTCGCGAGGCGCGGCTTCGAGCAGGACCCTTGACGCGTCGCGCAGGACGGGCCAGGCGCTGAAGAGGATCAGCAGTGCGATCAAGAAGGAGATGATCGGATCGGCCGCCTCGAAGCCCGTCAGCAGGATCACCCCAGCCGCGATGAGCACTCCGACCGAACCCATGATGTCGGCGACGACGTGCCGGATCGCGGCCGACATGTTGATGCTCTCGGAGCCCGAGCCCGCGTGCAACACGCGAAAAGCCGCAAAGTTGACCGCCAAGCCCAGCAGCGCCACGACCAGCATCGGTCCGCCCAGGACTTCGGGGGGATCGGACAGGCGACTGATCGCCTCATAGAAGATCCACGCGGAGATCAGGATCAACGTCACTCCGTTGAAGAGGGCCGCGAGGATCTCGGCTCGCTTGAAGCCGAAGGTGCGATCCGGGGTGGCAGGCCGGTCGGCCAGTCGCACGGCGAACAGCGCCACGGCGAGTGAGAGTGCGTCCGAGAGCATGTGCCCGGCGTCGGCGAGCAGCGCCAGGCTGCCAGTGAGCAAACCACCAACCACCTCGGCGCCCATGAAGCCCGCCGTGAGGCCGAACGCGATGGCGAGCGCCCTGCGGCGCGCACGCCGTCCCTCCGCGTCTTCCCCCGCGCCGGCGCCGCTATGCGAGTGGTCGTGACCGTGGCTCATCAGGTGTCGACTCGGGCACTAGCTGCGCCGCCGCGTAGGCCCCGCGGCGCGCACCGCTCGTCGGTCGCGGACAGTGCGATCGTTTGCGTGGGCGCCGAGGAGGTCAAGGTCTCGAGTATGCCGCCGCCATGCGGGCCGAACCGGGAATGCGAATCGGTACCGAGTCAGCCACTCATCGAACCGCCGAACGCTCTCGCGGTCCGGACGAGCAGGCTCAAGCGTTCGCCAGCGATAACAGCCAGATCCCGGTGTAGGTGAAACCGACCATCAGCGCGAGCATCCAGTACTGGGATCGAACCGCGGTCCGCTGATCGCCGAACACCGCGAGGGCGCGATCGTGGCCAAGCGCCAGGGCTATCACGTGGCCCGTGACGAGAGAAATCAGCTGGACCCACCAGACCAAGGTCGCGCTGAGAACGGCGTAGTCGATGCCGTTGTCGGCGGTCCCGAACAGATCGATCCCGGTGCCGAGCGGATCGGACAACAGGAACCCGAACTGAGCCTGCTCGAGCAGCACGAAGTACGAGAAGTAGTGAGCCACCAGATACGCCAGCGCGATCGGCACGAAGCTGTGACAGAACCGTTGTCCGAGCTCGCGCGTCGTGAGATCCGGCTTGACCGTCCGCATGCCCGCGATCCCGAGCCAGTAGATCCCGAGCACGAACGCGAGCGAGGCGGCCATGAAGATCGTCAGCGCAAGGCGCGCGGACCAAGCCGGCCCGAGGCCCGCGAACCAACCATCGCGTAGGAGAGCGATCGGCTCCTGATAAAGCCCCTCGGTCGAGCCGTCGAAAAGGGTCAGTCCGATCGAGACGAGTACCAGCGCGACCGAGCCCGCGATCTCGCCGGCCCAGTCGCGCAGCCCGCTTAGCGGCCGCTGGATTACGACCCGGCCCCCGCGCACCGCAAAGGTTGACAGGCGGGCGAACATGCTGAAGTAGACCGAGAATGCCTCGCCGCGCTCGAGCCAGCGCTCGATACCGAACAGCGCCATCATCACGAACGTGTAGACGCTGTAGATCAGGGCCGCGAGTGCGGTGTCGTACGGGGTCACCGACAGGCTCTGAAGCCCCTGGCCCCAGACGAGCTCGAGCCAGACGAAGGCGACGATGCCGCCGACCGCCGGCCAGCGCCCGACGCGCTCGGGCAGCGTGAGAGGTGCCGGCGCCGACTGGCCCGCGATCAGCTTGAAGCCGCCGGCGACGACGCGCGCTATCGCACGCCAGGGGTTGAAGGCGCGAAACACATCGCCGAAGAGCACGCTCAGCAGCACGAGCCCGAGGTAGAAGGTCACGAACGTGAAGCCGACGGCGAAGTTGCGGTCGGGGGCGATCGTTCCCCGCAGCCCCGCGTAGATCGTCAGGCCGAGCAGAAACACTCCGATCGCACCGGCGATCGCGGCAACGAATCGATTCAGCAGGAGGCTCGAGACGACCGTGGGCAGCGGCCGGCAGCGGCCGTCTTCGAAGAGCGGCTTTTTCCACGCGACGGAGAGCGCGAAGAACGAAACGACGAGGACCGCCCCGGCGGCGCCGAGGGCGGCCTGGGTCGGAAGCGGCACATCCTCCGACTGGACTAGCCCGGCATGCGCCCAGGCTGCCGCGGGCATGCAAAGCGCGACTGCGACCGCCGCCGCCATGGCCGCCGCGGCGCGCATCTTCCTCGCCGTCACGGGCTAACGGTCACTTCCGCGATGGGGATCACACGATCTTCGAGCTCGACCTCGAAGACGCCCTCGAGCGTCGCTATCGCGACGACCTGCGACTGCTCGCCGGCCTTCACCGGAACGGAAACGTCGTAGCCGTGGAAGTGAATCTCGTCGTCGACGTCGGAGTCGACCGCGAATCGAATCGTGTCACCAGGTGAGTAGGCGAGTTCGCGCACACCTCCGACCGGCTGGCCCTCCTCCAACTCGATCACGGGCTGCTCCGGCTTCGGCGCCTCGCTCTGGGGGCCGGGATCAGATTCGCCTCCCTGAGTCGAGTCGCCCGGCTTCCGTCGATCGGGATCCGCTTCGCGGCCTGACGCCGCACCCTCGTCGGCGATCTCATCGGTCGGTGACGTGGTCGGAGTCTTCGCGTCGTCGCCACCGCCGACCACGACGACAACAACGATTGCGGCGATCGCGACGACGACGCCGAGGATCGCGGGACCTTTCCTGAAATTCATACGGTGCTCCTATCGACGGGGCTCGCGGAGTCAGAGCCCATCGTTCAGACGACCTGAGGCCGCCGGCCGGCGGACAGGTCTCCCTACCTTCGACTGGTCGCGAGCCGTCAGGCTCGACCGGAAGGCTTCGGCGGTCCCCGGGCCAAGCGGTGGCTGGAGACTTCGAAGCCCCGGAGGATGACGATCACCGGCGCAAGCGGAGCGGACGGCGCCGCCGCTCTCGGTCGGATGGCGAGAGCGAAGCCGATTCGAGACTCGATCCGATCAAGCCAGGCCGCGATGAGCGCAGCGATACATCCAAGGCCAAGCGCCAGAGGGATCGAGAAGGCGGCGGCGACGAGCAGGTTGAGGATCAGATGCGGCCCGAACCCACCGCCGACAACCGCCTCGATCGTTTCCTGGCTCAGATGGACGCCGAGCAGCGCCGTCGCGTAGACGCCGGTTCGATCGATGCGTCGCGCCCGTCTGCGCGCGGAGTGCGGAAGCACCCGGCGAAAGAGGGAGACGGCTATGAGCACAAGCGCCGTTGCGGCCACGAGTGGAAGCACGGCTTCCACGTAGCCGTGCCCTCCGGCCCAGACGGTGCTCTTCGCTGCCGGATCCAGCAGGTAGCGAAGCTCGTGCAGAACGAAAGACCCGAGGGCTACGAGGGAGGCCCCCCGCAGAGCTGAGATGCCCGGAGTTGCCACGACGGGCCGCACGCGAGCCGATCTTACGGCCCCCGGCTCGAAGAGGTTCTGCCTCGACCGCCATCTTCAGTTCGGGCCTCGACTCGACTAGAGTGGCGCGATCAAATGCCGAGTCATGCGGAAAGCCGTGTGATCGGGGGACCCACCGGTTTGGGGCGAATGCGGCCTTTTTCAGAGGCCCTAGCGCTGCTCTTCCTGCGCGAGCCCGTCAGCTAACCCCGAAGGCGTAAGCGAAGAGGAGCTCAGGTTGATCGGATCGATGTTCCGGGCGTGGAGTCGGGCAAGGCTCGCTTTGATGGGCCTCGGTACGGTGTTGACCCTCGGCGCGGTGCCGGTGTTCGCAATCGCCGACGGCGGAGGCGGCGTGGGAACGGGCGGTGGCTCGGGCGGCGTGTCCGGCAAGAACTCGTTCCCCGTCAAGGGCAAGCACGAATGGGGCCAGGGCTTCGGAGCCGGGCGCGGTCATCAGGGCCAGGACCTGCTCGCCGGGTGCCGTCAACCCGTCGTCGCGGCAACGCCCGGTCGCGTGCGTTTGGTCGACCGACAGGCGAGCGCGGCCGGAAACTACGTTGTCATCCGGCGACGCGGCAGCAAGCTCGACGCCGTGTACATGCATCTAAAGAAGCGGGCGAGCGTCCGAGAAGGCGAACGCGTAGACGCTGGCGAGCAGATCGGCGTCGTCGGCGACACGGGCAACGCCACCGCCTGCCTGCTGCACTACGAATCATGGACCGAGCCGGGGTGGTATTCCGGCGGTCGAGCAAAGGACCCGAGGCGGCAGTTGCGGCGTCTGGACGGCCGGCACGGGGGCTAGCGCAGCGCCGGCCCGCTCGGCGGGCCTGTCGCTCATACGTCCGCGTAACTCCCCGAGGGCGCCCGTCCTCGCGCACATTGCAACGTACGTTAGGATGAGGACATGCCCGGCTCCGATCGATGCGATCTGCTCTGCCTTGATTTGCCCCGAGCCGAGTCGCTGCGAAGCACTCGCCTCTCCCTGACCGAGGCCGAGACCGCGGCGGCTCGCGGTGCCGCCCTCGGCGACCCGACGCGATTGATGCTCGCGGCGACGCTCGCTCGCACCGACCAGCTGTGCGTCTGCGATCTGGCGTGGATCGCCGAGCGCCCGGAGAATCTGGTCTCGCATCATCTGCGCCGCCTTCGCACCGATGGACTCGTCAGTTCGCGGCGCGACGGAAAGATGGTCCTCTACTCGCTGACCGAAATCGGTTCGACTCTGGTCTCCGCGATTATCGGCTCATCGGAGCGCTCGCACGCATGAGCGATGCGTGCTGCGCGCCGTCCGCGCCCGCCGGCGAGCCTGATGGTGGCGCACCGCGGCTGATCGATGTGCGGGAGATCCGGCTTTCGGCGCTCGCCGGGGTCGCGCTCGCCGCGGGGCTGATCGTTTCGGTTCTGACTGAAGCAGTAACAGCGGCGATGGTTCTCTTCATCGCGGCGATCCTCGCCGGCGGGCTGACCTTCATTCCGGGTGCGGCACGCGGTCTCCTCGACCGCAGGCTGGGCGTCGACACGCTGATGGCGATCGCCGCGATCGGTGCCATGGTCCTGGGCGAGTGGGGCGAGGCGGCGACGCTCGCCTTCCTGTTCTCGATCTCCGAAGCGCTCGAGCACTACGCGCTCACCCGGACCCGCCAGGGTCTTCGCGCCCTGCTCGATCTCGTCCCGAGCCGCGCCACGCGGATCGTCGACGGCTCCGAGGAGAGCGTCGACCCAGCTGAGCTCGAGGTTGGGGACGTCATCTCGATCCGTCCGGGCGAGCGAGTTGCGACCGACGGCGTCATCGCCTCGGGTCGCTCAGCCGTAGACCTCGCGGCGATCACCGGAGAGTCGGTCCCCGTCGAGCTCGGAGAGGGCGACACGATCTACGCCGCGGCGGTCAACGGCTCCGGTGCGCTCGAGGTCGAGGTGAGCGCGGTAGTCGAGGACAACTCGCTGGCGCGGATCGTCCGGATCGTCGAGGAGGCCCAGGAGCGCAAGGGCCGAAGCCAGCGCCTCGCCGAGCGGATCGCCAGGCCGCTGGTCCCGGGGGTGCTGCTCGCCGCGGGACTGATGGCGCTGCTCGGCAGCATTCTCGGTTCACCGGACCTGTGGATCGAACGCTCGCTGGTCGTGCTCGTAGCCGCGGCTCCCTGCGCCTTTGCGATCTCGGTCCCCGTCACGGTGGTTGCATCGATCGGGGCGGCGACAAAGTCCGGAGTGCTGATCAAGGGCGGTGCAGCTCTCGAGGCGCTGTCGCGAATCCGTGCCGTCGCGTTGGACAAGACCGGAACGCTCACCGAGAACGCGCCGCGCGTCACGGCCATCGTCGCCGCGGACGGCGTCGAGGAGGCCGACGTCATCAAGAGCGCCGCCGCGCTCGAGGCACGCTCGGAGCATCCTCTGGCCGCAGCGATCCTCGCCGCGGCACCGAGGGTCCCAAGGGCGTCCGACGTCGAGGCGGTCCCCGGACACGGGCTGACCGGCAGCGGAGAGAACGGATCGCTTCGACTCGGCAAGCCGGGCTTCGTCGACGTCGGCGAGCTCTCCGGTCAGGTCTCCCGCCTACAGGAGCAAGGGGCCAGCATCGTCGCCGTCGAGCGCGGCGGACAGCTACTCGGCCTGATCGCGGTTCGCGACGATCCGCGGCCCGAGGCGCGCGAGGCGATCGAGCGGCTGAGGCGGGTCGGCGTTCGCGAGATCGTGATGATGACCGGCGACAACAGCCGCACCGCTGACGCCCTCGCCGGCGAGATCGGAATCGATCGTGTCGAGTCCGAACTCCTTCCCGAGGACAAGCTCGAGGCCGTGCGGCGCTTGGGTGCCGAGGCGCGAGTGGCGATGGTCGGCGACGGGATCAACGATGCTCCGGCACTCGCGAGCGCCGACGTCGGGGTCGCGATGGGAGCGATCGGGACCGACGTCGCCATCGAGACAGCGGACGTCGCGCTGATGGGCGATGACCTTCGCCATCTGCCCGACACCCTCGCCCACGCGCGGCGCGCCGGCGCGATCATGCGCCAGAACCTGGCTCTCTCCGGCGCGATACTCGTTGCCCTCGTGCCGCTCGCCGCGACGGGCGTCCTGGGACTCGCGGCGGTCGTATCGATCCACGAGCTGGCCGAGATCATCGTGATCGCCAACGGGGTTCGGGCGGGCCGTCGAACGAGCTTCGCTCCCGAGCTCGAAAGCGGCCGCGAGCCTCGACCCCTGACGTCGGACCCGGCGCCTCTTCCGCTCGCGCAGATGGTTCAGGAGCCTGCCTCTGACGCATGCTGCGAGGACGACTGCTGCTCCTCGGAGCGACCCCGCTCCGAGGAAGGGGCGTTGGCCGAGTCGACGCGTTGAGCCTCAGGGGTGTCGCCAGCGCGATCGTGCTCGCTCTTGGGCTCATCGGCGCGGCCTGCGGGGGTGCCGAGGAGCCCGAGGACGGCGTCGCGCGCGCTGCCCCTGCCAGGTCTGATTTCCCCCGGCCCTCGGGCTCGCTGATCGACTTCTATTCCGGCCTGCCGAAGGACGACAACTTCGTTCTCGTTCCGACACAGAGCTTCCTGCCGCCGGGCGATCAGCGCTTCGGTTTCGCTCTCTACAACGTCTCGGGCTCACAGGCGATCGACGAGGACGTCGCGATCTACGCGGCACGGGGGAAAGGACCGATCCTCGGGCCGTTGCCCGCTAGAACCGAGAGCCTCGCCACCGACGCGCCCTTTGTCGCACGCTCGACCGGCCTCGATCCGGACGCCGCCAAGGGGCTCTATGTCGTCGACGCCCGGTTCGGCCAACCCGGCGAGTGGCGCTTCATAGCGGTGCTCGGCGGTGAGGAACCGCGGGTCGCGGGCATTCGGGGCATCGAGATCACCGACGATCCGCCAGTACCCCAGGTCGGCGAGCGCCCGCCCCCGATCAACACGCCGACCGTCGAGGACGTCGGCAAGATCGAGGAGATCGAGACGCGCGTCCCGGCCGACACGATGCACGAGGTCGACTTCGCCGATGCGATCGGCGAGAAGCCGGTAGCGCTCGTGATCGCTACGCCTGCGTTGTGTGAGAGCAGAGTCTGCGGGCCGGTCGTGGATATCGCCGAGCAGGTCAAGCAGGAGTGGGAGGGCGACGCGGCCTTCATCCACATGGAGGTCTGGGAGGACAACAACCCCGCCGAGGGGCTGCGAAGCCAGCTCCGCGCCTTCGGTCTCAGGACGGAGCCCTGGCTCTTCGTCTTCGACCGCGACGGTCGCGTCAGCACCCGGATCGAGGGCGCGTTCTCCGCCGAGGAACTCGAGGCTGCGCTTCGCGAAGCGGAACGAACCGGTTGAGGGTGACGACCGCATTGATCATCTACCTCCTCCACGGTCTGCTCGCTTTCAGACTTCGCAAGAACCAGCGTCAGCTGCCACCGAGGAGCGGCTGGATCTCCGTTCGAAGGTATCTCGCATCAACTGGGCCGCGGACGTAGGTGACGAGCGCGCCGTCGGGATCGAGGAGGTAGCTCTCGGGAACCCCGGTCGCCTTCAGCACATCATCGGCGAAGGTGCCGCCTCCGTCGTGGAGCTGGGGGTAGGTCAGGTCGAACTCCTCGACGAACTCGCGGCCGTCGGAGACCGCGTCCTTCGTATCGATGCCGACGATTTGGAACTTCCCCTCGCCACCTCCGTTGTGCCGATAGAAACGCTCAAGCTCGGGCGCCTCCTCCTCGCACGGAACGCACCAGGAGGCCCAGACGTTGACGAGGACCCACTGGCCGCGAAAGTCGGGGAGCGACAGCTCCTCAGCCCCATCGACGCCAACTGCGCGCTCAGTTCCGTCTAGCACCGGAAGCGCCGGTCCGCCGGGTTCCTGCTCATCGCCGATCTGCTCTCCGATCTCTAGAGCGGTCGGGCTGCTCTGCGAGAGGCCCCAGCCAAGGAGGCCGACGAATGCGGCGGCAAGAACCAATACCGAGATCGAGCGATATCCCACGAGGCAGAGGCTACTCTTACGGGTGTTGACATATCGCTATGTTGCTAACCGGTTGACCGCCGAATCCCGTCAGCGACCGCGGCAAAGCGACGCCTTAGGCCCGAGACAGAGGACGTTACGGACGTGGGTTCACGCACCAGCCTCGGGTCGGCAGCGCCCAACCGGCGATTGGCTGACTGGGGCGCGTCGCGATGATTGAGGCGCCGACGCTGACCCTGGCGTTCGCGGCCGGAGTGGTCTCGTTCGTCTCGCCATGCTGTCTACCGCTGGTCCCCGGCTATCTGGCGACAGTATGCGGCAGGCCCGTCGAGGAAGGGGGGTTCGATCCGGCGGTGCTGCGGCGGAGCATCGTATTCGTCGCCGGGTTCTCGATGGTCTTCATACTCCTCGGTCTGGGTGCCACGGCGCTGGGTGGCTTTCTCGTCGCGAACTCCGGATTGCTAGAGAAGATCGCCGGGGTGGTCATCATCGCGATGGGCCTGTTCTTCATCGCTTCGGTACTCGTGGTTCGTCTCAACCGTGATTTTCGGCCTCCCGGCTTGCTGGAGAGATCCGCGCGCGGCGGTCCGCTGATCGCTGGCGTCGCATTTGCTTTCGCGTGGACGCCGTGTATCGGCCCGACTCTCGGCGCCATCCTGAGCCTCGCCAGCCTGGAGACCTCGGTTGCCGCGGGTGCCGGTCTCCTGGCGATCTACTCAGCCGGCCTGGCGCTGCCGTTCATCGCCTCCGCGGTGGCATTTGGCGGTGCCCAGAGAAGCCTCGCCTGGATCAAGAACCATCATGCCGCGATTCAGGTCGCCTCCGGACTGGTGCTCGTGGCGATGGGGATCCTGGTTGCGAGCGGCGAGCTGTTTCGCCTGAGCCTTCGAGCTCAGGAGCTTCTGGACGCCGTCGGGCTGAACTTCTTCAAATCGGTGTGACGCGGGGCGTCAATCACCTGAGGTAGCGATCGATATCGGCCTCGAGCTGTGCAACGGACTCGTACGGGCCGATGCGGACATTGATGAGGGTCCCGGTGCGGTCGTAGAACGCGGTCTTTGGCAGAGCGGGTCGACTCCTCCAGAGCTCTGTAGCGATGTCCTGCTGCGGGTCTGTGACGCTCGGATAGGGCACGGGAACCTCACGCAGGAAGGTCTCCGCGGCCTCCTCGGAGTCGCCCGAGAGAACTCCTAGGAAGGCGATTCGCTCCCCATGCCGAGCGGAGGCGCGCTGAAAGACCGGGAACTCGAGCCTGCACGGACCACACCACGAGGCCCATTCGTTCACGACAACTGGGTGACCCCTGAGCGAACTGAGTTGCTCTTCCAGGCCCCCCGGGCCCCCGGGGATCAGAGTATTGCCCGCGGAGTAGAGGCGGGCCAGCGGCGGGGGCGCATCGTTCAGGGCGCGCTCGTAATTGAAGGCCCTGCTCAAGGCCTCAGGGGATTCGCGCTGGCTGCTGGCGCCCGTCGATAACAGTGTCACTGCCGCCGCTCCGAGGATGGCGACAGCCGAGCTCACAGTGGCAACAAGCTTTCGGCGGCGCCCAGCGACGCGCACCCCGCCGCGCCCGGCTTCCGGCGGGTCCGCCTGCTTCATGCGCCCACCCAGTAATCCCAGAAGGCCTGTGCAATCAGCGCGGCCGCTACTAGGACGATCAGGACCGCGGCGACGCCGTGGTAGCGGACCACGGTGTCAGCCGTGCGCCGCAGTGCCGCCGGACCAGCGATCCGTCCCGACCCGAGATTCGCCACCGTGACGTAGACGAGGCCGATGATCGTCGCGAGCCAGACGAGCATGCAGTACGGACAAAGTGCGCCGATGCGGTAGACGCTCTGGAAGAAGAGCCAGCCGACGAACCCCATGGCCAGCACCATCCCCGCCTGGATGACGAGCCATAGAGCGCGAGGAAGCTGCGCGCCGGCGGTGACCACGACCCCGAGCGCTGCGAGCGCCGCGAAGCCCGCGATGCCGATCAGCGGGTTGGGGAACCCGAAGGCCTCCGACTGTGCCGAGGTCATCACCGAGCCGCACGAGAGAACGGCGTCGATCGTGCACGCCGGCACGTAGCTCGGATCCTCGAGGACCCGGAACTTCTCAACGGTCAGCAGCCCGGCGGCTCCGAGGCCGAGGAGGCCTGACCCAACCATGACCGGACCGACGATGCGATCCAGGAAGGCAACCGTGGCCGGATTCGCGCTCGCGCCGGGTTGGGCGGCCCCGTCTGCGCCCAGGTCAGCTGCCTTCAAGCGCCTTGTCGATCTCGGCGCTCATCTGCTCAAAGCTGCCCGGCTGGAGTTCCTCGCCGTTCAGATAGAGGGCCGGCGTGCCCTGGATGCCGAGGTCCTCGCCATCCTGCTTGTCGAGCTCGACGCGCTCGAGGGTTTCCCCTGAGGCGACGTCGGCGTCGAACTGCTCCATGTCGAGCTCAAGCTCTGTGGCGAACTGCCGGAACAGGGGCTCGGCAGAGCTCTGCTGCTCGCCCCAGCTCTCTTGTGTCTCGAACATCAGCTTGTACATCTCCTCGAGCTTGCCCTGCTTGGAGGCGGCCTCGACCGCCAAGGCGGCATTGGTCGAGTTGAAGTGGCTCGGCAGCGGGAAGTAGCGGATCACGAACTCGACTTCGCCGTCGTATTCCTCTCGCAGCTGCTCCATCACCGGGTAGAGCGCGCCGCAGGCTTCGCACTCGAAGTCGAGGAACTCGACGACGGTCACATCGCTGTCGGGGGCCGGGCTGAGCCGGTGAGATGAGTCGCGGACGACGGTCGCATCAGCAGTCGGCTCAGGCGCCGAGGTGAAAGGTCCCCCACCCGCACCGAGCGCGATGACGGCGGCGACGATGGCCGCGAACAGCAAGATCGAGATCGAGAGCTTCGAGTTTCGGGTCATTGGCGGCGGGCGCTGAGCGGACGTTCCAACGAGTATCGAGATATTAGCGAGGAGGCTACGCGGTGCCGCGCGTCGCCTTCGCGACCAGCGCGGCGACCATGATGCTGACATGCAGGACTTGCTTCCCATCGCCCATCTGGGCGCGGACCACTGGGGTCTCTACGTGCTTTACCTTGCCCCGCCGGCGATCGTTGTCGGCGCGATCGTCGCCAGCACCTTCCGCCAGCGACGAGCCGACGCGAGCAGAGAACCTGACAACGATTTTTCGGCACCGGGACCCGATCCTTCTTGAGTTTCGCCGAGATCATCTGGTCGGCGCCTGGTGCGGGTGGGTCGATCCCGCTGAACCTCTATCGAGGCTGACGATCCGACTTCGCCGCGGCGCTGCGAAGAGAGCCGCGCTAGAGCATCAAGGCGCGGTCCTCTCGCGTTCGGCGTCCGTGGTCTGGTCTGGTTCGAAGCCGCGAAGGTGCTCATGATGATGGCGGACCGCGGCGAGAAGCTCAGCGACGTGATGATCGTGAAGGCTGTAGCTGACGTGACGCCCGTTGCGCGTGGCCCGCACGTAGCGAAGCGCTCTGAGGATGCGAAGCTGCTGTGAGACGGCACCGGGTGCCTGGCCCACCCCGATCGCGAGCTCCTCGACGGTCTGTTCGCCGGTCAGCATCGCGTAGAGCAGTAACACGCGGCTCTCAGCTGAAAATGCTCGCATGTCCTCCGCGATCTCCGCGGCCTCGCCGCGCGCGAGAGGACGGTATGCGTCGCCGTGTTCGGACGGGTGCGGCACGGGCCGTCAGCCTATCCCCAATAGGAATGCCCAGAAATGCCGATTGGCTGGCTAGGGATCTCATGCGTCGGATCACACAACCGCCCGTGCGTTCGGTGGGGGCCTTCCTTGCGCCTTACGCTCCTCGCCTCTTGCAGGTCGGCCGAGGCCCATGGGAATCGGCGAGTCTGCGGTCGGCCCCGCTCTCAACGGGTAGGCACCGCGATCGAACGCCCTGCTTCTCTCTGGCCCGGCCAGACCGCGGCAGCGGTGATCACCGCGATCAGGGCGATCCCGGCAAGGATCAGCGAAACGGTGCCGACGCCGAGCGCGACGCCGGCGACGCCGGCGATCGGGTAAGTGAAAAGCCAGCAGGCGTGCGAGAGCGAGAACTGCGCCGCAAACAGGGACGGCCGCTCCGCGAGCTTGCCGGAGCGTTGGATCAGTCGCCCAGCGGGTGTCTGAACGAGGGAGAGTCCGACGCCGAGAAGCGCCCAAACGGCCAGCAGGCTCACGTAGCTCGGGAGGATCGGGATCAGAGCGAGTGCGGGCGCCAGCAGGGCGCCGCCCATCAGCATCACGCTTCGGTCGCGGATGCGCTCGAGAAGGCGAGGCAGGGCGAGCGCCACGGCCACCGAGCCAAGACCGGCCAAGGCGAGCGCGAGACCGACGGCGGACTCACCCGCCTCGAAGCGGTCGCGAACCAGGACGACTGTGTTGACGACGGTGGTCGCGCTCGCCGCGGCAACGGCGAGGTTGAGCGCCAGCAGGCCCCGCAGGCGCGGAGTCGCGAGATAGATCCGAACTCCCTCGGTGATCCTCGAGGCCGAGCGCTCCGATATCGGGTGGCGGCCCGTGTCCGGCAGCTGCGCAGTGATCACGAGCCCGGCCGAGATCGCGAACGTCAGCGCGTCGAGAGCGAACAGGCCATGAAAGTCGATCAGCAGGAGCAGCGCCGCTGCGAGCAATGGGCTGAGGAGTTCCTGTAGGTCGTATGCCACCCGCGAGAACGAGAGGGCTTGCGTGTAGCGACGCTCGTCGGGGAGCACATCGGGGAGTGTCGCCTGGTAGGCCGGCGTGAAGCCTGCAGCGCACGCGTTCAGGAGAAAGATCAGGACGAATACCTGCCAGGCCTCAGTGACGAAGACCATCGCGATCACGATCGGGATGCGGGCAAGATCGAGGCCCACCAACAGCGCCCGGCGCGGGAGCTTGTGGGCGAAGGCGGCGATGACCGGCGCGAGACCGACGTAGGCCACCATCTTCAGCGCGAGCGCTATGCCGAGGACCGCGCCGGCGTTCGCGCCGGAGAGCTCAAATGCGAGCAGTCCGAGGGCGACTGTCGTCACGCCCGTGCCGACCAGGGACGCCACCTGTGCGGCGAAGAGGTGGCGATAGCTCCGGCTTCCGAGGGGACTTGTTCGAGCAGCGCTGCCGCCGGCGGGCATCGGGCAAGACTAACGTCCGCACATCTATGCGGCTTACTTAGATAGGCGGTGAAGAGAGTCGCTGTGGGTCCTCACACGGGCGCCGCCGCGGCCCAACGTGAGACCGCCGAGCTTCAGGGACGAGCCGGTGCTGCTCGGCCCGCGGTCGGCCGTGATCGAAAGCGCCGCGCTGGTGTTGATCGGCGGAAGTGAGGACCGAAGCGGTCGGCAACCCGCTCAACGGATGGATCGAGATGACGTCGCCGACCTCGAGCTCGGCGGGATCGACGCTCTTGTAAGAGTAGGCTCGGCATGCCCGACGTGAGGACCGCCAAGCGGCGCAAGTTCAAGGCTCCGGTGCGCGAAGAGTGACTTAGTTGGGCGGGCACGATTGATGACGGGCGCCTGTAGTCGAACCGAACCGCCCGTGAGAGGGCCGCTCCCGGTCGAGTGCGTAACGGCTGAGGGGATGGGCGAGACTGGCGACCGAGCGATCGCGATCATGCAAGCACGCCTGACCGAGTTGATTAGCGAACGCCGCGAGCTCGAGCGAGCGCTTGCCACGGTGCCTGGGAAGCGAGGCGGGCCCAGCAGGAAACGACGGGGATCCGGCGCCTCGCGACGTCGTCCTCGGGCAATCGGTCTGGTCGCAAACGCCCGTTGCCTACTCCCGTTCGTCGCGGCGATCACCGTTGCTCTGCCGGTGGGCTGCGGTGAGGGAGCCACGGATTCGGGCACCGCGAGCGCACCCGACTTTGAGCACATCCATGGGCTCGGCGTCAATCCGGCTGACGGCGACCTCTTCATCGCTACCCATAACGGCGTGTTCTCGGCGGCGGACGACGAGACCACGCCCCTACCGGTTGGCCCTCAGCAGGACGTGATGGGTTTCTCCGTCGTCGGCCCCGACCGCTTCATCGGCTCAGGGCATCCAGGTCCAGGCCAGGACCTCCCGACCAACCTCGGTCTGATCGAGTCGCGCGACGCCGGCGAAACCTGGGAGAACATTGCGCTACTCGGCGACGTGGACTTCCACGTGCTCGAGTCCGCCGGTGCGAAGGTTTATGGCTTCGACGGGGCGCGAAGCCTTCTTCTCGTCTCCAACGATGGAGGGGAGACCTGGGAGGAGCGCGAGCCCCCCGCGCCGATGTTCGATCTCGTCATCGATCCGCGCGACTCCGAAAGCATCGTTGCGGCGACAGAGGAGGGTTTGTTCTCCTCTTCGGATGCGGGTACGAGTTGGAGTTTTCTCGGGCGCGACCCGCTTGGGCTCTTGGCCTGGACTAGCGAAGATTCGCTCTATACGATCGATGCTGACGGCGCGACCCACCGAAGCGCCGACGGCGGAACCCAGTGGAAGGTTGTAGGCGACGCTGGCGGGCAGCCGGCCGCCTTCGTCGCCGGTCAGCGGGAGCTGTTTGCCGCGTTGGCCGACAACACGGTCCAACGCTCGACCGACGGCGGAGCTACCTGGACCGAGCGGGTCGCCCCATAGGGCGTGGCTAGGCGATCCATCGTCGCCACGCCGGCGAGCTTCGCCGTCTGCCCTGGAGCCGGACGCCAGCTGCCAAGCTTCGAGGCGGTTGCGGCTTGCGCTCCTTGCAGCAGTGTCCTGCCAAGGCTCCAGACGAACGCGCGACAAGGTTCCCATGCGCCGGCGCGCCGGCGCCCTCGCGGCCTCGAAACCAGCCCCTCGCGGCTGTATCGAGCGCTGAAGCGGTGCCCATACCTATCACCGCGGTCCGGCCGAGTGCCTTGCGACGCACTAAGTATCGAACCGGACGTGTACCCTGGCCGGGTTGACCGGCGGGGACGTGGTACGGGGTGACCTGCAACTGCAGGTGATACGCGCGCTCTGGGCGCTGGGGCGAGGGTCCGTCGAAGACGTTCGCAGCGCCCTACCCGGTCACTATCGGGGCGCCTATACAACGATTCAGACTGTGCTGAACCGGCTTGTGGACAGGGAACTGCTGGTTCGAGAGAAGGCGGGCAAAGCGTTTATCTACGAGCCCGCGATGTCGGAGGCCGATTACGTCTCGCGTTCGATTCACCAGACGCTCGCCGTAGCTTCGGACGGCGCTCGCTTAAGCGCTCTCGCTCGACTCGTCGGCGAGCTGGAGCCCGGAGAGGTCGATGAGATCCGCTCGATGGCCGATCGCATCGCCCGGATGCGGACCGAGGGTCGGGGATGACCGCTTGGCTGGCGTTGTTCGCGGCGTTGCTGGTGAGCGTCCCCCATGCAATCAACCAGTCAGGTCTGCCCTCGACGATCGGGGCGTGCCTCTGGCTGGCGGTACTAGCGCTGCGGGCCGTCTTCGCAATAGCCATGGTCTTGATGGTCGTCTTGCTCGTACCGTCGACCGGCCTATTCACGTTCGTGACCCACTGGTGTCTGCACGCTGTAGTTCCGTTTCTCGAATCCCATCTGGGCTTCGACGGACACCGCCTCGGCGGCATGGCGTTGATTCTCCCCCTCGCGCTACTCGGCGTTTCTGCGTTCGCCGCGCTATTTGCGACCTGGAGAGGCGCCCGCCTCGTCTCGGAGTGGGTTCGGCAGAGTTCGTTGGGGCCCGGCCCGCAGAGCAGTTTGCTGGTGAGGGGCTCCGAGGTGTTGGTCGCCTGTGCCGGGGTGCGGCAGCCGAAGGTCGTCGTATCGGCCGGCGCGCTCGCCGTACTCGACGAGGCCGAACTCAGTGCCAGCCTGCACCACGAGCGGGGGCACGCTGTTCGAAAGCACGGTCTAGCCAGGGTCTTTGGCCAGCTATGTCTTGGCGCGTCTCGACTTCTGCCGGGTGGGCAGCGAGCCCTCGACACGCTCGCTTTTCATCTCGAACGAAACGCCGATGAATACGCCGTGCGAAAGACAGGCAACCCCCTTGCCCTGGCAAGTGCTATCTGCAAAGCGGCCAGCACGACGCCCGCGATGGGTCTCGCGCTTTCGGGGAGCGGCGTCTCGGAGAGGCTGTCGATGCTCATCGACGGGCGGCCTCCGGGGCGCACCGCGAGAAGGTGGCCGCGTGGGCTAGGCATAGCGCTGACCACCGCCGCCGTCGGCATGGCGATGACGCTGGCAATCAGCATCCCCGCCCTCGGCTCATCCGGCTTCCAAGAGCTACGCGCCAACGCCGACGCACCTACGACTGACTGCGCCTAGCTGAGCGAACCGTGACGTAAGCGGCACAGCCCGCCGTCGGACCAGACGGCCGACAGCTCAGCACAGTGGACCGCTCGTACCGTTGCGTGGCCCGTGGTGGTGTCGCTTAGCGGACCTGCAACAGAACGAAGACGACGACCGTTGCTACGAGAACGCCGGCGAGGAGCGCCAGGATGTAACTGAGCCTGGAGAGCTGGGATCCAGTGAGCGTGTCGATCAACGTGAATGCAGGCCCCCTCGGCGGAGGATGTGCGCCAGAGACGCCACCGCGCTTGTGATTGAAGCGCTCTTCGCGCTCGTGCGGTGGCCCGGTTCCTCTCGCCATCTCCTACGTATCGTAGGGTAAGCCGCAGCGCATGGGGCGGCCGATGGCCGCTGTCAGCCCTGGGTCGAAGATCCGCCCACCCCCGGCACCGACCCGGCCCCGGAAAGTCATCCGGGACCGAGCGGGGCCAGGTCCGATCGAGCTCAGCGCCGGGACCGGTGAGCCGAGTAGCTCAGTTGGCATCAGCGGGGGGCACGCCTCCTGCCGGCGACGGCGCGCCGTACCAATCCGCTCGCCACTCGATCATCTCAGCGATCTCATCGGACTGCTCGGCGATGATCTTCTCGGCGAGACGCTTGGCCTCCGGGTCGGATCCGTCTTCGAGCTCGATCTGCGCCATCTCGATTGCACCTTGGTGGTGCGGAATCATCATGTCGATGAACGCGCGGTCGAACGGCCGCGCGTCGGCGAGCATCGTCATGTCCATGTCCATACCGGAGTCCTCGTCCGAGAGCGGCAACGAGACAAAATCGATCGAGCCGACAGGTTCGTCGAACAGGCGCTCGTGGATGCCTTCGAGCTTTGATATCTCGCTCTCCTGTGCTTCAACGATCGCGCGCGCGAGTCGTGCGATCTCGGGGTGCCGGCCCCGCTCTAGGGCCATCTCGGCCATCTCGATGGCCATCTGATGGTGCGGAATCATCTCTGTCGCAAAGGCGCCGTCGACGTTCTCGATAGCCGACGTCTCGTCCTTCTCACTCACGAAGAAGACGAGTCCGGCGATGACGACGATCGCTGCGATAGCCGCAGCTGCCAGCCACTTGATATTCAAGCTGGGGTCCTTTCTCTCGCTGAGAGTGTGGGTGTGCTCGTGGCGCCGAAGCGCCTAGGTCACGGCTCTCGGCTCAGAGCCGTAGAACTCCCAGCAGGACCGGTCCCGCGCGCGCTGTCGCGCGGTCGGGGACACGAGTCCAGGGCCCGCCGCCCACCTTCGACTCGAGAAGCTCGCGCGCTCCGAACCATCGGCGCTTGGGAAGACCCCCGCCGATCCGCTTGACGCCAGCGTACGTCGTAGCGATCGCGAGGCAGATTGACATCGCGGTAGCGAGCGACCCCTCCATTGACCCGTCGTGCATGTCGTGAGCCTGTGGCGTGCTGTGCGCCCACCAGAGGACGATCGCCGCGGCGAGAACGGCGACGGCGAGCCACGGTCGGCGACGGTCGCGGCTCAACCACGATCTGATCGTCAGCACGAGATCGTCGGCCCCGTGCCTCGCAGCGGCAAGGACGGCGCTAGATCGACCGCCGCCGCCTGCACTGACCCCCCGCTTAGCTTGGTCACGGCCGTTGAGCTGCAAACTCGATTGCGGGTCACCTCATTGATCCTACGAATCGTAAGACTTCTTCCTAGGGTCCCCCGCCGTGCTTCGAACTGGACCATCCGTACCCCGATCGTCGCGCCCGCGAGCGCTTGCAATCCTGACGGCCGTACTCGCCGCCGCGATCGCGGTCGTCCTGGCCGCCGGCGGCGCGCAAGCCCAGGACCTGCAGTCCCAGCTCGATGCGAAGGAGTCCGAGCTCGGGCAGAAGCGCGATGAAGCCGGCGTACTGACCTCGGAGATCCAGGAGTACTCGGCCCAGATCGACGCCCTCGCCGCGCGGGTCGCCGAGCTCCGCAACAAGGAGGCCGTCGTCGCTGATCGCCTCGCCGAGGTACGGGCCGAGCTCCAGGCCGAGAAGGCCCGCCTCGAGCGGCTCGAGAAGCGCCTCGCCGTCGCCCGCAAGACGCTTCGAAAGCGCCTCATCGAGATCTACAAGTCCGATGAGCCGGACGCGATCACCGTGATCCTCGAGGCCGACGGCTTCGACGACATGATGCAGCGCTACGACTACCTGAAGCAGATCTCCGACCAGGACGATGCGATCTTCACGCGCGTCGACGACCTGCGTCGCGAGTCCGCCGAGGCGGTCGAGCGGATCAGCGCGGCCCGCGACGAGATCGCCGCCCGCAAGGCCGAGCTCGAGCAGACCCGCGCGAGCCTCGAGCAGCAAGAGGCCCAGCTGGACTCGGCGCGCGCTCACAGAAGGCGGACGCCCTCGACCAGGTCGAGGCGAACATCGATCAGCTCGAGGGCGACGTCAGCTCCATCCAGGGTGAGATCCAGGCGCGCATCCAAGCTGCGCAGGAGCGCCAGGAGGCCGCAGAGGCCGCTGCCGCCGCCGAGGCCGCAGAGGCCGCCGAGGCCGAGTCCGCGCCCGCCCCCGCGCCGGCTGAGCCAGCGCCGAGCGGTCCGTCGCAGGAGAGCTCCTCCGCCTACATCTGGCCGATCGACGGGACGCTCACGTCACCCTTCGGCCAGCGCTGGGGGCGCCTACACGCCGGCATCGACATCGCCGCGCCCAACGGAACGCCGATCCAGGCCGCCGCGTCGGGCGAGGTAATTCAAGCCGGTGTATCGGGCGGCTACGGCAACTACACCTGCATCGACCACGGCGGTGGGGTCTCGACCTGTTACGCCCACCAGAACTCGATCGGTGTCGCCACCGGCCAGTCGGTTTCCCAGGGCGACGTAATCGGAACGGTTGGCAACACCGGCGCGTCGTTTGGTGATCATCTGCACTTCGAGGTTCGTATGGACGGAACCCCCGCCGATCCAATGCAATACCTCTAGAAGCGACCTCGAATGTCGGTCGGATTGACGAAGTCGTCCGGATCGGCGAGAAACGCGCGCTCGCACCGCCGCGAGCAGAACGCGTACTCGATTCCGTCGTGCTCCTGACGGCGCAGCGCCTCGCCCTCCGAGAGTGGCATACGGCAGACGGGGTCGATTCGCTTGGCGATCGGAGGGTCTGGGCGCTCGGCGCGGTACACCTCGATTCGCGTGGCGAGGTTGTGGAACCTCTGAGCTCCCAGCGTCGTCAACCGAACCCTTGGGAGGGCTCCGGCGTCGAGGACCGTCTGCTCCGTGAGCAGGACCTCGTTCGCTCCCGCCCGGCGAGAGACGCGGGCCGCGAGGTTGACGGAGAATCCGTACCAGTCCCCGCCCCGTTCGACCGCGGTTCCCGAATGCATGCCGATACGGATCAACGGAAACCGCGCTACTTCGGCTGAACGGGCGATCAACGCCAGCGAGAGCTCTACTGCGCCGCGCGGCTCGATGCAGCGAATCATGACTGCGTCGCCGACAAGCTTTAACGAGCCATCACCAAACGCCGGCAGCCATGCTTCGACTCGACCGGCGAAATGCTCGACGACATTTACGGCGAACTGGTCGCCGTGAGCCTCGGTCAAGGCACTGAAGCCGACGAGGTCGGCAAAGACGAACGTGCTGCGGCCTGAGGTCACCGGAATCTCGCCGACCGCCGTGACGATGTTCTTCTGGGGGCGGGAATCAGGGCACCTTAGTCCTACGTTGCGTCGGAGGCTCCTATTCTCCGAAGCATTCCCTCCCTTGCGCAGATAACAATCAGCATCGATCCATTCATCGACCTCGGGCCGATCTCGCTTTCGTGGCATGGGATCACGACCTCGCTCGGCATAGTCGCCGGCAGCCTCCTCGCAGCATGGCGCGCAAAACGCCTCGAGCTTGATCCCGAGGAAATCCTGACGCTCGCCGTAGTGGCCGCGCTGGCCGGCTTGGTCGGTGCGAGGCTCTTGTACCTACTCGAGAACGACGCTGGGGCGCTGCTGAGTCCGGCAGACTGGCTCGGCACAGGTGGGTTCTCGGTCTACGGCGGCCTGATTGCCGGGGCCGTCGCGATCGTCCTGGTGATCAGGCGCCGAAACCTGAGCCTCGGTTACCTCGACGCCGCTGCGCTCGGCCTGCCGCTCGGCATGGCGATCGGCCGCGTCGGAGATTTGATCAATGGCGAGCACTTCGGCCCTCCGTCTCAACTTCCATGGGCCGTGCGCAACTCTCATCCGGACGCGTCGGTGCCTGACGCCGCGATCGCCTATCACTCAGGAGGGCTCTATGAGATTCTCCTCGCGCTCCTGATCCTGTGCATCATTTGGCCGCTCAAATCTCGGCTCAACCAGCCGGGGTCCTTTGCGGCGACCGTCGTTGGCCTCTACGCGAGCGGTCGCTTCGCGATGTTCTTCGTCCGCTCCGACAGCGCCGAGTTGGCGGTTGGCCTGAGCGCGACCCAGTGGATCAGTGTCCTACTCATAGCGACGAGTCTTCTCGCTTTGGGGCTTTTCCGCGGTCGACGCCCCCGAGAAGACCGCGCCCCACCAGGTGATCCGACGGTCCGTCGGAGATCGCGCTAAGCTGCGCCGCGCCATAGCCGAATCCGCCGTCCGAGGCGGCGGAGCGGAGGAACCAATCGTTCCGGGGCGAATGGGATGCCTACGTATCCCTAGCGCGACCTCTTCGACATGCGCGAGCCCGTCAGCTAACTCCGCAGGCTCGAGAAGAGAGGCGGAGCAGCGATGTCGAAATCGCGGGCGCATGCGATCCAGAGCCCACGGATCGGAGCTATCAAGCTAATCGGCCTGCTACTGGTCGGATTCCTCCTGATTCCGGGGACGAGCACTGGAGCGGGCGGCGGAGGGGTCGGCAGCGGTGGGGGAGGATCGGACGGAGAGAACAGTTTTCCGGTCCGAGGGAAGCACACATATGGGGACGGGTTCGGCGCCGGTCGTGGCCACAGGGGTCAGGACCTGCTTGCTGACTGCCGGAAGAAGGTTGTCGCGTCGCAGAGTGGGCGGGTTCGAGTCGTCGACTACGAGGCCGGCGGGGCCGGGAACTTCGTCGTGATCAGCGGCAGCGACACACGCCTCGAGACCGTCTACATGCACATGCGCAAACGGCTGGAAGTTCGCAAGGGCGAGCGTGTCCGCGCTGGAGAGCCGATCGGGCTCGTCGGTTCAAGCGGAAGCTCAACCGCTTGTCACCTGCACTTCGAGATTTGGTCCGGTCCCGGCTGGTACAAGGGCGGGCGTGCGATAGACCCGACGCCTCGCCTGCGACGCTGGGATCGAGCCAATTGAAGCCTTCCGGGGTCGAGCTCGGTACGAGGCGTCCAACGACTCGATTGCGCGCCTTCACGCCGGCGTCCATGCAGGTGGCCGCCGCCGCGACGCTCGGCATCCTGGCCGCCGCGCTGTGGTGGCGACGCCATCCCTCCGCCTGCCCCTACGGACAGCGCTTCTGGTTGCGGCCACCCCACCCACTGATCACACGCGCTCGGCTCCGCAGGGTCCTCGAGCCGAAGCGCGGTGAACGGATCCTCGAGGTTGGACCCGGTACGGGCCACTATTCGGGCGAAGTCGCTGAGGCCCTTGGACCGCCGGGATGCCTCGAGCTGCTCGATCAGCAGAACGAGATGCTGAAGCACACGGTGGCACGCCTGGCCTCGGCTGGCATCGACAACGTGGCTGCCACCGTCGGTGATGCTCTCGAGCTGCCGTTCGAAACGAACCGCTTCGACGCCGCCTTCCTAGTGGCGGTGCTCGGCGAGGTCCCCGACCAGGAACGGGCGCTTCGTGAGCTCGCCCGCGTGGTTCGTCCTGGCGGGAGGCTGGTCGTCGGAGAGCTCTTCGGTGACCCGCACTGGGTACGGCCGAGACGGTTGATCGAGCGCGCGGAGGCGAGTGGGATGAGCTACGACCGCCGCCTCGGTACCCCCTTCGGCTACTTCGCGCGATTTCGGATGTAGCTGGCCTTCGGCTTCGTGCGACGGCGGCGACGGGGCTCAGCCCGACTGCTGCAGATGGACGTGATCGCGGTGGACCTCATCGGTGAACGACGTCGCCCCCCCGGGTCCTAGCACCCACGGACTTCCGACCTGAGCCGCCCCACCGGAGACGAAGGCCGAAGCCATTTCGTACGCCGCGCTGCCAGTTTCAACCTGCTCTGCAACGGGCGTTCCGTCGACGGCCCATATGTCGACCGCCGCTCCGCTGGAATGAGCGCTGGGCGTGGACGTCGCCCAGACATTCGTCGGATGGCCCGAGTCAAGAACCGCAACCGCGATCGGCGCCCGCTCGGCGGCGGAGGCCATTGCCTCGAGCAACGTCGGATCCACCAAGCCGCGATAGATGTCCCATCGCGCGGTGTCCGGTAGTTCGATAGCAGGGTTGTCGACGACGGCTGTCGCGGCCACCGACAGCTCGTCGGGCCGTCTCGCAGGCGGTCCGCCGACCGATGAGATCGACTCGACCTGCCAGGCGCCGTCGACGCCGGTCAAGCGGACATCGACCGTGCGTGTCACAGAGGTCCACCGGCCGGCCGCATCCTGCAATCGTTGACGAGCCACCACCATGACGCCCATCGAGCTCTCGGTCAGACCGGAGAGCTGCGGGTAGACCACGGTCCCGGCTGAACGCACGTCACGTTCGATCGCAGGCGCAAGCACCCGGGCGAGACCGTCGTCGACCCGAGCCCGAACGCGCTCGGCGATCGCCGCCGGCATCTCGTTTCGACTGTAGGTGAGGGCGCGCTGGGCGGCGCGGGCGGCGACCTTCTTGCCATCCGCGTACGGCTCGTAGCGCGGCGACGTGTAGGGGTCGGGCGATGGCCTGCGGTCGGGCACGTCCGCGGTCCGCTCGACCTCGGCGAGGACCGACTGCGGCGACGGCGGGTCCGGGCCCTCGCTGGCCAGGGCACCGACCAAACCCGCCAGAACAGCGATGAGACATAAGGCGAGAAGCGTGGCGCGGCGCTTCACCGCGCGCTCCGCGCGATCGACCACTCGACAACTCGGGTCCCGTCGAATGTGTGGACTGGACCGCGGTATCGCCAACCCAGCGACTCGTAGAAGTCGCTTGCGCCATCGGAACCCGCGAGGGTGGTCAGCGTGATCCAGTCAGCTCCGTAGCTCCAAGCGCTCGTCTCGAAGCCGCACACCAGGCTCTGTCCAATCCCACGGTGTCTCGCGCCCGAAGGAACCGACACGTGACTCAGGACCGCCGGGCGGATGGCTCCGTCGGTCGCCGGGGCCTGCGCGCTGCGGCTTCGACGGTGACGACGCCAGGCGCCCGCATAGCGGCGGGCGCGGGTCCTGAGAAACATGGATGCCGCCGCGGGCCGAACGACGAGCGCCGACAGCGCCGAGAGCGCCAGCGCTATCGCACGGTTGCGCGCGATCCAACGGACATGCAGGGGCGGATCGAGCACGCCGACGATCATCCCGGCTCGGTGGTCGGAGACCGCAGCGACGAGCGCCTCGGCGTAGGGCGACTCGATGAAGGTCGCGTAGTAACGGCGCATGAACTTCTGCCCCAGGGAGACGAAGAACGCCTGCGGCAGGGTCTCCGCGTGCAGGCGGGCCATGAAATCAACATCGGCCGGCGTCGCGCAGCGCAGCGAGTTCGTTGCCGTCGCTTCGATCACGACAACGTCTTCGACGGCAGCGCTGGGGGTGGCCCAGAGTCGGGCCGCGATCATCGCGCTCAGCCCAACGATCCCGAGCGCCAGTGCGATCGCCTCGAGAGCGTGGCCGGCAAGCGGCGGAAGATGATGCAAAGCGAAAGTCAAGGCCGCCGCGCCGAGGGCCGTACCGACGACCACGGCGCGAACTGGCAGTTCGCCTCGAAGGCGACTACGGCTGCCGTCGCCGAGGGCGAAGCTCATGCGCTTGTGCCGGTGCGATTGAAGCAGGGGCCAAAGGCAAGCATCCCCACATCCTACAATGCGTAGTATCAGGCTCCGGCCTGCCGGGCCTCGAGGCGAGAAGGGGGAGCTACCGACCCTTGGGGGACCAATCCGCGAATGGTCTGCGCCCACCCCCCACTGGGTGAGTCGCGGACTTGCCGCCTGTCCCAGGCCGTCGGTGTGGGGGAGGCCCCGGCTCCTCTATCGGCGCTCCGGCGATCGCACGCCGGATCGTGCTCAGCCCCCTCTGGAGCGAAAGCGGCGAAGAGCATGCCTCGCCACGCGCACGAGGCGGTAGGGGACAGGACGCGACTTCACGGCGCCCTAGGCACCGACCCCGGATGCACGTATCAGCTGGCCGGCGCCCTCCGGCCACGGCCCACGAGCCAGCGCGCGGCGGGGTAGACAGTCAACGTTCCGAGGATGAGCCCTATCTGCATGAGGAAGGTGAAGCGCACGTCGCCGGCCGCCGGCATGTTCTCCGTGTAGTGGAGGATCAGCATCCAGCTGAGCATTCCGAGGTCGAAAGCAGCGACGGTGAGGGCCGCGACCACGAGCGCCGAGCGCACTCGGATGAGACCGGGGACCCCGCGGTTGGCAGAGGCGGAGGACACGTACTCGAACAAGAAGATGCTGACGGCGGCGAGCAACGCGATGATCACGACCATCGCCCACATATCCATGTTCGCAATCGTCAGGCCCGTTGCTACCACGAAGGGCACGGCCACGATGTGCGCCAAGCCCGATGAGACGCCTCCGAACAGGCCCGAGTGAACCGCGGAGGAGGTTGCGGGCTCGTCTGCTGAGATGCCGTCAGGCTCGCGGACGGAGCCGGCCTCGCGTCCGAAGCGCCTGTAGACCGGAAAGGCCAGCGGCCCGAGGTACAACGCCGCGAGCGGCCACACGGCCTCCATCCCTCGGCGGGACGAAGGAGACTTGCGACGGCGAATGTCGTAGAGGATCGCCGCGGCGCTCGCGAGAGCTACGGCGATGTAGATCCATGACAACGTTGTGAGCCAAGCCGGCAGCCCGGCCCCCATGTCTTCCATGATCCTTCGTATCCCTCGGGTCGCCGTGCGCTACTGCGATGAGATCGTAGGGAATTGCCCGTCCCCGCTCCTAGTCCGGGCAGTCGTTACGATACCCCCGGAGGGTAATTGTGACGCACGGAGGAATTGTGGAGGCGGGTCGCCAGGGTCAACACGTCGGCCACCAGGTCCGCCACGAGATGCCAACACATGGGAGCGCGCTCAGAGGGGTCGCCGTCAGCGCGACCCTGCACTGCCTCACGGGTTGTGCCATTGGCGAGGTCTCGGGTATGGCGATCGGCACCGCGCTGGGTTTCTCAGACCTTGCCACCGTTGCCCTGGCAGTCGCGTTGGCCTTCTTCTTCGGATACCTCCTGACCAGCCTGCCTCTCCTTCGTGCCGGCATGGCGCTGTCGGCCGTTGTTCCGGTGGCTCTGGCTGCGGACACCCTCTCGATCGCCACGATGGAGATCATCGACAACTTGATCATGGTCGTGATTCCCGGGGCGATGGATTCCGGCCTTGGCGACATTCTGTTCTGGGGCGCGCTGTCTTTCGCCCTCGCCATCGCGTTTATCGTCACTGTGCCGGTGAACATGTGGCTGATCAGGCGAGGCAAAGGTCACACAGCCGTGCACGAGACCGGGATCCACGGCGGGCTGCCGCCCAAGCTGGTCGGCGCGATCACGGCCTTGGCGTTCGTTTTCGGCTCGTCGGTCTTGATCATCGAAGTCTTCGGGTGACCCGACCGCTCCGGATCGTAAGCAGTCAGGCAGTCGAAGGACGTCGAGGAGACGGTGCAAATGAGTAGACGAGCCATTGCCACCTACACCGTCAAGGGTATGAGTTGCAGTCACTGCGCCACGTCGGTGAGCGAGAGGATCGAGAGTCTGGACCCGGTCACCGAAGTCCGGGTCGACCTGCCGACAGGACGGGTCGAAGTAGCGGGGAGCGGCTACACCGACGAACAGGTACGGCAAGCGGTCGAAGAAGCCGGTTATGAACTCATCGGTCGAGCGCGATAGCGGTTGACGATTGAGTCGAAGGCCAGCTCTCGCGGCGTAGTAGGTCCTGGTTCGAGTATCCGCGCGGGACGTCGGCAGCACGGGGCGAAGCCTCTCCGTCGACGGCGATGTTGACGCTGTCGGCTTGAGTTCGGGGTGCCGCGACTCACGCGAACGCGGACCCCGCCGAGCCCGGTTCGACCGCTTCGACATCGGCGGCCTCGGCGAGAGTGAAGCTCGACCGTCTCCGTTTCGAGCGAAGCGCCTTCGCGTACAGACCCAAAGTCATTTTCGGGTCGGTGTGACCCAGCTGACCCATCACGTATGCCACGTCTTCGCCCTCGGCGATGAGGAACGAGGCGAACGACCGCCGGAGCACGTGGGGCGAGAGACGCTCTGGAAGGCGTTCCGGGGCACCAGCGGGCAGGGCCTCGTTCGCCTTTGCTACGGCCCGCAACAGAACGCGTCGACGTAGGTTGCTTCTGTTCTCTGGGTTGCCGGTCCCGGTCGGAAAGACGCGATCGTCATTGCCGGCGAACCCAGTTTCAGCCTTCCAAACAACGAGGTATTCCCTGAGCTCGGGCTGGATGTCTACTCGTCTCACCCCGGCTGACGTCTTTGACTGGCGCACCTGGATCGCACCATTGGCGAGGTCCACGTCCCGCCACCTCAAGGCGAGCAACTCTCCAACACGAAGTCCGGCGAAGCCAAGCGTCGCCAACGCCGCCGCCCGATACCGCCGCCTGGCGCGATCCTCAGAGTCGAGCGCGGCCGCGGCATCGAGCAGCGCTAGCACCTGTCCCGGCTCCAAATACGCTCGATGCGGAGCCTGCGCTGGCAACCGGCGACGTCGGCCCCGCGCCGGGTTCGAGACGATGATCTCGTACTCGACCGCAAGCTCGAGCACGCTGGCCAGTACCGACAGAGTCTTGTTGATCGAATCGTGTGACAGACGTCCCTCGGCGACCTTCGCCGCTGCATATCGGTCGACCTCCTGAATGGTGATCTCGCTCAGAAGGTGATCCTTCAGGTGGGGAAGCAGGTGGTCGGAGAGCGCCCACTTCAGGTACTCCAGGCTCCGCGGGCGGAGGCCCTCGAGCTCCCGCCGGGCGTACCAACTGCTCGAAAACTCGTGGAAGTTCGGCTCCGCAAGCGCTGCCGGCGCCGGCTCCGCTACCGGCGGTCGCCATATGCCGCGGCGGACGTCGGCCAAGACGTTCGCGAGTTCTTCCTCGGCGAGTCGCTGCGTCCATCCCGCCGGAGTCGCTCCCAGGGTCACGTAGCGGCGCTTCCCGTAGGCGCGAAAGCGAAGCGCATAGACCTTTCCTCGTCGTCGCTCCCGAACGACGACCTGACCCGTGGCTGGTCGTGACATCTCTACCTCCCTCGTCGCGAGAACGCCGGCACGACGATGCGGGACGCCCCCAAAATGGAGGTAGCCTGGAGCCGCGCCGGAGCTTGATCTCCGGTGCCGCGGCCGGGGGCGTTACCGCGCCGCCCGGCCACTCTTGGTGCTTGGCCGATCATAGGATCGCGCTGGTTTCGCGGCCCCGTCGGGGACTCGCGCCCAGCCGTCACCGAGACGGCTCCAGGATTCGAACGAGCGGTCATGGACGAATGCCGAGACTGATGTCGTTGAGGCCCCGAAGAATGTCCGAGATCCGTCCGCCATCCTTCCGGGAGGGCCAGTCCTTCAGGCCGTACATCGTCTCGATCGTGGCGAGCAGCCGAGCGACGTACTCGAGACGGCGATACGGATCGAGCCGGGCAACCTCCTCGGGCGAGAGTGAGAACTCGTCCTTCCACCCCGGCAGGACTTCCGACTTCTCCCACCGGTCGAGATCGTGGGTCGTCGCGTCGAGGGCACGCCGTAGAGCGGTCTCGACGACACGGAGATCCCCATCAACCTCGGTCCAGGCCTGCTCCTGCAGCAACTCCAGCGCTTGACGCTGCTGTAGCCCGGTCCAGGAGTCGCCCGGTTCCCCTCCGTCCTTCCGTGCGTACGCGACGACCGACACCTGAACGTCGGCGAGTTCGGCATCAAAACCGTCGCCGTTTCCGGCGAAGTGGTCCAGCATGTCTTCGAAGACGACAAGCTCCATCAGGTGCTCGTCTGACGCGTTCACCAGATCGACCCGAGCGATTCGTTGGTCCGAGGCCCGTCCGTCAGCCGGGTCTTCGTTGAGCTCTCGGATCCAGCCGTCCGCCAGCACCCCGACCGAAGTGTCCGCGGCGAGCGACCTGAGCTCAATGCCGAGGCGACGGCCTCTCAGGCATTGCAGGGTCTGGATTAGGCGATCGAACGGATCCTTATGGAGCGGCTTACTGGTCACAGACTTTCTCCCGCCGTCGGCTGACGGCTGTCGTTGCAGCCCTTTATGGGCAGCAGATCTACGGTGGTGCCCGAACCTCGCTTGCGACGGTGGCTCGGAACCGGCTTCTCAGAGCGACTTGGCGGCGATCGCGACCCCCTGCGTGAAGAGCAGGTGGCCAGCAGGTCGACGGTTCTCGCAGGGTCAAATCGCAGACGGGGGCGCGACCCTGTTCCGAGGCGAACTGCGCCGAGCTCGTCGGCGTGCTCGTAGACCCAAGAGCGGCTGACACCGAGCCGGTACGCGAGCTCGGACGCATCAACCAAGCGGGTGTTCGCCCGGGCCATCACGCTCGCCCATCCTCGATCGAAAGGATCTGACGCCCGTCGGTCCGGGGGCCGGGCCGGTAGACAATCGCTTTGCCCTGTCTGTCAACCGCGACGATCACTCCGATGGTTCGGAGCTCATCGACGCCAGCGCGGGCGCGATCCTCCGCCAGGCCGGTGACGGCACGACAGAAACGGCGAGCGAACGTGAACTGATCCCGATCCCGCCAGCGCTCGGTGCTGCGAAGACGAAGCAGGAGCTCGATCGACTCGGCGACGCGCCGAGCCGTCAGCGAGAGGTCGCCCGGCACGTGCAGGAAGGCTCCGTCGCTGGGCTCGAGAAGGCCGATCTCCCAATCGAGAAACTCGGCCCAGCGCGAGATCTCAACGCCGCCCGGCAGCCAGAGGCGCTCGAAGGCCGAGTGGTCCGACGCGCGCTCGTGCGGCGCTGCGGCGCTGTCATACGCGAGCGCCGCACGAACGGCGGCGAGACTGAATGAGCGGTCGGCCCACGGGCACCACAGCTCCCAGTGCGCCAGGTAAATCAGCCACGACGCGTGCGGGTGTACGGCGTGGCCGGGAAGCACACAGGGACCCGCACCCTGTTTCGGTGGACGAACTCCGAGAGCCATCGCGCGCAGAGCGGTCGCGTCGACGTTCTTGCCGGCCACCCGCGAAACCTGGCGCCGACGGATCGGCCCAGAGAGATGTCGGGGCACCGACGGAGGAACTGCTGACTTCTCTCCGGGCTTCTCTGAGGATCTCTCTCTGGATATCTCTGTGGGGTCTCCGAGACAGTCGAGGCAGGTGTAAAGACCGTCCGCATGTGAGAGCTCGACGGGCAGATCGTCCCGGCCACAGATGGCGCAAGTCGAACCGCTCATGCCAGCTCGCCTTCCACGGAGGCGGGCTGCCGGGACATGCGGAGGGTCGTTGTTGTTGCCGGACTCGGGCCTTCTTCACCACCGTCTGCCTCAGCGCTTGGCGGCGGACGACGGCGCCGCGCGCGTGGTGCACGGTCTCGAGTGCATGGTCCCGGGACGTGGGCCGGACCGGCTATCTGCGACGTGCCCGTGCCCGAGGCGAGACGATGGCCGGCGCGGAGCTCCGCTCGGACCATCGCGTTGAGGTCGCCGTCGTATACGTGGTCGACGATCGCGGCGAGCGCGACGGTCTCGACGTCGGTGGCGGCAAGTCCGTGCGCTTCCGCGTAGTGGCGCACGATCTCGTAGGCGGCGCGGACGGTCTTGCGCTCGCGGCGGGTGACAGGGACGGCGGGGCGCTTGTGTCGAGGTGCCATGGCGCGGCACCTTGCCACCGGTTTTCGTCCGGAGACCCTGCTCAGGGCAGAAAATTCGGCGAGTGTCTACAGAGTTAGCGCCCCGCCTTGTCCGAAACGAGAGGCCATGCGCGAAGCCGACTTACCCCCGACGGGGTAAGCCTAGCTTCGCTCTGCTGCTGCTTGTCCACCCTGCACAAGCTCGGAAAGCGGTTGAAAAGAAGTTTTCGCAAATACCGCTTTTGTTGATTTGACAAGTACGCCGGTGCGAGCAGGCGCGGAGGCTTTCTGGTGCAGCCGATACGGGATCCGGCGGCCAGGACTTCTTCACGAGGACGGCCATTTCTGGCGGGTGGCGACTGACCTTCGATGCGCCTCCTGGCTAATTGACCCCGAGCCGGCCGGCTGGCTTCGGCCTTTGGCTTCGGACGCCGGGGCAAGTGCGGCGCCGCCGCGATCGCTTCGAGGTTCTCTATCGCGATCACGGCGTGGTCTTCAGTCCCACCGCGGAGTGTCTTCACGCGATAGCGCCCCGGGGTCCCCCCGGCTCGCGGAAGTTCGGCTTCCGTCGGGGCGCACGGCATCACCGCCGGACCGGTCGGGTCACCAAGAGCGACGGGACCGAGGAATCTGGAATTGGCTTGCACGCGTCACTTGCACGCGTCACCACCGCGAGAGCCGCGGCGGCGGGTCGGTCTCGAATACTCGAGCGACAGCAGTCCGGACCCCGAAGGCAGTCCCAGCCAAGTCCGTGAAGAAGTCGGGATTTCGGACGTGGCCTTCCGCTCAGGGTTCTGGGTCGCAGCGAATGGTCGCGACGGGCGCTCGCCAGCACCCGTGCCTTCGATGAGACGGCGGCGAACACGCGATGTTGACGGGTGCATCGCGGCGGCGAACGCGACACTCAGTCAGTGCAGAGCTTGCGCACTGCGCGCACCGATCTTGTTGGATCACACGCGTGGACGATCCCACCACGCTCGACACCGCGATCAGGGTCCTGAGGATCTCGTTCCGGTTCTCGCGGCAATCCCCGTCGCCGGGGCCGCGATCTCAGTCGGCCGGTACACCGCGAAGAAGACGCGGGAGCGCTTGGGCGACGAGCTCGATCACGACCAGCCAGCTTTGCGGCATCCTTGACGGCAGCGAACCACTCATCGACCCCTTCGAGGGGCGGGTCGTGGTCAGCGAACCTCAGTTGGTAGTGCCGGCGCGCGCCTCGACGAACTGAGAAGCGACAGCGAGACCTTTCAGCTCTGGCAGGCAGGGCGCGCTGGGTTCAGGACGGGCTGCCGCCAGTACCTCACCGCCGCCAAGCCGAAGCGATAGCGGCCACGTCACCCCCCTTGCGCGCTGGGGTCGCGAATCGTGTTGGATCCGGCGGGTGGACGACCCCACGACGCTCGACTGCGTAGTCCGGATCCTTAAGGCCCTGACACCGTTACTCGCTGCGCTCGTTGTAGGCAGCACCGCCGTCTTCGTGGGCCTCTACACAGCGAGCAAGACCCAGGAGCGCCAGCGCGAGCAGCTCGATCACGACAGGGCGACCCACCGCGAGCAGCTCGAGCACGATCGCGCCGTCAGGGCGGACGACTCAACCCGGGCCATCCTCGACGATGTAGCCAAGCGCACCGTGATCACCTTCAGCGCGCTGGTCTGGCTCCGACTTGATTGAGGGCAACGACGACCTGGTCTCAATTTTCCAGCGCCAGAAAGCGGGGGAGCCGGTCTCGTCGAACGAGGAGCAGTACGCCGCGTTCAGTCACGCCACAGCGAAGCGGACCGACTGCGGCTCATCCTCCGCTTCGAGCATGGGCACGACGTGCCCGAAGCGTTCCAAGACTTGGTGAACGTGATGGAGGACGATTTCCTCCGCTCCCGCCGAGGCCCTGTCTACCGCCCGCGACCGGGGCCATCAACGACGCCTACATCGCGTTCCAGAACGCCTGCCAGGCCTGGGGGCAAGAGGCGCGCCGCGAAACCAGCTGAATGGCTGCCCGACAGCCCTGAGCCACCTCGGCGCGTTGGCTGCCATCGGTCGAGGACGGCTACTCGGTGATCGGACCCTTCAACGCCTCGTAGACACGCACCGTCGCGCCCGCGGGCAAATATCCGTCCTCGCTGAGCGCTTGCACGTCGCCGATGACCCCCTCGATCAGATCGTCTCGAATCGCTTCGGGGGCCGCCTCGACTCGCTCGCTGATGTAATCGAGCTTTGCGGACGACAAGGACACCCCCGTCTCGAGCCGCTCCTCGATCGGCTCGAGTAGTTCGTCCACCGAGACACGGAGTTCGGCCGCGCTCTGGTAGTCGGGCGGCGGTGGGTCGCCGGCATCGGTCACTACGCCAACGACTGCATCCTCTGGAACGAAGCCAACGAATCGACTGTCATTCGCACTGGCTCGGTTATCGCCGAGAACGAAGAGGCCCCCGTCCGGAACCGTGATCTCCGGCGTGGTGCAGGCGACTCGGCCGCACGGTGTCGTCTCGTAGGCGCTGCTCTCCGGCTCGTCGTTGACGAACAGCGCGCCGTCCTCGAGACGCACTTCGTCGCCGGCGACGCCCACGACGCGGTGCAGAAACTCCTCGTCGGTCCGATCGGTCGAAAGATCTGCGCAGACCGTCCCCTCGCCGCCCACGGTGATCCGGTCGTCACAGGCATCGGCGGTCGGGTCCGCATCACGGGCGAGGTAGATGATCGGATCACCTGCCTCCGGGGCGGCGTCCTCGTCGTAGGACAACACGTCCCCCGGCTCATAGGTCGGCGTCATGGACTCAGTGCGCTGCTCGAAGCTCGGCCCTTTCCCGCAGCCGACGGTCGCGAGGATCAGCAGCGCCAGACCGGCCGCTTGGGTTCGAGTCGAGACGACCGATCTGGTGAGAGGAGGCTTTGCGTGCACGGCGGCGCAGACTAGCCAGGACTTGTCAGAAACGCTATGGCCAACTGCGGTGCTGCTCGAAGACGATCCGACGCGTGGAACCTGCTGCCGTGTTCGGGCACAACGTCCGGCGCGAGCGGGAGCGTCGCGGTTGGTCCCAGGAGGAGCTCGGACATCGCGCGGACCTTCATCCGACCAACGTCTCGGGCGTGGAGGCTGGCCGGCGGCAGCCAAGGTTCGACACGGTGCTGCGACTCGCGCGAGCGCTTGAGGTCTCGCCAAGTCGGTTATTTGACGGAATCCGGTAGTCGAGTGGGCCGGTGTGCCCGGGCTCGCGTAGGCTGGTCCCGTGAGCAGATCGGATGCAGATCGTTCGGACGGCGTTCAGCGCAAGGTGCCGATGGTCGACTGGATCCCGGAGCGCCCGATGGACTCGGCTGAATACCTACGCCGTCGTGGGTCCTGGCCGGTGCTGCCGGCCAGGCAAAAGAACGGGCCAGGCGGCCGGCGTCCACAAAGCGCCCGTCGGTCTGAGCGCTGATCGCTCGACTCGACTTCGACCCGAAGCATCGCTCGGAGGGCAGTGCCGGGCCAATACAGCGCCAAGGATCCGGCGGCGGTAGCTGACAGACCGAGCCAGACCATTGTGGTCTGCGCTCGACGTTTGGATGGATCGGATCGATGACGGGACCCTTCCCGACATCAACAAACTGATTCTGGTGACCACCGACATCGCTCCGGAGGGCACTGCGAGTGCGCTCCTCCGGGCCGGCGATGATCGCGATGTCGAAAGCGCCGAGCGGCTACTCCTTGACGTTGCGACCGAGGATCCGGGACCCAAGAGCACCGCGGAGTCTCGGGAGCGGTTTCGTGAGGCCGACCCGAAAGACCGGAAGCTTCTTCTAGCCAAGATCGACGTCCGGGACTCGACCAGCGGTGTAGGGAACTTTCGCCCGGAACTGCGTCGAGCGCTTGGTCCGTTTGCTTTGCCTTCGGTCGGCACGGAAGAGTGCTTGGACAAGCTCGTCGGCTGGTGGGAGCGGCGGGCGGTCGACCTTCTGTTGCGACGGCGTCGGGCAGTGACCAGGGCAGAGGTAATCGAGGAAGTGGTTCGGCTTCGAGATGAGTACGGGACCGGCCGTTTGCCGGCGGCCGACCCTGCGCTGGCCGAGGAGCTGAGCGAGACTCTGCTCAGAGCCTACGCCGACGCCCCGTTCGTACGGCAACTCGAGCTCATCGCGATGCACGATGAACGGGTCCAGCTGGCCGTGAGTGACTACCACCGCGCGTATGCGCAGCGGTCCCAGTGGCTCGAGCAGGGAGTCTTGCTGCCAGAGGAACTCGCCGAATGGGAGGCCCGACTCTTTGATGAATGGAATCACGCGTGGCTGCGGATGCTCGACGAACTGCAGGATCCGATCGAGGAGCCGGCTCACTCGGAAGCTGGCAAACGGCTCTACGGGGAGATGGAAGCTTCTTCTCTGAATCCGCTACGGGATGGGAGAGACCGGTTTCTGCACGTTGGGACGCTCAACGGCATGGCCGATGTCTGCCGCATAGGGTGGCACCCGGACTTTCGAGCTCGCATGCAGCGCGTGGTAGAAAAAGTGGTCTCGGGCGCTAGCACTGACCAGATGTTTCGCCGAGCAAGAGGGATGTCGTGAACTCAGACTCGGAGCTCATGGAGGTCCCACACACACGCTTTGGGTTGGACGCGCGTGCTCTCTTCAACCCGGCCTTCGTCGCCGCACTCGTCGGCCGAGCGGCCGTGGGACATTAGAACGAGAAGGGTGCGGCTCTCCCCCTCGCTTTGGCGTATCTAGTTGCGCCAATGGTCTTGCACGGAGCGACACGCGATGAGCTCCCTCGGGTCAACGCTCGCCTTGCTAAGTGGGCGGATGATCACCAGTTGTTGCGGGCTGAACTGCGCTGGCGCGCTCCGCACCTGGCCTCGGTGACCCGTCGCGCCCTCAGATTCGGGATTCGTTGTCAGCTCATCGAGCTACTTTCGGCTGGAATAGAAGAAGGTCCAGCGCTGGCGCGAGCGCCCGTGCCGAAAAGCGCCGACGCGAGGGACTGCTGGACAAAGGCAGAACGGCTTGGCCGTTGGTTGCCTCGGTCGGGGCCGCCCGCAACGGTCTTGGCCCTTCTTGGGATGCGGCCCTAAGCAGAATGCAGCTTCTAGCAATCGGTCTCTACAGCCACGACGGAGAGCTACGTTCGCTGCGTTTTCGCGCGGGATCGCTGAATGTCATCTCGGGCTTGTCACGGACGGGCAAGTCTGAACTCCTCAAGATCATCGATTTCTGCGCCGGACGAAAGACCCCAAATCTGGCGCCCGGGCCGATTACCAACAAAGTGGCGTTCTTCGCCGCGCTCTTCCAAACGGCGGATGGGCGTCGAGTTCTCGCAGTCCGCCCGCAGCCCCAAGGATCCTCCGTATCGACGGCGATGGTCGCGTACGGCCGCGGGGTCGACTTGCCTCCGGACAGCTCGTCGATCGAGATCAACGCCACCGCGGGGACTGTCCGCGGTGCTCTCGACGACCTGCTGGGCCTGGGCCGCTACGACGTCGAAGAGAACGGGGGCTCTCGCGAACGTCTCAGGGCGTCGGTGAGCCACGCGATCCAGTTCTGCCTTCAGTTTCAGACGGAGCTGATCTCGCCTCAGCATCTGTTTCACCGCGGCGATGAAGATGTTGTCGCAGACGATTTCGCAGAGCTGTTTCCCTACTTCCTCGGCGCGGTCGACGAGCGAATGGTGGCGACCCGACGCGAAGCGGCACGGCTTCGCAGAAGGCTTGCGGACGCGAAGCGGCGGCTCGATCGGTTGGATGCTCGCCTTGAGAGGGATCAAGCGCGGGACAGCGTGTTGGTCAGCGAGGCTGTTGAACGCGGCTTGATCCCGGCGAGTGATGCTGATGGAGAGCCGAGAGTCGTGCTGGCCGACCTTCTGAAGTCTCTTCCAGACGCGCTCGGCGAGTCCGAGACCGATCAGGTTGAGACGCCACTAGCCGAAGCCCGCTCAGAGCTCGGCGAGCGCGAGCCGTGACGCGTGAGCTCAGGGAGCGTCGAGCCGCGCTCGACCAGCTCGATCGAGATCGCGGCGAACACGCGGCGGCCGTCAGTACTCAGCTGGGACGTCTGGGCATGATCGATCATCTTGACGACGCCGGTGGGGATTGGGCGTCATGTCCCGCGTGCGGTGCTCAACTCGAGGACCGCGATAGTCCGCTCGCCGATCTGGCGCGAGACGTCAATCAACTCGACTCACAGCTACAGGCGATGAGTTCGGCGAAGCGTGACATCGGACCAGCCGAGCGCGAGCTCGACGCAGCTATCGTCGCTGCGGATGCCCACTACGACCGCACTCGCCAGCGGTTGGAGGCCGTTCTTGCTGCTGACTCGGCCGCCAGGCGACTGGTGGAGGACGGGCAGATCCGGGCGCGGCTCTTAGGAGTAATCGAGGAGTATCTGCGGACGGTGGGTTCAGAAGGTGCCGCAACGCGCGTGGAGCTAGCCGACCGAGTACGGACTGTGTCGGAGGAGCTCGCCGCGATCGAATCAACCGGCGAGATCAACACAATCGACGACGAACTAGAGGCGCGTTTGGGGGCGATGTCTGTTGACATGACGGCCTGGGCTCGCCAGCTGGAGCTCGAAGTCGCCAATGAAGGCAGCGTCTACATCGACCGCCGAACGCTCAACGTTGCGATCGGCACGGGACGAGGACGGATAGGCCTCGCTCGGATGGGTTCGGGGGCTAACCACGTCGGCTATCACCTCGTGTCCCATTTGGCCTTGCATCGGCACTTCGTGCAGGAAGCGCGGCCCGTTCCTCGCTTCGTGGTATTCGATCAGCCGAGCCTGCCGTTCTTTCCGCAGAACGTCGACCGCGACGCGGCGATGAAGGACGTGGATTGGGAGGCGGTCCGAGCAATGATGCAGCTCGCCGACCGGGTCGTCAAAGATTTGGGCGGCTCGCTCCAGGTGCTCATCACGGACCATGCCACTTTCGCCGGCGAGCCGTGGTTCGACGAAGCACTCGTCGAAGACTGGCACTCCGGCACCAAACTGGTTCCGCCAGGCTGGCGGGAGAAGTAGACCGCGGACCCCTAGTAACGTGATCCCGTCACCGGCGATCGTGGGCCTACCTTAGCGATCGGGCACCGACATACGCTCGGTGCCTTAATCCGTGGGGAAGTGCGATAAATGGGCCTAATCCCACCCTATTTCTCTCTGCGCGCACGACGAACAGGCGTCGCTTATCCAAGCCAAGTTCGTCCGTATAGCGACGTTGAAAAGACCTGCCTTACAAGCAGGGGGTCACTGGTTCGAGCCCGGTACCGCGCACTGCTGACGGGCGCGAGCTCGTCGGCGGATCAGTCCTCGGGCTCGAGGACGAAGACCTCGGAGATCATGTGCGGCGGGTCGACCTGGTTGCCGCTCATGAAGGCGCGGACCCGGCGGCCGGTGATCGACTCGACGCAGTCGATGAACCGCGAGCGCATCGCCTCCTGCCACTGGGACCGCTGCTCGATCACGGCGTCGGAGCGACCGGCGTCGCGGAGCGTGCGCTCGGCGCGGGTGTCGCCGCCCTGGAGAACGCAGACGAGGACGTCACCCTGCCAGACGGTTCGCGCTTCGCTCGGTCCGACACCGTGGAACTCTTTGTGCAGGCCGACCATCTCGTCCGAGATCCGGGACAGGACGTCACCGTTGACGGGTGGCTCTCGGAGGTCGGTCAAGGCAGCACAAGGCTACAGACCGGCTCCGGGCAGCTCGACTGAGGCCATAGAGCGAAAGGCCGACGTTCACGCGCCGCCCCTCGCAAGTCCGAGTTGCGACGCGCGCCCGCCGGACAGGCATGACTTGCCGCCCGTGAGGGTCCGGCCTTCCCGGCGCCGCCCTCGTCATTCGCGTCTGTGCGATCGGCCGCTTCTCGGAACCACTGTCGGTGCCGTGTCACGATGAGCCGATGCGGTGGCCGGACCGACATGGACGCTGGCCGCTGGCCTCGGCGGCGGGACTGCTTGCGAGCCTGCCGATCCTCTGGAGCCGGCGCGAGAGCCTGACCTCGGACGCCGAGCTGACCGGCCTGCTGCCGGCCGTGGCGCTGCTCGCACACCAGACCGAGGAGTGGGTGAAGCCCGGCGGCTTCCTCCCATGGTTCAACCGCGAGGTCATGGAGTCGGGCGCTGACGAGTTCCCGATCACGCGTCGCGACGGGCTGGCCATCAACGCCGGCCTCGGCTGGGGTACCGCGGCGGCGGCCGTCCTGGCGGGGCCGGATCGCCCCGGCCCCGCCGCCGCTCAACTTGCGATGCACCTCGGCAACGCCGGCCTTCACCTCAGCCAGGTCGCCCGCCGCCGCCGCTACAACCCCGGTTCGGCTACGAGTGCGCTGCTCTTTGCGCCGCTGGGGATCGTCGGCATGAGGCGCCTGCTGGCCGGCGGCGAGCGTCGGGCCGAGGCGATCGCCGGCGCGGCTGCGGGAGTCGCCTCGGCGGCCGGGATGCTCGTGACGATGAGACGACGCGTCCGGAGCGCCGGGGGCTGACCGCGCGCCCTACTTGACCAGGACAACCTGATAGGCGAGCAGACCGACGCAGACCGCCCCCGTCACGACCGCAGCACCGATCAGGATCTTCACGCGCAGGCTCGCGTTGGCGACCCTGTCGACGGCGATCTGGCCCTTCTCGAGCCCCGTGTCGAGCACCCAGCCGGCCCACGCGAACTGCAGCGACAGCATCGCCAGGCCGACCGGAATGACGATGAAGGCCGGGCCGGGGAAGACCATCATCGCGATGCCCGCCAACAGCACGATCACCGCGGCGGTGATCCATGCGACCCGGAACGCCAGGCCGCGCTCCTCGTAGCGCTCGCGCTCGCGCTCGACGAACTCCTGGAGCTGCGCGAGCTTGCCGGCGGCCTTCGATTCGGGCTTCGCTTCGGTCATGGACAACCCTTCTACCCGCGCCGGCAGGTCTCGGATCAGCGAAGGACCGTTTGACCCGCCCGCTACATTGGCCGCGCCGCGCCGTTGCGGCGGGAGAGGTGCCGAGGGTGAGGGCCCGAGGCCTGTTGCGACGCATGTCGCGAGGAAAGGCCGCCGCGGCGGCCGAAGGAGATCGTCATCCGCATGTCTGCCGTCCGTTCGAGGCCGTTCGCGCCGTTCGCGATCGCCGCCGCACTGCTCCCCGTCCTAGCTTGCCTCGTCGTTCCGTCGCAGGCCGCGGCCGCGCCGAAGGTCAGCCTCGCCGACAAGAGCCAGGCCAAGGCGCTCGAGACGAACAAGCTCAAGGTGAAGCTCGGGAAGATCGGTCCGGGCAGGTACGCGGTCACCGCCAAGAAGGGCGGCAAGGCGATCGCCCGTCCGGCGAAGGGCAGGATCGGGAAGCGGCCGAAGACGGTCTCGCTCACGCTCACGAAGAGCGGGGCCCAGGCCATCTCGGGCTGCTCCAAGCACACCATCGCACTCGGGGCGAAGGTCGGTAAGAAGACCTACCGCGGGTCCGGGACGCTCGTCAACGACCCGAAGGAGTGCCCGAAGCCGAAGCCCTACACGGGGCCGGAGATCGATACGCCGAACTCGAGCCGTTGCGACGTGATCGAGACGCGCTTCTGCCTGCAGCCGTTCCCGAACGACTTCTACACCGTCGAGGATCCCGACACCGAGACCGGTCGACGCGTCGCGATCGACGAGCGGTCGATGCCCGACAACGTCCGCGGGAACGAGATCGATCCGACCGACATCAACCGCGCCGACGGCTTCTCGCCGGGCCAGCCGATCGTCCTCAAGGTCCCCGGACTCGATGACCAGGCCACGCTCGACGCGAACGGCACCGTCGACATCACCGACCTGGGCGCCTATCGCGAGGCCGCTCAGCGCATCGTCGTGATCGACGCCGATACCGGTGAGCGCCATCCGATCTTCACCGAGATGGACGCCGTCGCCGAGGACGACGCGGACCGGGTCCTGTGGATCCGCCCGGCGACCAACTTTCTCGAGGGCCACCGCTACATCGTCGCCCTGCGCGACCTGCGCGACGCGGACGGCGACGTGATCGAGCCCTCGCCGGCCTTCAAGGTGCTGCGGGATCGTCTCATCACCACCCAGGAGGCGATCGAGGATCGTCGCCCGGCGATGGACGACATCATCGCGACCCTCCAGGACTCCGGGATCCAGCGGAAGACCCTCTACCTGGCCTGGGACTTCACCGTCGCGAGCGGCGAGTCCCTGGCCGGCAACCGCGTTCTCGAGATGCGCGACGACGCGTTCGCCGAGCTCGGCGACACGAACCTCGCCGACGGCATCGTCCAGGGCGACTCGCCGGACTTCCAGGTCACCTCGGTCACCGACTACACGCCGGAGGCCAACGCCAATCTGCTGCGCAGGGTCGAGGGGACGATCGACGTGCCCTGCTACCTCAACGTGGACGGGTGCCCGCCCGGTGCGACCTTCGATTGGGCGAGCGACGACGCGGTCGTGCCGACGTTCAACGACGCCTTCCGCGTTCAGGTGCCCTTCGTCTGCACGATCCCGCGCAGCGTCGTCGACAACGGGACGCTCGATCCGGCGCGGCCTTCGCTCTACGGCCATGGCCTGCTCGGCAGCCGGAACGAGGTCGGGGGCGGCACCGGTCAGAACATCAGCCTGATGGCGAACGAGCACAACTTCTCGTTCTGCGCCGTCAACTGGGACGGGTTCTCCTCAGACGACCAGGGTTCGGTCGTCGCCTCGCTGACGGATCTGTCGAACTTCCCCCGGATCGCCGACCGCGTCCAGCAGGGCTACGTCAACTTCATGTACCTCGGGCGGGCGATGATCCATCCCGACGGGCTGGGGTCGGACCCGGCCTTCCAGGTCGACCCCGATGACGGCGGGCCGACATCGGCGGGATCCGTCTTCGACACGACCGAGCTGTTCTACGACGGCAACAGCCAGGGCGGGATCCTGGGCGGCGCGCTGACCGCGCTCGCGCCGGACTTCACCCGTGCGTCGCTCGGCGTGCCCGGGATGAACTACTCGACGCTGATCCAGCGCAGCGTCGACTTCGACGAGTACGCCGAGGGTGTGTTCGACGGCAGCACCGACACCGACTTCGGCCTCTACGACAACTACGACGACCAGCTCGAGCTGCCGCTCGTCCTGTCGGTCACCCAGATGATGTGGGACCGCGCGGACTCGAACGGCTTCGCGCAGCACATGACCGACGAGCCGTACCCGAACACACCGGAGCACCAGGTGCTGATGCAGCTCGCCTACGGCGACCACCAGGTCTCGAACCTGACCGCGGAGGTCGAGGCGCGGACGATCGGCGCCGAGTACTACTCGCCGACGCTCGTGCCGGGCCGCCACTGGGCCGACGAGGACCTGTTCGGGCTCGACCCGATCGCCGAGGGCTCGACCGGGTCCGCGCTCGTCTACTGGGATGGCGGCCCGAAGGCGTACGAGGGCACGATCGGGCTCGGGACGGACCCGGCGCCGCTCGTCAACCTGCCGCCGCGTGAAATCGACGGCTTCGGAGACGACCCGCACTCCTATCCGCGCCGCGACGTCGCCGCGCGGGTCCAGAAGTCGGACTTCCTCCAGGTCGACGGCGAGTTCTCCGGTTGCGGCGGCGAGCCGTGCTTCTCGAACGGCTGGGATGGCGAGACCGGTCTCCCGTAGGGACGATCGGCGGAGGTGAACGGCGGGAAATCCCTCTTTCGGCCGATGCGGAGCGGGCGTAGTCTGCGCACGCTCCGCATCTGAGAAGTCACGAACCACCAAGGGAGGGACCCATGTCAGTCCAGCAATCGCTGGCCCAGTTCCGCGAGACCGAGACGAACGAGGCCTTCAGCCTCCAGAACTCCAAGCTGCTCAAGGTCGAGCTCGCCGACGTGACCATCCAGGCGAAGCTCGGGTCGATGATCGCCTACCAGGGCGACGTCAAGTTCGAGCACGCCGGATCCGGCGGTCTGATGCGGATGGCGAAGAAGGCGATGACCAACGAGGGTCTCGACCTGATGAAGGTCTCGGGCTCGGGTGAGGTCTTCCTCGCCGACCTCGCGCAGGAGATCCAGCTGGTCCACCTCCAAGACGACTTCATCACTGCCAACGGCGCCAACGTGCTCGCCTTCGACGCCGGCATCGACTGGGACGTCAAGCGGGTCGAGGGCGTTTCGGGGATGCTCGGCGGCGGGCTCTACAACATGGAGCTCAAGGGCACGGGGTGGGTCGCCCTGGTCTCCAACGGCACCCCGATGATGCTCGAGGTCAACGGCGAGGGCACGTTCGCCGACCCGAATTCGGCAATCACCTGGTCCAGTGGCCTGCGGACCGACATCAAGACCGACGTCAACCTGAAGACGCTGATCGGGCGCAGCTCGGGCGAGACGATCCAGATGTCGTTCTCGGGCCAGGGCTGGGTTCTCGTCCAGCCCTCGGAGGCTCCGCCGAAGGGCGCGACGACGGCGACGGGCGGCGCCACCGGCGGAAGCTCCGGCGGGATCGGGAAGTTCCTGAACGGTTAGGCGTCGCGGTCGGGTGAGGCGACCCGCTCGGGCGCCTCACCCGGCACGTCGTTCTCGGCGCCCCCGACGGTGTCGTGTGCCTCCAGGTCGACCTCGACGGGCTCGGACTCGGTCGTCTCGACCGGTTCGTCGGCCTTACTCCCTCCCGACGTCCGCAGGATCAGGCCGGCGACCAACTCGGGTTCATCCCAGGTCGGGACGTGCCCCGCGCCCGGCAGCGTCAGGTAGTCGGTGCCCGGAGGCATCCGCGACGGCTCGGGTGGTCCGAGCAGCCGGTCGGCCTCCCCCCAGGCGATCGTCACCGGCACCCCGACGAGCTCGCCGTGCTCGAACACGGCGGAGCGCATCTCGTGGTTGGCGGCGGCGTACCCGGGCGAGTCGAGCCAGGCGGCGATCAGATCGGTCGCCTCCTCCTTCGTCAGTCGGTCGGGGCGGTTCAGCGAAGTGCGGATCAGAGCCTCGCGCATCGGCTTGACGCTCATCACCGCCGGCAGCAGCGGCCGCAGCGTCTGGCCGACCTTGCGCGCGGTCCCGGGCCGGTCGCCGAGCGGGCGCTTGAACAGGCCTGCCGGAGAGAGCGCGAGGACGCCGCTCGCGTCGCCGGCCTTGCCGATCTCGAGCGCGACCCAGCCGCCGAGTGAGTTGCCGACGACGTGCGGGCGCTCCAGCCCCTGCGACGCCGCGAAGTCGGCGACCGCACGGGCGAGGTTCGCCGGCGTCGCGCGCCGGCCGGCCGGGAGCTCGGGGGAGCGACCGAAGCCCGGCATGTCGACCGCGAGCACGTCGCGCTCGGCGGCGAGCCGGTCGAGGACCGGCGCCCACATCGTCGCGGTGGCGCCGAGGCCGTGGATCAGCAGGAGCGGCTCACCCGAGCCGCGGCGGACGTGGTTGAGCTCCATCTACTCGGAATCTGCCATGACCGTCGGCTCGACCGGCGTCGCGACCCGCGAGGCGACCGGCGCCACGGAGGCGCTGCCGAGGCTCGTGCGCTCCGGTCGCCACGCCGGCTTGGCGAATACGAGCTGGAGGTCACGGATCCGGCGCTCGGCGAATCCAGCCTCGGAGAAGGCGAGGTAGAAGTCCCAGAGCCGCGTGAAGCGACCGTCGTAGCCGTGCGGGGCGAGCTCGGGCTGCGCCGCGTCGAAGCGCTCGCGCCACGCCGCGAGCGTCAGCGCGTAATCGCCGGAGATGTCGTCCAGCCAGATCGTGCGCATGTCGGTCTCACGGCGGATCAGCTTCGAGATCAGCTCCTGCGACGGCAGGCAGCCGCCCGGGAAGACCTGCGTGTTGGCGAAGCTCCGCGCCGCCTTCTCTGATTCATACAGCTCGTCGGCGATCACGATCGCCTGGAGGAACATCAGCCCGTCGGGCTCGAGCAGCTCCGAGCAACAGGCGAAGTAGGTCTCGAAGTACTGCCAGCCGACGGCCTCGATCATCTCGATCGAGACGAGCTTCGAGTAGCGGCCTTCGAGATCGCGGTAGTCGCAGAGCAGGACCTCGATCCGGTCCGAGAGGCCCGCGGCCTCGATCGCCTCCAGCGCGTAGGCGCGCTGTTCGCGCGAGATCGTCGTCGTCGTGACGCGGCAGCCGGTCGTCTTCGCGGCATGGATGGCGAGACCGCCCCAGCCGGTGCCGATCTCGAGCAGGTGATCGCGCGGGCCGAGCTCGAGGCGCCGGCAGATCCGGTCCAGCTTCGCGGTCTGGGCCTGCTCGAGCGTGGCACCGGGCGTCTCGTAGACGGCCGCCGAGTACATCATCGTCGGGTCGAGGAACGACTCGAAGAGCTCGTTGCCGATGTCGTAGTGGGCCGAGATGTTGGCCCGCGCGCCCGAGCGCGTGTTGCGCGGCACGCGTGAGGAGAGCCGCTTGAGCGGGGCGAGGATCGGGTGGAAGCGGGCGCGCAGGCCGTCGAGCGGGGCGAGGTTGCGAGCCGCGAATCGGATCACGGCTACCAGGTCCGGCGTCGTCCACCAGCCTTCGACGTAGCTCTCGGCCAGTCCGGCTCCTCCCGACAGGAGGCTGCCCCAAGCGCGCAGGTCGCGGATCTCGACCTCCGCGACCGGGCCGTGGCCGGGCTCGCCGAACTCGTGGCGACGTCCCGCCTCGGTGATCTCGAGACGGCCGCTTCGCGCGCGGTCGAAGAGCGAGAGTGCGGCGCGGCGCACGGCCGCGGATCGCGCGCGCTCGGCCGGGGTCGGTCGCGTCGCAGTCATCGCTCGGGGTGGGGGAAGTAGGGGGCGCCCTTGAGCTTGAGGCGCAGGGCCTGCCAGTAGATGCGCGCCATCACCTGGACGCTGATCGCCGGATAACGGGCGAGCATCCGGTTGAGCGTCGCCCGCGACAGCTCGCGGCGGCGAAGCGCCAGCGTCGCCGAGAACGTCAGACGCTCACCCGCGCGCGAGCCGATGTCGACGCGCAGCTCGGAGCCGGGGACCGAGGTCTCCCAGTCGTAGGTCTGCTCCATGCCCATCAGCGGCGAGACGTGAAAGCCCTTCTCGAGGCGACCCCGGATCGGGGAGCCGGGATCGCCGTCGGCGCGCTCGACCACGTAGGCGTGGCGCTCACCCCACGGGGTGTTCGTGACCTCCGCGAGAACGGCGAACGGCGACTCCTCGCCGGCGCGGTGGCAGTAGAAGAAGCTGACCGGGTTGAAGTTGTGGCCGAACGTGCGCAGGCTGGTCAGCATCCGGATCGGCCCGTCCGCGCTCTCGCCGGTCCGCTCGGCGACGATCGCACGCACCGTGTCGGCTATCGACGTCGCCGGATCGCCGATGTGGTCCTCGCGCTTGAGCCATGCGAGGGCCGGCCCCCGGGCCGAGAAGCCTCGGTAGGGGTCGAGCACCTCGGGCAGCTCGCCGAGGTCGAGCAGCGTCATGTAGTGGCGATAGGAGAACGCGTGCTCGACGGGGTCGAAGCGGCGGTGCGAGACGACGCCCTCGTAGATCGCCGACACCGGCCGGTTCGGTACCGGGTGACCCCATTCGGGCTCGGTGCGGACTCGTTCGGCGACGCTCATCCGCCGACTCCGATCGCGGCGCGCTCGCGACCCTGCGCGAGCAGCCGGTGTGCGGCGCGAAGGCCGCTCCAGCAGCCGTCCTCGTGGAATGCCCAGCGCCAGTAGGCGCCGCAGAAGTGGATCCGGTCGGCGCCCGAGATCTCCGTCCAGCGCGCCTGCGCGCGCTCGGCGGCGTGATCGATGATCGGGTGTGCGTAGGGGATCGTCGCGATCACCGTCCCGGGGTCGATCTCGTGCGCCATATTCAGCGAGACGAGGTAGTCGCGCTCGGCGTCGAGTCGCTGGAGGTTGTTCATCCAGTATGTGACCCGGGTCAATTCCGACGGCTCGTCTCGCAGGTGGAAATTCCAGCTCGCCCAGGCGCGGCGACGGCTCGGCATCAGCGAGCCGTCGGTGTGGAGGGTCGCCTCGTTGGCGGAGTACCCGATCGCGCCGAGGACCTCGCGCTCGGCGGGCGTCGGCTCGGCGAGCATCGCGAGCGCCTGGTCGGAGTGCGCCGCTACGACGACCTCGTCGAAGCTCTCGGGCGCGGCGTCGGCGGGATGGACCACGACGCGGTCGGCGTGGCGCTCGACGCGCTCGACCGGTGCCCGCAGCCGGATGTCCGGCAGCCCCGCCGCGAGCGCCTCGACGTACGTCCTCGAGCCCCCGGTCACCGTCTGCCAGACCGGCCTGCCGACCTGGCTCAGCATCCCGTGGTTGTCGAGGAACTCGGCCAGGAAGCCGAGCGGGAACGACTCGTAGCCGTCGGGGCCGGTCGACCAGACCGCCGAGACGAGCGGCGAGATCGCGTTGCGGGCGAAGAACTCCGAGTAGCCGCCCGCGCGCAGGAACTCGCCGACCGTCGGCGCCTCAGGGTCGCCGATCAGCAGCCTGACGGCGCGGTTGAAGCGCAGCTGGTCGGCGATCAGGCGCAGGAAGTCGCGGCTGGCGAGGTTCGAGCGCTGCGCGAACAGGCCGCGCCGCGTGTTGGCGAACTCGAACGAGCCGTCGGCGCGCGCGATCGACATCCCCATCTCCGAGTCCTGGATCGGGACGCCGAGCTCCTCCAGCATCCCGCGGAAGGTCGGGTAGTTCGTGTCGTTGAGGACGATGAAGCCCGTGTCGACTCCGAGCGCGCCGGCCCGCGGATCGAGCACCTCGACCGTGTTCGCGTGACCGCCGAGGCGTCCGTCGGCCTCGAACACGACCACCTCGGCATGCGGGGCGAGCGTCCGGGCGGCTGTCAGCCCCGACACGCCGGCGCCGATCACGGCGACGCGACGGCGCGCGCCGTCGTCGATGCCAGGGGGTCGGTTCTCTTCTGCGATGTCCGTCAAGTCTGCGTCGCTGGGGCCGGCCCCGGCCTCTCGGAGACTAGAGAAGGGCCGATCCCAGCCTGTGGGCTACTCCCCCATACGCACGCGGGGGTCGATCGGTTGACCGACCCGCGCGTATCCTCGCGACGTGCTCGACGGGGGACAGTGCGCTCGCGCCCGCATCGCGGCGCTGGCCCTCGTGATCGGCCTCCTCGGCGCGGTCTCGCCGACGCCGGCTCTCGCGCAGAGCCTGCCCGGCGACGACCCGTCGCTGCAGTCGCCGTTCGGCGGCCAGCCCGCGCCGGAGCTCGAGCGTGTCGAGGGCAAGGGGCCGGTGCCCGGGAGGAGGTTCACCGCCGGCGAGGTCTACGGCCTCGCGTTGTCGGCTCCGGCGGTCGCGGCGCAGCTGGCCGAGACCCCCGATGCACGACCCGTCGTCTATGCGCGCGGCGAGTTCGGGTGGCAGGTCGACTTTGTCGTCGGCGAGGGTGATGACGCCGAGCGGGTCGCGTTCGCGGTCGTCGACGACCGCGACGGATCGGTCGTCGAGGGCTGGGGCGGGCAGCAGGTCGGCAGCGAGCTGGCGCGCGGCTACGACGGTGCCGTCGCGCAGGCCGTCAACTCGCCCTGGGTCTGGATCGGGCTGACCGCGCTCTTCCTGGCGCCGTTCTACGACCCCCGGCGTCCCCTCCGGCTCCTCCACCTCGACCTCGCGGCGATCGCGCTGCTCGGCGTCTCGGTGTTCTTCTTCAACCGCGCCGACATCACCGCGTCGGTGCTCGCGAGCCTTCCGGTGCTCGCCTACGTCGTGGTCCGCTCGTTGTGGCTCGGCGTGCGCCCGCGAAGTGGCGACGGGCCGCTGCTGCCGGTGATCGGGGTGAAGCTCCTCGCTGTCGCGGCGATCGCGCTGCTCGCCGGGAGGATCGCTCTGAACGTCGTCGACTCGCGCGTCATCGACATCGGCCTCGCCGGCGTCGTCGGAGCCGACCGGGTCACCTCGGGCGATGAGCTCTACGACGGCGGCTTCTCGCCCGGGATCGACCTGCGCGGCGACGTCTACGGGCCGTTCAACTATGTCGCCTACGTCCCGTTCGAGCTCGCGTCTCCGTGGAGCGGCGGGTGGGACGAGCTACCGGCCGCCCACGCCGCGTCGATCGGGTTCGACCTGCTCTGCGTGGTCGGCCTGCTGCTGCTCGGCATGCGCCTGCGCGCCGGACCGCGCGGCCGCGAGCTCGGGGTGTGCCTCGCGTTCGCGTGGCTCGCCTGCCCGTTCACGCTGTATGCGATGAACGCGGGCGCCAACGACTCGCTGATCGCTGCTCTCGGGATCGGAGCGATGCTGGCGCTCGTCTCCGGGCGCGGCATCGGATCGGCGGCCGGGCGCGGGGCGGCGGTAGCGCTGGCGGCGCTGGCGAAGTTCGGTCCGGCCGCGACGGGACCGCTGTTCGCCGCCGGCACCGGCGAGCGTCGCTGGCGCGACATCGCGGTCTTCTCTGGCGTCTTCGCGCTGCTCACGGCCGCGCTCTTCCTCCCGTTCATCCCCGACGGGGGCATCTCGGAGGTCTACGAGCGGACCTTCGGCTACCAGGCCTCGCGCTCCTCGCCGTTCTCGATCTGGGGCCAGGCGCCGTCGCTCGAGCCACTCCAGACCGTGGCGCGCGTCGCGGCCGCCGGCCTCGCGGTGGCAGCCGCGTTCATCCCGCGCCGCCGCGATCCGATCCAGGTTGCCGCGCTCGCCTGCGCGGTCACCCTCGCCGTCCAGCTCACGGCGACGCATTGGTTCTTCTTCTACGTCGTCTGGTTCCTGCCGTTCTTCTTGGTCGCCGCGCTCGGCCGGACCGGCGAGGAGCATCGCCCGCCGAACCCGGCGCGCGCCGTCTAGAATCCGCCGCCGCGCGAGGGGGCGTAGCTCAGTTGGTTAGAGCGCCGGCCTGTCACGCCGGAGGCCGCGGGTTCGAGTCCCGTCGCTCCCGTGCCCCTCGCGACCTCTACTCGCCCCAGCGAAACCCGGTCGCACTCGGCACCGGGTCCATCGGCGGCGTCGGCAGCCCGGCCGGCACTGAGGGGTCGTTGAAGCCCGACGGCGCGATGTCGTTCGTCGAGTCGGGGTGGAAGAGCGAGGAGATGTACTGGACCTGGCCGCGGCCGACCGATACCTCGCTCTGGCCACCCGAGTAGACCTGGATTCCGCGCTCGGCGCAGTACTCGACGACCTTCAGCAGCTCCTCGATCGAGCCCCAGCGCGACGGCTTCGAGTTGATCGCCTTCGGCTCGCGCTCGAGTGCCTTCACGTCATCGAGAGAGTGCATCGGCGCGTCCCAGGTCAGCCGGTCCTCGTGGCCGGCGAGGACCTCGCGGGTCTCGGGCGTCAGGTCTGCGTCCTCGATCCAGGCCTCCGGGAAGGCGGCGATCGAGCGCGCGTAGAGCTCCGGGTCGGTCTCGACGTCGACGGGCGTCCCCTTGTAGTGGCCCTTCATGTCGAGGACGTCGACCCCGGCCAGGCCCTTGAGCTCGTCGATCAGCTCCGCCGTCCAGTCGTTCTCCGGGTCGAGCTTGAAGCGCAGGCCGGGATAGCGCTCGAGCCGCTTCGTGATCGGCTCGAGGTTGGAGGCCTGGCGATCGGTCGCGTCGGGGTCCGGGATCCCGGAGAGCCGGGTCGAGCAGATGAAGTTGAGCGGCTTGGGATCGATCCCGAGCGCCTCGTGCAGTGGGATCCCCGCCTGGCGGAGCGCCAGGTCGAGCGCCGCCGACTCGTACGCCCAGCGGCGGTAGTGCGCCGAGGCGGCCATCAGCGGTGGCGCGCCGCCGAACATGTCGAGCTCGCCGGCGAGCTCGCAGAACTCGCCGAGCGTCCGCACGTGCGTGAAGTCGTGGACCGGGCCGGCGTCGCGATGGGCGATGTGATCGAGGACGTCGTATACGACGTCCTCACCGAGGCCGGTCTGGCCTCCTCCGCTCAGCTCGACGACGGTTGACCCGCGGGTGAAGCTCCCGTATTCGACATCGTGCTGGGAGAGCTCGTAGCCGGAGATCTCGATCGGCAGCGAGGCGAGGCGCTCGTAGTGGCTCATGCCTCGACGCTAGAGGAACGCGCAAGGCCCGGAACGCCGACCGACGCCCCGGGAGGAGGGCGCCGGCCGGGTCCTGGGTACATCTCGTAGCGGCGCAGGGCCGCCGGCGGATCAGTTGCCGCCGCCACCGCCCTGGATGAACCCGGTGCGCTTGACCGCGCGCAGGGTCGCCTTGGCGCCCGCGGGCTTGTCGAACGGGCCGTCGGGAGCGATGCCCTTCGGGGTGCCGCGGAGGATCTCGCCGATCAGACCAGCGTGGCGACCCTCGATCGTCGCGATCGAGAGCGCCGCCTTGCCGACGGACTTCGACTTGATGTTGTAGGCCTGGCCCAGGTAGGCCGAGACACCGGTGTTCTCGAGCTTGAACGCCGTCCGCTGGAACGCCTGCTCGTCGGAGGTCGTGTTGCGGAAGTCGAAGCGCGGCTTCTTCGCGGCCTTGTTGCCGAGCGCCTTCTTGAGGAACGCGACGTGCGCCTTCTCGTCACGGACGACCGCGCGCAGGAAGTTCTGCGTCGACTCGTCGGTGATGAACGGCTGCCCGGGAACGCCCGGAATCGTCTCGGGCGGGTTGTTCTGGTTGCGCTGGGCCTCCTTGTAGAACTCGGCCTCGAGGTACTCGAGCGTCAGGGCGTAGTTCAGGATTCCGACGTCGCCGCGACCGAACTTGCTCGCGGGCGGGGCATCGGCTCCCATCGCGGCGCTCGGGACGAGGCCGCCCAGCAGCGCACCGCCGCCGATGGCGGCACCGCCGGCGAGGCCGGCCTTCTTGAGGAAGTCGGCGCGGGTGTCACCGTCGCGGTCGAGCTCGAAGCTCGCGCGCTCGGCGCTTTCACGAACGGCGCCGTCGACGTCGACGCTGTCCAGATCGAGATGCTCAGCTGACATGTGGAGAGGTCCACCTTCTGTCGGTTCTCGACCCGCCACACGGCTCCCAGGCGAGTCGGTCCTTCGGTTGGGATACGGCCACCCACGAGGCGGCGGATCACCGCCGAGTCTCTGGATCCCCTAAAGACTCGGCGGCTCCCACCGGTGCCGGCCGCTACTGGATGAAGCCGGTGCTCTTCACGATCCGCAGCACGCGCTTGGCGCTCAGCGGCTTGTCGAACGGGCCGTCCGGGGCGATCCTGTTCGCCGACTCCTCGTAGTCGTCACCCGCGGCGGCGGCGACGATCTCGCCGATCAATCCGGCGTGGCGTCCCTCGATCGTCGCGATCGAGAGCGCGGCCTCGCCGACCGCGCGCGACTTGATGTTGTAGGCCTGGCCGAGGTAGGCCGAGACGCCCGTGTTCTCGAGCGCGAACGCCGTCTGCTGGAACGCGTCCTGGTCGCTGACCGTGTTTCCGAAGTCGAACGTCGGACGGTCGACCGCCTTGCGGCCGAGCACCTGCTGGAGCGTCTTGACGTGCGCCTTCTCGTCGCGGACCGTGGCGGCGAGGAAGCGGAGCGTCGAGTCGTCTGTGATGAACGGCGTCGTGTCCTGGTTCTTCTGGGCCCGGTTGTAGAACGCCGACTCGAGGTACTCGAGCGTGAGCGCGTAGTTCAGGATCCCGGTGTCGCCGCGACCGAAGCTGCGCGGCGGACGCCCGCCCTTCGGTGCCGCGAGCGCCGAGCCCGGGACCAGGCCGCCGAGCAGCGCGCCGCCGCCGATCGCCGCACCTCCGGCGAGACCGGCCTTCTTGAGGAACGCGGCGCGGGTATCGCCCTCGCGTTCGAGCTCGAAGCTCGCGCGCTCGGCGCTGTCGCGCACCGCGCCGTCGACGTCGACGTCCTCGATCTTCAGATTCGCCATCGCTGCCACCTGTCATTTCGACGGCGGGTCGCTCTCGACCCGCGCTGGTGTGGCGGCTACGGCGCCCGGTGCCGCCCCGGATCAGGCCTCGCGCAACTCGATGCGGCGGATCTTGCCCGTCAGGGTCTTCGGCAGCTCGGTCGCGAACTCGATCTCGCGCGGGTAGGCGTAGGCGGACAGCCGCCCGCGGACGAACTGCGAGATCTCGTCGGCGAGCTCGTCGGAGGCCTCGCGCCCCTCACCGAGGACGATGAAGCACTTGACGATGTTGCCCCGCCGCTCGTCCGGCTTGGCGACCGCCGCGGCCTCGGCGACCGCGTCGTGCTCGAGGCACGCCGACTCGACCTCGAACGGACCGATCCGGTAGCCGGCGGAGATGATCACGTCGTCGGCGCGGCCCTCGTACCAGAAGTACCCGTCCTCGTCCTGGGAGGCGGCGTCCTTGGTGTGGAACCACGCGCCGCCGAAGTCCGCCTCCGTGTCCTCGGGCCGGTTCCAGTAGCCGATCGGCCAGTGCGGGTTCGACCGCGCGCGCAGACAGATCTCACCCTTGTCCCCCTGCTCGACGGGCTTCTCGTCCTCGTCGAGGATCTTGACGTCCCAGCCCGGCGCCGGCTTGCCCATCGAGCCCTCGCGGACCTCCATGAACGGATAGTTCGCGCACAGCGGATAGCTCTCGGTGAGGCCGTAGTAGTCGAGCACGGTGATCCCGTACTCGTCGCGGAACCAGCGGATCGCCTCCGGGTTGAGTGGCTCGCCGGCCGAGCAGACGCGGCGGAACCGCTGCGGGTAGCGCTCGCCCGCGTTCTCGATGCTCATCATCGAGCGCATCGCCGTCGGCGTGGTGAACACGTTCGTGACCTCGTTGCGGCTCAGGAAGTCGAGCTGCTGCTCCGGGTCGAAGCCGCCCTCGCGCTGGAGCACGACCTGGACGGCGCCGTGGAGCCACGGACCGAGGAGCGGCGCGATGCCCGCCGCCCAGGCCCACTCGCCCATCCCGTGGAAGCGCTCGCCCTCTTGGACCTCGTGGCAGTAGACGAACTCGTTGTGGGCGAGGACGTAGCGATGGGCGTGGACGATGCCCTTGGCGAGGCCGGTCGTGCCGGACGTGTAGTAGAGCTGGGCCGGATCGTCGGCGGCGGTGTCGACCGCGTCGAACTCCTCACTCTGCGAGCCGAGCCAGTCCTCGTCGAGGACGACGACCTTGCCGACCGGCATCCCCTCGAAGCGCGGGGCGTTGGCCTCGTCGGTCACGACGAGCTTCGCGCCCGAGTCGTCGAGCCGATGGCGGATCCCGTCGTCGCCGTAGAGGACCGACATCGAGAGCAGGATCGCGCCGCACTTCCACACGCCGAAGAAGACCGCGGCCGTCTCGGGCGTCGGCGGCAATACGACCGCGACGCGGTCGCCCTGCTC